>CANQZW010000006.1 GCA_947628435.1 uncultured Bacilli bacterium | reverse complement strand
ATATATTATCTATGCAAGGAAAAAATGTTAAATCATTTTTGCAAGGGGTCTATTTTAGGATAGAGCCCTATTTTTCTACAATAAATTCTTAGTCTTTTTTGTTTGCGAAAAGATTGTTTTTTATTATAGCTTGTGATAATAATGCGTGTAATAAATTTTAAAAATTAAAAAGTTATTACGGTTGAAAGTAATAATTTTTTAAAACTATAAAAAATATATTGACTTTATATGTAAATATATGATATATTTCATATCGATTGGTACTCAGGAAACTTATGAAGCCCTAGGTCAATTGCCTAATTTCTTTTTAAGAAATTAGGTTTTTTAGTTTTTATCTTGAAAATAAAATATATTTAATTTTAAAATACCGGGTAATAAGAAACGTGGCCAACTAATTATTATTTTTTCATTTGAAAATATAATAATAGTTGGTTTTTAAATGCTTAAAATATCAATTAAAAACATATTTTAAAAATAATATAAATCTCATTTGCTATGATAAATTTTATGAGATAATAATATACTAAAAAATTAAATATTATTTGATATAGAGTTTAGATTTATCATATTTAAATAATCTAATAAACTAAGATTAACTTTGAAATTCAAAGAAAAAACTGATTACTAGCTATTAAAAAAGGAATAAAAAGCCTATAGATAATACAATAATGAAAATCTAAAAGTTATTAATTATTGGGTTTTAAGTTTATTGACATAATATTTTAGTTATGCTATATGTAATTTGAGTAATATTTGAAAAACTTTTAAAGTTTTAGGTTATTTTTATTCCCAATTACAAGTAAAGGAGTGTGATTTTTTATGGGGAGATATTTGGCAGGTGGAATACCGGCGTACATTTACATAAATGGTAAAAATGAAAATTTTGATAAATCAAAATTAAAAAAGTTACACCAAAAGTTATCCGAATATATTAGCTTGAATTTATATGAGCATAAAAAAACAGATGGTGGGGATATCTTTTTTTTGAAGAATATCTCGAAGAAAGAAATTTATGAAACGTTAAGTGAATTTAAGAAAGTAACTAAACTAAAGCCTTCTTTTTTCACTTTAGCAAGTTCTTCAAATTTTGAAAATATTCTGTCTGATAATTATAAATTTAAAATCGTTTATAATTACGAAAATTATGGTAGAAGTTGCAACGGGGTTTTAATTAACGATGAATTTTATAACTTTGATTCAGGTTTTTATGAAGAAACGTGGTTATATAAAGATTGTAATTTATCTAGTTTTTTTGGTTATGATGTTCAAATGACAATAGAATATTTACCTATTTGGCAAAATATTGATAAAATAAATATTGAAAATGAAACTGTTTTATTATCACTTTTAAACAAATTTAAAATAAAGAATTTTAGTGATTGTTCTGATTTAACAAAATCAATTTTATTCTATATTTCAGGATAAATTTATGTTTTTGTAATAGGTTTTTAAGTTTTATATATTTTATATCAATTCTATTATTCCAAATGAGATTGTGATACAAGCTGCTATTAATACAAAATAAGAAAAATTATAAAAAGGTGATGATTTATCTTCACCTTTTTGTGTTTTAAACTATCCATTAAAAACTTATTCACAATCCTATTTATTTTCAATCTTAATTAGTTTTGCGTGCATTACAATTCTAGTTCCCTTACTATCTTTACAGGTTGAAAGAGTAATTATTTTATCGTTTTTATTTACCTTGGTATCAAACAAAACAATACTACGATTTTTTAACGTGTTTACAAACTCGTTAAAAACATCATCACTTGAAAACGTAGTTGTTATATAATAACTTTCAGCTTTTATAGTATAAACAGAAAACACTTGCCATAACGTATTTTGAGTTTTAGTAGAAAACTTTATTACATGATTTGTTTTATTATTATACCAAGACTTATTTAGTGTTTTTCTTAAGCTACCAAACATTGTTTCATCAACTCTTCCGTGGGCATATATAATCGTATTTTTATCAAAATCATTGATGTTATTTCGATAATCTAAAAATACCCAACCAGCTTTATTAACGCTTTTATCATAAGAATGATTTAAATAAAAATCATTATTATCAGTTTGTACAACCGGATAATTTACATTTGTTCCATTAACTTTTATCCAACCTACAGTATCACTATTTATTTTTAACAACTCATCAAAATTAACATTTAACATATCCGTTTTTATATACTTCCAGTAATCACTATCTTTATTGCTTGGGGGATTTACGTTTTTTGCATTATTATTTGGTTTTTTTTCATCTATTTTAACATTTTTAGTTATTTTATCTTTTATTTCATTTATTTTATTTCCATCTTTTTTCCAAAAATAAATTTTAGTGCATGAAAAAATAAATAAAAAAATAAAAACTATTAAAAGAGTAATTCTTATCCATTTCTTTAAAATGAGTTTCTCTTTTTTCTTAATCACAGTATTTTTTCTATTTAACATTTTAATTTGCCTTTCTTTTTGATTATAACACGTATATTATAAATTAGTAAATTAAATATAATAATTTTATGTTTAACATTATACGTGGTATAATAATATAAAGATTTAAGGAGTGATTATTGTGATTTATTTAAAAAAATTTAAGCTTCTAAATGAAGAAGAAGAGTATACCATTGCTTTTTATAAAAAAAATATACATAATAATCTATATCCTTTAAAAATATTTGCTGAAAAAAAATTTGAAAACATTGAGTTTGAATCAATTACTATTTTTTATGGAGGAAATGGTTCGGGAAAAACAACAATTTTAAATATAATAAGTGAGTGTATAAATGCATCAAAAAGAAACATAGATAAAAAAGGAGAAATTTTTAGTCAATATGTGGAAATGTGTAGACCAAATTGTGAATTAATACATAAAAGTGATTGCAAGAGTATGAAATATATTTCTAGTGATGATGTATTTGATTATTTATTAGATTTAAAAGCAATAAATTCAAATGTTAATAGAAGAAAAGATGATTTAGTACACGAGTATTACGAATATAAAAATACACCATCAGAAAAATATTATTCAAGTTTAGATCAATATGAAGATTTAAAAAACAAAGTCGATTCAAATAGAATGACCGTTTCAAAATATGTTAGAACCAGACTAAAAAATAATAACATACTTCAAGAATCAAATGGCGAAACAGCTTTAGGGTTTTGGCAAAATGAAATTGAGGATAACGCATTATATATAATAGATGAACCAGAAAATAGTTTATCAGCTGAAAATCAATTAAAATTAAAAACTTTTATTGAAGAGTCTGCTAGATTTTATAATTGTCAATTTATTATTGCTACTCACTCACCATTTCTTTTAGCATTAAAAGAGGCAAAAATTTATGACCTTGATATAAATCCAGTTAAAACAAGAAAATGGACTGAATTAAGTAATGTTAAAGTATATAATAATTTTTTTAAAGAACATAGTAATGAATTTGAATAATAAATGCTTAGGGAAAATAACTTCATCGTAAGATGGAATTTTCTTTTATTTTATGATAAAATAAACAGTAGAATGAAAGGAAGGCAATAATTATGTGTACGGCAATAACATATAACACAAAAGATCACTATTTTGGAAGAAATTTAGACTTAGAATATTCTTATAAAGAAACGGTTACTATAACTCCTAGGAATTATCCTTTTAAATTTAGAAAAGTAAATGATATTAATGAACATTATGCTATTATTGGAATGGCTTACGTGTTAGACAATTATCCTCTTTATTATGATGCTATAAACGAAAAAGGTTTAGGTATGGCAGGACTTAATTTTCCTTATAACGCTGATTATAAACAAGAAGATGAAAGTAAAGATAATGTAGCACCATTTGAGTTTATTCCTTGGGTTTTATCACAATGTGCTAACATAAACGAAGTAAAAACATTATTAAATAAAATAAACTTAGTAAATTTAAGTTTTAGTAATGAACTACCAGTATCACCATTACACTGGATAATCGCTGATAAAGAAAAATCCATAACCGTTGAAAGTGTTAAAGAAGGATTAAAGATATATGATAATGAAGTGGGGGTTTTAACAAATAACCCAACTTTTGATATTCATATGTTTAACCTAAATAACTATATGAATTTATCGGTAGAACCACCTAAAAATAATTTTTCTAAAAAGTTAGATCTTAAAACTTATAGCCGTGGTATGGGTGCTTTAGGTTTACCTGGTGATTTGTCATCGGCATCTAGATTTGTAAAAGCTGCATTTACCAAAATGAATTCGTTATCAGGTGATTTAGAAAATGAAAGTATTAGTCAGTTCTTTCATATTTTATCATCAGTATATCAGCAAAGAGGATGCGTTCATATGGGTGAAGATAAATACGAAATTACTATTTATAGTTCGTGCTGTAATTTAGATAAGGGTATATATTACTATACAACATATGAAAAT
Source organism: uncultured Bacilli bacterium (assembly GCA_947628435.1). Taxonomy (GTDB): domain Bacteria; phylum Bacillota_I; class Bacilli_A; order RF39; family UBA660; genus Aphodocola. The sequence goes on along the minus strand of CANQZW010000006.1, from coordinate 49,533 downwards.
AGTCAAATAACAGGCATTGATATGTATAAAGAGAATTTAGATGGTGATAAGTTAGTTAATTATGATTTGATTAAGGACCAGCAAATAAAAATGCAAAACTAAATATAAGTAATAATTATGCAAAGAAATAACTTCTTTTTATATTGAAGTTGTTTTTTTATAAATATACTTGTGTAATAACATTTTGCCGTGATATTATATTAAACAAATAAAAGGAGCAATTATGAATAAGTACGTTTTAATGAGAGGTTATTTACTTAATAATTTAGAAATAATACCCGATAAATTATGTGAAGAATTAATAGAAGATAATAAGGCATTAGCATTTATAAGCAGCAATGGGTTTGAAATTCAAAAAGATTCATCTTCATTAATAGAGGAATTTATAAAAGATTCAAATGTGTTATTAAAAATTGATAATTTATTCATTCAAGAAGTATGTAATTCGATAATAATTTTACTTAAGCCAGTAACTATTTATCTTGAAAATAATATATGTTTAGATTTAAACATATTTTTAAGAATATATGAAAATAATTCTATGATTGTAACTATTAAGATAAATACTGATTATAGCGTTGAATCTATATTTGAAAAAAGGATTGTAAAAATTACTGGAGCAAAAAAAGGCAATTTAGAATTTAAAGATATTTTAAGCACGTTTGATATTGTATCTGATTTATTATACTATTATAACGTAACGTTATCACCAGCTATTTCAAGAAATTTTTTCATAATTAACAAAAAAAGGATGTCCTTAAAAAATATTACGAAATCACTTTGTCAAACAAGTTTGGATTTTAAAAAATATGAACCATTAAAAGACTTTAGGGGATTTGACGATTATTATCATTACACGAATGAATTATCAAGCGCTGTGTTTGGAAAAAATATTAATGACGCTTATTATAGATTATTAATGCTTGACCATTTTATAATATATTTAATTTTAAAAGATTTTAGACAATACAATAATATAAAAACACAAAATTATAAATTAAAAGAACTTTATAAAATGAAAAAAGAGTATGATTTTTCTTTTGTTACTAAAAAATATACAAAACTAATAGAAGATAATAACTACGTTAATTACGTTTTAAAAACTCAAAATAAATATGATTTAAGCAAATTATGTTCTTATGAAATTGATAGAAAAATTGAAAGAAAAAATAATATATATCAGATAATATTTTTAATTTTAGGAGTTGTTTTAGCATTACCTACGCTTATAGATTTTTTATTAAAATACTTTTTTAGCTAGAGATAGTTTGTAAAATAATTTGTTTAAATTATTGACTACGTATTACTTTAGATGTAAAATAAATTTGAATTTGGGAGGTAAATGTCGTGGCAAAAGAAAAAAATAATAAAAATAAATTATATATAATAATTGCAGCGATTATTATAATTATTATTTTACTTTTAATATTTTTATTACCACACAAATATAACGTTGAATTATTGGTGGGTAATAGCGTTTATTATGAAGGAAAAGTTCAAGAAGGAAGTAAGATAAAGGATCTTAAAATACCAAAAAAAACTGGTTATGAGTTTGTAGGTTGGTATTATAAAGATAAAAAATATGATATCAATAAAAAAATTACAAAGGACATAAAATTAGAAGCTAAATTTGTTAAGAAAAAATATACAATAACAATTGATCTTGATAATGGTAGTAGCATTCTAACTAAAGAAGTTCCATATAAGGAAAAATTACAAAAGCCACAAACGCCGGTAAGAGTAGGATATAAATTTTTAGGATGGTTTGTAGGTGATAACGAATTTGATTTCAGTACTGAAATCAATAGTAATATTAATATTACTGCAAAATGGCAAAAATTAGGACAGAAAAAAACGGATGTTGCTACGAATGTTGCTACTAATAATGCGGTTAGTAAAAAAGAAGAACAAACGGCTACTTATAAGGTAGAACATTATTTAATGGATACAAAAGGTGATTATCCATCTTCTGCTAACATAACAGAAACTAAAGAAGTAAAACTAGGAAGTATAGTTATTCCTTCAGTAAAAAGCTTTATAGGTTTTATTACTCCTAATGCAAAAGAAGTAGTAGTTTCTGATGATTCTTTAGTTGTTAAATATTACTATGAAAGAAAGCAATACGAATTAATAGTTAATAAAACAAAAGGAGTTAAAGATGTAACGTTATCTCCTTCGAAAGATAAATATTATTATAATGAAGAAGTAAATGTAGCATCAACTGCTAAAGAGGGTTATCATTTATTAAAACATAATGATAAAACATCTAGTAAGGATGATGATTTTAACTATGAAATAATTGATGGTGAAAATGCTGTTACTATTGATAGTAAAGGACATACTTTTACCGTTACTTATTATGATGAAAATAACGAATTATCAAGTATGAATCCAAGTACGTTTATTTATGGAGAGAGTATATCATTAAGTAAAAGTACCATTACAAAAGAGCCATATACTTTAACGCTTAAAAATTATAATGGAAAAAACAAAGACGAAATAATTAAAGTTTCAAATGTATTTGTTGGATGGAAAACTTCTTCAGATTCTAGCGAAATAGTTTATGCTGACGAAGATGACTTAAATGACTATGTACCAAGTGCTTGCGAAGATGAATTAAAATTATATGCAGTTTTTAAGACGCAAACATATGATTTGGTGGAACCAACTTTAGCAGGTTATACTTTTGCTGGATTTAAGCATGATGGTAAGTTAATTAATGAAGATGAATATAAAGATTATAAAATAACTGAAGATGATGAAATTACCATTAGTTGGGACGTAGTAACTTATAATGTTACTTTTGATGTAAGTGGTGTTTCGGGTGCAACATGTAAAGATTGCAAAGAAAGTACATACACCATAGAAGATACAAAAAAATTACCAACCGTAACAAAAGATGGATACACCTTTAACGGATGGGTTAAAAATGGTACTGATGAAGTTATAACAGAAATAGAAGAAGGCAATTATGGTGATTTAAACTTAACTTTAGATGAAAGAAGTTTCACGGCAAATACTAATACACCATATAAAGTAGAGTACTATTATATGGATACTAATGGAAATTATAAAACAAGCGCTGATGAAACTATAAACGAAAAAGGAACGACTGATACAACTCCAATTTTTACGCCAACTTTAAAAGATGGATTTGAAGAGCCTAAATTAAAACAAAAAGCTGATGGGGATGTATTAGATTTAAACACCATAAAAATAAAAGGTGACGAAAGTACCGTATTAAAGTACTATTTTGAAAGAAAACAATTTGTCGTTCAAATAAATCAAGATAATGGTGTTGAAAGCGTAACATTAACTCCTAAAAAAGCTGATAACAAATATTATTTTGAGGAAAAAGTAAAAGTTGTTGCAGCTGCTAAAGATGGTTATCATTTATTATCTGAAAGTGAGTCTAATTATGACGTTATAAATGGAGAAAACATAATTACTATAAATAGTAAGGGAAATTCATTTACCGTAAATTATCATAAAGAAGATGGAACAACATCAGATATGGTTTCGGATAATTTTGTATATGGAGAAGACTATCAACTTAGTACTAACACTATTATAAAAGAAGATTATACTTTAACGTTAAAAAATTATAACGGAAAAGAAAATAATAAAACGGTATCAATTAAAAATAACTTTATTGGTTGGGCAACTAGTAAAAATGGTGAAAAAGTCTATGTTGATAATGATGCAATAGCAGATTATGTTCCAAAAACTGATGGTGACAAACTTGATTTGTATGCTTTATTTGAAACTGATACATACACTTTAGAAGAACCAACTTTAACTGGTTATACCTTTAAAAACTTTACTTACGAAGGAAAAGAAATTGATAAAAAATATTATGAAAATTATAAAATAACTAAAGATAATCAAGAAATCATAACAAATTGGGATTTAGTTAATTATAAGATAACTTATGATACAAAAGGGGTTGCTGGTGTAACATGTAAAGATTGTGAAGAAAGTACGTACAATATAGAAGAAAATAAAACTTTACCAACTCCAGAAAAAGCTGGTTATACATTTAATGGTTGGGTAGCAGAAGGAAAACAAGAACTATTAAAAGAAATACCAAAGGGAAACTTTGGAGAGTTATCATTATCTTTAAGTGAAGAAAGCTTTACAGCAAATAAAGATACCCAATATAAAATAGAGTACTACTATATGGATAACAAAGGTCACTATAAAGAAGAAGCTGATTATACAACTAGCTTACAAGGTACTACAGATACTCAAATTGAGTTTGAACCAGAGAAAAAAGATAAGGGATTTAAAGATCCAGTATTAAAAGAAAGTGCCGAAGGCGAAAAAATAGAAGAATTACCAACAATTGATGGTCATGGTACAACAGTTTTAAAATACTATTATGAAAGAAAACAATTTACTTTAACAGTAAATACAACAACGGGTATTAAAGACTTTACTGTTGATAGTGAAGCTTATAATAAAGATAAAAAATATTATTATGAAGAAGAAGTAAGTATTACATCAACTGCTAAAGAGGGTTATCATTTATTAAGTCACGAGTTATTAAAAACAGAACTTACTAACAATGATAAAACTGAAACATTTACTTATACTATAATTGATGGAACAAATGAAGTTACTTTAAATAGTGCGAGTGATTCATTTACTGTAATATATCATGATGAAAATGGTTTAAATGAAAAAGAAGAACAAAAAACTTATTATGAAGGTATTACTTTAGATGATAATACTTATGAAAAAGATCCATATACTTTAACCATTAAACATGCACAAGCAGATGATGAAGAAAGTACTAAAGAAATAGAGTTTAATAATGAATTTATTGGTTGGTCTACAAGTAATGGCTCAACGGATGTTACTTATCAAGATGGGGCACTTATTATTCCTGAAAGTGACGGGCAAGAAATTAATTTATACGCTGTTTTTAAAACAGAAAAGAAGGACATAGAAAAATTAAGTGATACCGAAGATTATTACTTTAAGGATTTTGAAGATGATGGAAAAGACATCGAAGAAAGTAAACTTAAAGACTATACTATACAAGAAAACGAAGAAATAACTGCTCATTGGCTAGAAGTTACAACATTAACAGATTTTGATAAATTGATAATGGATGGTATAGATAGTTCATTTGCTTCTAAAGTTTATGAAGACGATAAAAAGGTAACTGCATATATAAATGGGGCTAAACAAAAATTTACATCTTTTGTTCCAAAATTAATGCCTTTTACAGGAAAAATTCAAAGTGCTTTAGACCAAGGAGAACAAGGAATTTATAAAGAAATATATATTACATTTGATGGACGAAAAGAGTTTTTATTTTCTTCTTCAAAACTTTCAAGTGAATTAATTCAAGTAGTTGGAATGCAAAATTCTATGTCTAATATTCACAATAAAAATGCAAAAGTTAGGGTAATTTTGAATTCAGAAAAGGCTATTACTAAAGATAGGAAAAATGAATTAGATTATACGATTAATTTTCAAGCGTTAGTAGAAAAAGAAAATATAGATGAAAGTGGTACTAAATCTTTAAGTGTATTTAATAAAACAAAACCAGATTTAGATTTAGACTCAAGAGATAGTGGTCAAATTATATTTAGATATAATGATCCAGAAGCAACTACTTATGATGCAATTTTCCAAATGGGTGTAAATACAGCAATTCATAAATTCTTTGAAAATGAATTTATAAAGAATATTGAAGTTACTTTCATGGATGATATTACATTCTTTGGTTCTGATGAAGCAAGTGGAATAAATGGTAAAACCATGATTGTGGATAGAACTAATTTAGATAATCTTACATGGGCATTCAATTCAGATATTAATAAATTTGGTGGAATAGGTAGCTATAATTATCCAGTATCTAAATTGTATGCAGATGGTGATGATGCTAAAAGATATAAATTAAAAGTAAAAGTTAATTTATATGTAGATACAGATAAAACCATGCCAACAGAATATGAAATTTTATTTGCACCAGTTGAAAAAATTACTTATAATGTAAATTACCAAAAAAATGGAACGGGTGAAAATAAAAAAGTAACTTGTACTGTTGGAGAAGAATGCGTATTGGAAGATATCGTTAACGTTGTAACATACTATGATAATATTAGTAAAAACCCAACGTATATTATTCCAAAATTAACTTCATGTAAGTTAAATGCTGAAGATTGTCAAAATAAAATACAATTAAAAAATCAAGAATATGTAATAGTTGAAAATTTAACTGATAAGAAAAATCAAGAATTCACATTAAATACTGTTTTTGAAAGTGAAAAATTACCTTCTCAAGATAAAAATGCTCGTGGTAGTGAATATGTGTTTGGTGGATTTAGTAAAACTAATGATAAAACTGATTTACAAAATAACATTATAGGTTATAAGGCTAAAGCAAATCCAAGTTTTATTGATGAATATGAATATTCCGAGCCAAGTGCAGAGCATACTTATCAATCTGATACGACTTTATATGCAGTATGGTGGGAAAAGCCTTATATTGATTCAATATCGTTTGGGCTTTATGATGGCATTTCATCATTGCAAGGTGAACCAAAACAGACATCTGCTACTAAAGTTAGTAAAGATAAAAAGGCATTTTATATTGAAATACCAGAAAATGATTTAATCGTTTATGTTCCAAATTTAATTGTTAAAACTACAACTTCAATCAAATTAAATCCTATAGCTAGTGCTCCTAATAGTACTTATGCAGAGTTGTGGTCAACAGATAATAGAGTTCATATTGGTGATTTTTCAATGGCGGCTTTACCACTTAATGAAGAAGATAATGGAAAAACGTGGAAAGCAAGCGATGACGGTATGTTTGGTATGGCATATCAATATGTACAAACGGAAGTTCCTTATCCTTTTTCAGGCTCACAATTTTATAAGTCTTTAAAAAATGGAATTACGATTCATAAGGGTAATTCACCTACGTTTATTCCAATTACTGGCGGAAAAGAATTAGGTGTTGCAGATAAATTTGGTTGTAATGGTCTTGCTTGTACTCCACATTATGGATCTATGGTGAGTGAACATATAAATGGCAAAACATATTTCTTCTTTGCAACTGATGAAAACATAAGTAGTACACACACAATTACGTATAAAATAGGTAATGAAGAGGTATGTAAGATAATAGTTCCAAATAATTCCCCAATTCCTAAAATATCAGATGAAAATGGTAATGTAACATATAATGGTAAGACATATAATGTTACAAATTGGAATTTTGATTTTGAAAATAAATATGCAACAAGTGATATAGTAATAAATGGCGAAGGAACTAAAAACTAATTAAATAAAAAAATTAAGTGTTTTATGCACTTGATTTTTTTTTTTAAAAGCCGTTTTTTCCACAAACTCGCTTGACACCTGGGGGGGGGGTATGTTATTATTAATGTGAAGAAAAAGTAGTTCTTTAATATGCGCTGAAAGGAGTAAAAAATTTAAAAAATAATATTTCAAAAGTATAATTCATAATATATAAAGAAAGTAGAAAGGAGTAAAATAATGGATAAGAATAAAAAGACAATAATAGGAGTAATAATAGGAATAATCGCAGCGATAGTAATAATCCTATTGTTATTAAAAGGCTGCACGAAGAAAGAATATAAGATAACGTTTGATACAAACGGAGGAAATACAATAAGTGCGGTAGAAGTAGCAGAAAACGGAAAGATAAAAAAACCAGAGGATCCAGAAAAAGAAGGATATAAGTTTGTAGGATGGTATTATAATGATGAATTGTTTGATTTTGATACAAAAGTAAATAAAAATATCAAACTAGAAGCAAGATGGGAAAAGATAGGAAAAGAAGTAGAAAGTGTAAGCATGGAAAAAACAACACTTGATATAAATGTAGGAGATGAAGCAGAACTAAAGGCGACAGTAAAGCCAAGTGATGCTGAAGACCAAGAATTAACATGGACATCAAGTGATACAAGTGTTGTAACGGTAGATAAAAACGGAAAGATAAAAGCATTAAAAGAAGGAAAAGCAACCGTAACAGTAACAAGTAAGAATGGAAAGAAAGCAGAATGTACTGTAACAGTAACAAGCAAAGAAGTAGCCCAACAAGCATCAGGTAACACAACAACCAAAAGGAAAACAACAACAAGAAGAAATACGCAAGCTCCAACAACACAAGCTCCAACGCCAACAACAACGCAAGCAAGATACGTAGTAACATTACAAAAAGTAGTTCAAGCAGGAACAAATGCAGTAATGCAATATAATATTATTGGAGTAACTAAAAATGGATCTTCAATAGACTATGTAGGATTTGTATATAACGGAAGTGGATATGCAAAATCAGATCCAAGAATAGATAGTGGAAGAGTAAATGAAGGTGTAAGAAATGCAACAGTAACATTAAGTGATGGAAGCAAGGTAAGTGCAACTGTTAATTATACAGTAAAATATCAATAAAAAAGAAAGGAAGTTAAAGATATGAATAAATTTGGAAAAACAATGGTGGCTGGATTAGCAACGTTTTTCTTAGGTACAATACCTGTATTTGCTAAAGAAGTAAGTATATCTGACCTAGAAAAAAGAGCAGAAGAGCTAAAGCCAGGGATATCAGATATATATGTAATAGGAGAATATGCATTCACATCAGACCGTGAGTTAACAACACAAGATGTAATGCTAGCAGCAAGAAGTATAGATACAACTGATGCAGATGGAAAAACAAATGAAGATGATATATATGGCAAAATGACAATAAGCCATATTCAAAGAACAAGAAATGATTCATTTCAATATAGTGCTTGGAGTATAGTAGCACCAAAGGTAGGAACTACTAAAATAACTGATGAAGAAGAATTAGATATTCATTACATTGATTATATAGCATTTAGTGATCCTACTAAAGAAGTAGAACCAAAACTTCAAGAAGATGCAAAAACATTAAATGAAAAAGCTTCAACTTATGGATTTAATAGTATTAAATATGAAAATCATACGTTAACATTTGATATTCAAGATTTAAGTAAACAATTAGTAGGTTATGCTGATAGTGGAATTGTTAAAATGTTTACTGACGTAGTAAGTGGAGAATATGGTTTTGAAAAAATAACTTATACTTCATATTGTAAAGATTCATGTGGTGATGCTCCTTGTGAAAATAATATATGCACAGTAACAAAAAATAAAAATGATCTTAAAGGGGAAGAACCTAAAATAACTACTTTAGCAGCAGAAATGTTATTAGCATTAGCAGCAAAAGAAAATGGCGATAAATTAACATTAACTTATCAAGATGTTGCAAATAAATCTACTACGGCAACAGTTGTTTACAAAAATGAAGATGGTATTGAGTTCGAAGTAACTTATACATTAAAGTTTGAGTATAACATTAAAGAGCAAAAAGAAGCTGATTTAACTAAAGCCGCTGAGCAATTAGATAAGAGTGCTTCTACATATGGATTTAAGAAAATTTCATATAAAAATGGAACGGCAACATTTGAAATCAATGATACAAAAGAAAATTTAAGTAAGTTTGCATCAAGTGGAATTATTGACTTATTTCAAAAGTATATTACTGGAGCAACAGAAGTTGTATATACTGCTGGTGGAAAGTCCGAAACTATTAAACCAGTAGATGCTTCTCAAGGCGCTGTATATGCCGCTAACGTATTATGCCTATTGGTAACTGGTAATAAAGATTGTAGTCAAGAAGTGGGACTAACTAAAGAACAATTAACTTTAGGCCAAGTTGCTGGAAAAGAAGCTACTGCTGATATTACATATGTAATAGGAGAAAAAACCGAAAAAATTACTTATACATTAAAATTCACTTATAATTTAATAGAAGAAAAGGATGAAACTTTAACAGGTGATGCTCAAGGTTTGAACATTATTGTAAGTCAACGTCCAGATGAAGGATTTAGTGAAATTGTATATGATCCTGAAACTAAAACAGCAACGTTTACAATTAGCAACAAAGACAAGTTATTAAAGGATTTTAATGGAAAAGCTGAAATCATTGATATGTTCCAAACATTTGTAACTGATGCTGAAAGCATAACTTGGTCTGCTGGAAATCAACAAAATAAATCAGTTAATTTAGAAAATGTAGATTATAATGGCGTTGTTACACTTGCAAGTAAACTTTTATGTGCAATGGCTGGTAAAGATTGCAATTATGACGATACTGAAGGTTCAAAAACTGATTGCAGACAAGAAGCAATTAAATTAAAATTAGAAGATGTTATGGGTAAAGAAGCAACTGCAACTGTTAAATATAAAGTTGGAGATGTAACTGGAACTCAAACTTATACGTTAAAATTTGTTGATGGCACTAGTGCAGCATTAAATCAAGTATTTAACGAGAAGAAAACTTTCATAGATTAGGTAGTTGAAAGCTCGTTTCCTTAATAGAAACGAGCTTTTTTACTATATATAATATTAAATAATGTAAGGGGGATAAAAATGAAACCTAAAAATAAGAATAAAAAAATATTTTATATTGGAATAATAGTGGTTATCATTATAATTGCTATACTTTGCTTGGTGTCATGTAATCGTAAGTATTCTGTTACTATGTATGCTAATGGGCAGAAATTACAAGCAAGTGTGGTACAAAAAAACGATAAAGTACATTTGCCAAAGGCACCTAAAAAGAAAGGATATACTTTTGTTGGATGGTATGTTGATGGTAAAGAGTTCGATGAAGATACTTTAATAACTAAAGACTTAAAACTTGAAGCCAAATATATTAAAAATGAATATACTATAACTTTTGATGGTGGTAATGGCACTTTAAATAAGATTGATGTTAAGTATAAAGATCAAGTAAAAGCTCCTAGTAATCCAACAAGAGAAAATTATGTTTTTTCTGGTTGGTATTTAGGTAGTGATGAATTTGATTTTAATACTAAAATTACATCTGATTTAACGCTTACTGCTAAATGGACTAGAATTGTTGCAAGTTATCGTGTAGAACATTTTTTAATGGGTAAAGATGGTAATTATAGTGATAATCCAAATGAAGTAGAAACTCTAAAAGCAAATGCCGGAAGTACTGTAAACCCTAAAACTAAGGTTTATAAGGGTTATACTGCGCCTAGCGTTAAAAAAGTGGCTATAAACAGTAATGGTACTACTACTGTTAAATATTATTATTCAATAAATAAATATACTTTAACTGTTATTGGTGATAAAGGAGTGGAAAAAGTACTTGGTTTGGGGTCATATTTTTATAATGATAAAGTAACTATTTCTTATACATTAAAACCAGGTTATAATTTTGATGGTTATAGTGATAATTTAAATAATAATGTTTACGTTATGCCTGATAAAGATGTAACAATAAAGGTAAATACTAGTTTAATTACATATGACATTACTTATAATTTAAATGGTGGTTCATTAGATAATAAAGTTGAAAAATATAACGTTGAAACAAAAGATTTTACTTTAGATAAGCCTACAAAAACTGGTTATACTTTTACCGGTTGGAAGGTAAATGGTAGTGATTCTAATGGTACTATAAAAAAAGGAACTTACGGTAATTTAGAAGTAGAAGCTATATTTAAAGCTAATGATGATACTAAATATAAAGTAGAGTATTATTATATGGATAAAAAAGGTAATTATCCTGAAGAAGCTAGTAAAACACTTATTAAAGAAGGTACATCTGATAGCAAAATAGATTTTGTACCAGAAGAAAAAGAAGGATTTAAAACAGCTGTTTTAAAAGATAATGAAGGAAATGTAGTAGAAGAGAAAGTAAATCTAAATGCTGATGGTTCTACGGTATTAAAGTATTATTATGAAAGAAATAAATACACTTTAACAGTTTCATATATAAACACACTTGATGAAAGTGATAAAGATGGTGTTAAAAAAATTAGTGAAACTAATTCATATTATTTTGAAGAAGAAGTGAATGTAAGTATTGAACTTGAAGAAGGTTTTGACTTTATAAAATGGTCAAATGATGATACTAATACTAGTACGACTTATAAAATTACATCAAGTGATAATCAAACATTAACAGCAAGTATTAAAAGACATACTTATAAAGTAACTTTTGATAGTAAAAATGGATCAAAAGTTGATTCTAAAGAAACTTTATTTGGTAAATTAATTGAAAAGCCAAGTGATCCTACAAGAGATGGATATGATTTTGATGCTTGGTATTATAAAGAAAATGATGTAGAGAAAAAATGGAATTTTGAAACTGATGCTATGCCAACATCTAATGTGGAGTTATATGCTAAATGGATAATTCATAAAAATACAGTTGTATTTGATGCAAATGGTGGTGTGTTTAAAGATGGACAAGAACAACATGACATTACAAACCAAGCTCTTAATTCCAAAATAACAAATCCAGAAGAAAATCCAACAAAACAAGGATATACATTTGCTGGATGGTATAAAGATCAAGATTGCACAGAAGATAACAAATGGGATTTTGAAAAAGATAAAATGCCAGATAATGCATTAATTTTATACGCTAAATGGAAGGCAAATACTTATACAATAGCATATAATGGAAATACTAATACTTCTGGTGAAATGAATAATAAAACAACTTGTACTTATGATTCAGACTGCGTGCTAGATGAGAACAAATTTAAAAAAGAGTACACAGTAACATATAAAAACGGTTATGAGAAAGATAATAGTACTCAAAAAACAGTTAAATATAAATTTGTAGGATGGACTTATGAAGGCAGCGAAGATGTTTTAGCTGATGGTAAACCAGTAAGAAATCTAACCGCAGAAAACAAAAAAGAAGTTACGTTAGTTGCTAAATGGGAAATAGATAATGAAACAGCAGTTTTAGAAACTATAACTAGAACTGGTTATTCACTTGATGGTTGGTATGATGATAGTACTAAGGTAGATAATTTAAATAATATATCTAAGGATTTAGAATTAACTGCTCACTGGACAGCTAATACTTATGAAGTTGAGTATAATTCAAATGGTGGAGAAGGTACTATGGAAAATAGTACATATACTTATGACGAAGAAAAAAATTTAAAAGATAATGAGTTTACTAAAACAGGTTATCATTTTAAAGGATGGAGTAAATCTTCTTCATCAAGTGATATTATAGAAGAAAATAAAAACTATACTGATAGCGGAACAATAACCGTTTATGCAGTATGGGAAGCTAATAAATATACGGTAACTTATGATTCAAATAAAGGAAATGGTAGTAGTACTCCATCTGGAACTGTTGATGATACAGACCATACTTACGATTTAGAATCTGATTTGACAAAAGATAAATTTGAAAGAGAAGGTTATACTTTTGTTGGATGGAGTAAAACTAAACATGATGATTCTGTTGAAACATGTGATGATTGTATAGAAAAAGCTAATAATTTAACCGATGAAAATAATGGTAATGTTACTTTATATGCTGTATGGAAGGCTAATACTTATACTATAACTTATAATTCGAATAAGGGTAGTGGGTCTATAGAACCTACCGGCACAGTTGAAAATACTACTCATACTTATGATTCAGAATCTGATTTAACTAGTGAACAATATCAAAGAGAAGGATATACTTTTGTTGGATGGTCAAAAAAAGCTAATGAAAAAGACAAAATAACAAAAGCTAATAATTTAACAAATGAAAATAATGGTAATGTTACTTTATATGCTATATGGGAAATAATTACTTATACAATAAATCAAGATTCAAATGGTGGTAGTTTAGAAAAAGAAAACAAATCATATACCATAGAAGATGAATTTGAGTTAAGTAAACCTACTAGACCTGGCTATACTTTTGATGGTTGGTATACTAAAAATCCTGAATCAAAAGTTGATAAAATAACCAAAGGAATGACTGGTAATCTTGATTTACAAGCTCATTGGACTGGAATTTCTTATACTATTATATATAGTAATGGAGAAAGTGAATCAGCAAGGGATACTTTTGTATATGGTGATTCACATACTTCGAAAAATCCTGAAACAGTACAAAAGCAATTTACAGTAACATTTGATGAGGCTGGTGGTAAAGCTGTATCAGATCAAACTGTTAATGCGACTGTAGAAAAATGGAAAGTAAAAGATTCTAGTGATGGAAAAACATATAATGCCGGTGAGAGTATAGAAGATTTAATTATACCTACTTCTACTAGTGACACAGTAACATTGGTTCCAGCAAGTTATACTTATCCAACAATACAATTACCAAGTATAACAAAAGATTCACCTCAAGAAACATATCTAGAATACGAATTTGATGGATGGTATAAAGAAAATGAAAAACAACCTAACCAAATCACAGTAAAAGATAATTTAAGTTTAAAGGCACATTTTAAAAACGTTGTTAATACAGATCAATATATTAATGATAATATAAATGATAAAACATATATTTCATCTACTTTAAAAGAAACTGCAATTACTGCTAATATTTTGAAAGTAAATGAAAAAGTAACAACAGTACTTACTGCAGATGGAAATTTTGTACAATATGCTAGTAAATTATTAAAAACACCAGGTGTTACTTCTTTAACACTAAATTATAATAGTAAAGATTATACTTTAACTAGTGATACTATTTATACAAAATTGCAAGAATTAGCTAAAGCTATGACTTCAACTTCAAAAGAAAAAGAAGAAAGTAATAGAAAATTAAGTTCTTTATATAATAAAAGTTTCACTGTTAAAATTACTGTTGGAGATAATACAACTGTAAAAGGAAAGACAACAAATACAATAACTTATACAACAAAGTTTAATAGTGACTATATTGTAACTGATAATTATTGGCAAAAACTAGGGACATCTGTTATGAGTAAAGTAAATAGCAATTATAGTAAAGAAGATTATAGAATAGTTACCCCGCAAAAAAGTAGTACTAATATCGTTATGGAATATCATCCTAATGCAGAGAACGCAACTTTATCTTCAAAAGCAATGGGGGCCGGGTTTAAAACAGCATTATTTAATTTACTTGGTAATACAGAGCCAAGTTCACCAAATGAAAAATATCCATTAACTGCCATTAAAAAGCTTACTTTAACTTATAAAGAAGTAAGTATTTCTGCAACAGAAAGAGATATATATGGTTTTAATTGGTTCGGTTTTCTTCTTGGTAAATTGAATAGTCTTGGCGATTTACCATCTAAAACACATAAAGATTTATTAACAGAAACAGTTAACATTCATCTTGATTTGGATGAAAATTGGGCATTAGCAGATGATTTTTCGTACCCAAGAGAATTTGATTATACTTTAACGTTTAAAAAAGGAAGTTAAAATATTATTTTAAATTATAAAAACGGATAGTGTTTATACACTAGCCGTTTTTATATAAAATTTTGCTTTTTCCAAAAATTGGACTAATTTTTTTTAGGCAATTACCCTTTTATTTTTGGTTAATATGTAATATAATTATTATTGAAAAGTTTAATGTTATAGTTTCCCCCAACCAAATCGTATTGACACCCGGGGGGGGGTATATGATATTATTAACATAGTAATAAATGAAAAAAGGAGTAAAGAAATATGGATAAGAATAAAAAGACAATAATAGGAGTAATAATAGGAATAATCGCAGCGATAGTAATAATCCTATTGTTATTAAAAGGCTGCACGAAGAAAGAATATAAGATAACGTTTGATACAAACGGAGGAAATACAATAAGTGCGGTAGAAGTAGCAGAAAACGGAAAGATAAAAAAACCAGAGGATCCAGAAAAAGAAGGATATAAGTTTGTAGGATGGTATTATAATGATGAATTGTTTGATTTTGATACAAAAGTAAATAAAAATATCAAACTAGAAGCAAGATGGGAAAAGATAGGAAAAGAAGTAGAAAGTGTAAGCATGGAAAAAACAACACTTGATATAAATGTAGGAGATGAAGCAGAACTAAAGGCGACAGTAAAGCCAAGTGATGCTGAAGACCAAGAATTAACATGGACATCAAGTGATACAAGTGTTGTAACGGTAGATAAAAACGGAAAGATAAAAGCATTAAAAGAAGGAAAAGCAACCGTAACAGTAACAAGTAAGAATGGAAAGAAAGCAGAATGTACTGTAACAGTAACAAGCAAAGAAGTAGCCCAACAAGCATCAGGTAACACAACAACCAAAAGGAAAACAACAACAAGAAGAAATACGCAAGCTCCAACAACACAAGCTCCAACGCCAACAACAACGCAAGCAAGATACGTAGTAACATTACAAAAAGTAGTTCAAGCAGGAACAAATGCAGTAATGCAATATAATATTATTGGAGTAACTAAAAATGGATCTTCAATAGACTATGTAGGATTTGTATATAACGGAAGTGGATATGCAAAATCAGATCCAAGAATAGATAGTGGAAGAGTAAATGAAGGCGTAAGAAATGCAACAGTAACATTAAGTGATGGAAGCAAAGTAAGTGCAACTGTTAATTATACAGTAAAATATCAATAAAAAAGAAAGGAAGTTAAAGGTATGAAAAAGAAAGCTAAAATGCTAATAATTGGTGTATTAACATTCTTTATAGGAATGGTGCCAGCATTAGCAAAAAATATGAATATATCTGAATTGGAAACAAAAGCAGAAGAGCTAAAATCAGGAATATCAGATATATATGTAATAGGAGAGTACGCATTCACATCAGACCATGAGTTAACAACTCAAGATGTAATGCTAGCAGCAAAAAGTATAAAGGTAGAAGATGTTAATGGTAAAACAGATAAAAATGATATATATGGTGAAATGACAATAAGCCATATTCAAAGAACAAGAGATGCATCATTTCAATATGGTGCATGGAGTATAGTAGCACCAAAAGTAGGAACAAAAAGTATACAAGATGGTGATACATTAGATATTCACTATATTGATTATATAATTGTACCAGAAGATACGATATTTACAGTATCAACTGATTTAGAAGGTAAAACAGATTACACAGATGTATTGAAAAGTGCTTTATCATTTGAAGCAAGTAAAGCATATGAAAATGGAAAGTTAGAAAATAAAGATGGTAAATTAACAGGATTATTATTAAAAAATGAAGAAATAACTTTAAATAATGAGGATAAAGCAAAATATAATAATCCGGTATATTTCTTTGCATATGTATTAGAAATAGAAGGTGCAGATAAAAATACAACAATTAAAGTAGATGGTATTAATGGACCTGGAGAAATACTATGGAAAGACTTTGATGTAACACCAGAAAAAGATGGTTGTGAAAATAAGACTCCTGGAATCGTAGTGTTAGTACCAGTTGATCCAGAAAAATTAAGTCAAAATCCAAAAATAATAATAACTATTGATAAAGATGGTGAAGGAAAAGAATATGCTCCAGAAACAAAAGAATTAGATTTAAGTGGTTTAAGATTACAACAAGAATCTAAGGTAACAATAGATCTTAATAAAGCAACTGATACTGATAAAGAAACTATGAAAGGTTGGGGATATAGATCAGAGCTAAATCAAGATCTTAACCTTGATAATGAAGGTAACTTAGAAGGGACTTTAGTTAAACAAAGTTTAAATGATAATGTATTTAAAGATAAAGAAGGATATTATTTTGATTTCACTTTTGTAACACCTGATGGTGTATCAAAAGAAAACGTTAAAATAAAGCACGTTAGTAAAGACGGCCAATTAATAAAAGAATTTACTAAAGGAGCTTTTGATGATCAAAATAATTTAACAATTTTATATCAATTTGCTAGTACTCAAACCAATTGTACCGGTGATGATTGTAAATTATATTACACGGTAGATTTTGATGGAGATGGAAATGAATATTTCCCAACTACATATGTAATAGATTATAGTAAAGTTAAGTTTGAAAAATCATCAGAATTTACTATAAGCAAGGTAGAAGATGATAAAGCAGATAGTGATAATAAAGAATCATGGAAAGGTTGGGATAAACCAGAAAGCTACAAAACAGAATTCACATCTAGTGAAGAAGATCCATTAGTTGTAAAAGTAACTGGTTTAATTCCAATTGATACGGATGCCTTTGATGAAGATAGTGATCCATTTACTGGAGATGAATATGGTTATTATCTTGCATTTAAGTTAACTAAAAAAGAAGGTTCAACATCTGATAAAATGAATGTAAAATTCTTACAAGGTGATGGGCACGAAGATAAAACAGAAGTAATTACTAATACTGATTTTGGTAATGGTAATGAATTATATGTATTAAAATACATAAACGCAAATGATAATAACTCTGGAAAGAAAAAACAATTTGATGTTGTTGTGGACTTAGATGGAGATGGTGAAGATTATGCACCATACACAATAACTATTGATTGGAGTGAATTAGATTTCCAAAACGAAAGTTTATTTACTGATGCAAAAATTGCAAGTAAAGATGCTAAGGAAGGCGAAGATGGATATATATCAGAAACTGATAAAAGTCAAATTACTGGTTGGGGATATGAATTTGAAAAAGACGGAGAAGATTTAAAGTTAGATAATTACCAATTAACTGGTAAAGTAAAAGAGCAAAGTGTAAATGCTGGATTTAATTCTAATGATGGATATTATGTTCCAATAAAAATTTATGGCCCTTCAGAAGAGCAAATAGAAGATAGCCATTATCTAAAATCTGATCCAGAGAATTCGAAAAAATGGACAGTTGAATTAAATACTGAAGATGGTAGCAAAAAAACAGTAATACCAAGCGAAGAAGACTATAATAATGGATTCATAACAGTATTATTCAAATTAAAAAATGATTCAGGAGATAAAAAAATAACTTATAAAATTGATTTTGACGGAGAAGGAGATTATTTCTTACCTTATGAAGAAACTATTAATTATGGTACTTTAGACTTTTTATCAAAAAATACTATAACATATAAGTATACAGATAAAGATGGTAAAGCTAAAACTATAACTGAAACTGTTTATGAAGGTGAACAAATACCAAATAAAGAGTTAACTGAAGAACAAAGTGATTATAGAAAATTAGATGGATGGTATAATAAAACTGAAAAAGTTGAACCTACAACAACATCAAAAGAAGATGAAGATTTAGAACTTGAAGCACATTGGAATTTAAATGTTGAAAAATTTATAGAAGATGTTGTTACTGATCTAAATAATCCTGATTCAACTTATTCAGATGATTTTAGTAGTCAATTTGAATTAGTACAAGGTACAGAAAATAAGAATGAAATTACTATAAAAGTTAAAAGTCCTAATGTAAGTTTAAGTAAATTATCTGAAACTAGTATTCCAGGAACAATAGCTTATATCTTACAAAAAGGAGAAATTAAAGATGTTACATTATCTGTAAACGGCTCAACTCCTACAACATTTGATAAAAATATT
Source organism: uncultured Bacilli bacterium (assembly GCA_947628435.1). GTDB lineage: Bacteria > Bacillota_I > Bacilli_A > RF39 > UBA660 > Aphodocola. The sequence goes on along the minus strand of CANQZW010000006.1, from coordinate 30,237 downwards.
GTAAGTGCAGTTGGTGCTAGTGTTACAGGTGATAGTGCATTAGATGAAACTGGAGAAGCTATTAAAGCTAAAGTAATTGAAGAAGCTAAAAAAGCATTTGACACAGAATTACAAAAATTAAGTGGTACTGAAGAAGATGCAACAATGGATCAAGTTGAATTTGAAGGAACGAAATTCACATTAAAAGTTGGTGAAGCTGCAAATGATACAGTAAAACTAGTAGATGATTCTGGTGAAGATTTAGCCGGAAAAGATACTTATACATTTAAATTTGATTCGGATTTTGCAGTAATTGATCAAAATGACGAACTTGGCCCAAATTCAATTAAAGAAGCAATTGATAAAAATAGCTATGATACAATATATATTGATGGTGATTTAACTGAAGCAAAAATGGTAGAAATTACTGCTACTAAAGATGTTACTATTGAGCCAATTGAAAACTTTTCAAAAACAAGTGGTTTAATGGCAGCTGCTGAAGGCCCTGAACGTACTATAACAGTAAGTAATGGCCAAAATTATGCAATCGATGTTAAAGCTGGTAATGGTATAGTAACTCTTTCTGATTTAAAAGTTACTGGTGGTAAGTTTGGTGAAATTAAAATAGAACAAGGTGCAACTGTTACTGCTAACAATATTGATGTTTCAGGAAAAATAGAACCTTCTCAAAAAAGTGCTGATGCAGATGATATGCATGCATCTATTCTAGTTGATGGTATATTAACTGCAAATAATGTAAAAAATAGTGACGAAACATATGAAACTCCTACAATAGCATTAGTTACTAGTTATTCTTATCCAGAAGAAAATGTAAGAGGAGAGGACCAAGATACTGGAGCTTCAGGTAATGTTCATCCAGCTGCAAAAGTAAAAGTACCTGAGAATTCTGGTATGTCTAAAAATGGTAAATATTATATAGTGAAACAAAATGCCGCGACTGTTAATGATAAAATCGAAGAATCATATTATGGATCATTCTACTATGTAAAAAATGAAAATTCACAAATATATTTTATGACATTAATTGATAGAGATAAATATTCAAGTGGAAGCGGCATAGATTTATTTAAAATTTATAAGTATAATGATACTATAGATATTAAATCTTTAGGTTATGAAAGTGGTAAATCACAATCTAAAGACGAAACTAAGGTATTTGATAAATTTGTAGTAACACAAGTAGGATCAAGCACTCAAGTAAATAAAGAATTTAGTGAAAATACAAGTGTACAAAATGTATTACAATCACATGTTACAAATCAAATTGTTGCTAAATATAAAAGTAAGCCTGTATCAGCTTTAACAGTTGCAAAAATTAATGGTCTATCAAATAAAAATAATAATTTATCTGGTACTTTAACGACTCAAGATAAAAGTGGTAAATATAACATTCCAGTAACTATAGCATCTGATAAATTTGAAGAAGGCGTATCAACCGTTGATGTTGTAGATCCAAATGGAGCTGTTAAAACTTATACTTATAGTTCAAGTAAAGCAAAAGAAACTTCTCAAAAAACAATGAATATTAATTTAGAAGCAATAAAAGAATCAAGAATAACTGGTGAAAATGGTAAAGTATATACTATTAAAGTAGATGTTGATGGAGCTAAAGATAATTATAAGGAAGAGACTTATACCGTTGATTATAACGACGTAAATACTCTTGAAGAAATAATTAATAAGGCTGCCCAAAACACTCATAATGCAAATAGTTTTACGGTTAAAAAGAATAATAAAATTAATGGTTACACCGAAAAGTTTACTTATGAATTTAATAAGGATACTGGATTAACTCATTTAACATCAGAAAACGGGGATAGCGTAGAAGAATATTCATTCTCATTAAAGTACGTTGGAAAAACTGATTCTAAAGTTAGTGTGGTAGTAGAAAAAAGAACTAACCATGAAGAAGGAAAAGTATACATAAATGATTGGGAATATCTTCATCCACAACAAGTTGGAACTGCTATTCACGAAGTTTCAATGTTAACTGACGTTATGGGACAAACTTATATCAATGCTATAGATAAAGTACAAAAAGCAGACGAAAAAGAACATACTTATATAGTAACTTTAAATAGAGATAAATATAATGACTGGGTAAAGAAAAATTATCTTTCAAATCCAAAGTATAGTTCTGCTGAATGGGCTTTAAATGAGACAGTAACAGTAGAAGTTGAACTAGATAATAGTGATAAATATATAAAGAGTATAAAAACTTCTGAAAGTAGTTCAACTAATACATTTAATGTTACGTTCTCAAAAATAAATGCAACTGATATAAAAGAACCAAAAGAGTTTTTAGCAGCAGATGGTAAAACTCTTACTGATGCTGAAATCACTGATTTTTATAACAAAGGATTAAAATGGTGGGAAGATTATACAGGAGCAACTGTATATTCTAAATAAATTAAAGGTGTGATTAATCACACCTTTAATAAGTTAAAAGAGGTATTATATGAAAAAGAAAATTTTGATATTTTTTATAATGTTTTTATGTTTTCCAATTATAACGAAAGCACTTGCAACTAATTCTTCGGTTGATTATTCAATTAATGTTAATGTTTTTTATGAAGATGATTGTAAGGATTGTACAAAACTTAAAAATTGGTTAATAGATTATAAAAAAGAAGATAATAGAATTAGTGTAAATAGTTTTAATATTAAAAGTAATAAAAAGTTAAGTTTAAAAGTACGTGATGCCTTAAATATAAAGGCCAATAAAACTCCTTTTATTATAATTGGATCTAATAGTTTTGTTGGGTTTAATGATAAGGTAAAAGATGAGTTAACTAAAGCAATTAAAGCATACGAAGATGAAAATGAATATTGCGATGTTGTTTTAAAAGTTAAAACAGATAGTAATGTTAAAGATTGCATAAATATGAATAAAGGCATATATAAACAGAAAAGTAATGAAGTAATAATAAAAGTTGTTTTGATGGCTCTTATATTATCAGCGGGTATATTCTTATTTTTTAAATTAAAAATGGTTAATCTGATTGATAAAAAGAACTCTTAGTGGTTCTTTTTCTTTTTTTATTTTGTTATAATAATACTTAGAAGAAGGTGTTAAAATGATTAAAGTAGTAGAAGATGAAAAATTAATTAACGTAGAAAATTACATAATAATAATACCTTCTAATTATGAGATTTATTATAAAAAAAAGTTTATAAATAAAAATATTACTTACTATACTTTAAAAAACTTTTTACTTAAGATGTATGATGGTAATAAAAAGCTTGCTATAAAAGAGGAAAAATACGTGATAATGTACGAAACAGTAAAGCAATTATCAAGTACTTTGAAAGTATATGCTAATTTAATTTCCAGCTCTTTTATAAATGATTTAATTAATACTTATGATTTATTTAATGAATATGACTTAATTAGTAATGAAAAAGTTAATGATTTAAAATTAATTTATAAGGAATATGAAAAAAACTTGCTAAGTAATGGTTTGATTAATGAAAGGTTGTTATGTAAGCAAGTAATTAAAAATAATGTTTTTAATGATGATTATTTATTTTTAAAATTATTTAAAATAAATGATTTAGAACTTAAAATCATTAATAAAATGACTAAGGAAGGAAACGTATTAATAAGTCCATATGCTTATAATAAAACCTTGGAAAAAAAATTAAAAACAATTGATGATAGTATTAATTTTAATATAAAGCCAGTTTTAGATAACAAACAGGTGTATTATAAAGCACTTAATGATGTAAGTGATGAGGTATCTTTTGTATGTAATGATATTTCAAAAAAAATAATGGAAAAAAATAAACTTAGTGATTTTTTAATAGTATCTAATGACATTAGCGTTTATCATCCATATTTTAATTTAATATTTAATTATCCACATACTAAAATTAAAAAAACAGGCATTCTAACAAGTAGGTTTATGAACTTATTTTTAAATATTTTAAAGGGTGATTTTAGTTGTAAAAACTTTATTAACATTTTAAAATTAGGATTATTTAACATTGACATTGAAACTATTGATAAATTAGATAATTATATTTATAAATGGGATTTATATGAAACTGATTTTTATTTACCATTTACTTATAACTCATATGATGATAAAACCAATTTAGATGAATTAAATGATGCTAAAACAAGTATTATATTACCAATTAAGTATTTGTTAGAAAATATAAGTAAAAATGCTTTATTAAATGAGATTTTAACAGCTTTATACATTTATTTAAGTGAGGAAGATATACTTAATAAATTATTTAATAAAGATGAACAAGGTGTTATAAAGTTAATAAATGCACTTGATATTATAAATGATAATTTAAGCTCTAATTCTTCTTTAAGTGATGTAATAAACGTTTTATCAGGTTTAGATTTTTCACAAAGTAAAAAAGACCAAATGCAAGATGAAATAACAATTTCAAATTTAAATGATGCGGTATTTGATGAAAAAAAATTTATATATATAATTGGTATGGTAAATGATAATATACCAAGTAATTTTGATGGTTTTGGACTATTAAGTAATAAAGATATAAAAAAAGAATCTTTAATTAGTTTATCAAAGGATCACTTAGATAATGAAGAGTGTTTGTTTAATAATGCAATTAATAATAAAAATGTTACTATTACATCTTATAAACTAGGACTTGATTTAAAACTTAAATTACCATCTAGTTATTTATCTTCTTTAAATATTAAAGATGTTTTATCTAATAAAATATATGATAAGAATTTACTTTTAAATGATTATTCTTTATCTTTATCAAATGATGATATTAATACAGTAGATAAGCCTTTATTTGAAAAGATAAATAAATCAAATAAACATGAGTTAAATTATAAAATATCACCAAGTGTAGCTAGAAAATTAAATAAGAACGTAATAACACTTAGTCCAAGTTCAATAGAAATGTATGCTAAATGTCCTTTTTATTACTTTTGTGAAAAAGGATTAAAACTTAAGGTTAAAGAAAAATTTTCTTTTGATAATAGAGAAGTTGGTACTTTTATTCATTATGTTTTAGAAAACATAATAAAAAATGATTTAGATAGTATAACAACTAATAACATAAATTTTTGCGTACGTAAATATTTAGAAGAATACTTAAAAAATAATAGTAGAATAATTGATAATACTACTTTATATATAATTAATGAACTTTCTTTAAACGTATCAAACGTAATTAAAAACATAGTAGAAGAAATGAAAATAACTAAGTTCAAACCTAAATATTTTGAGTTTAAAATAGATGATAATAATGTTATTAAACCAATTTATATCAAACTTTCAAGTGGTACTTTAAAAATATCTGGAATAATTGATCGTGTTGATGTATTTGAAGATGATGATTCTTATTATTATCGTATAATTGATTATAAAACAGGTGATAAAAAATTTCGCTTAGATGACATACTATTAGGTCTTAATCTTCAAATGTTAATATATTTATTAGCTATAAAAGAAAGTAAATGTTATTTAACAAGTAAAGAAATTATTCCATCAGGGTTATTATATTATCCTTCACTTCTTAAACAAAAAAAAGCATCAAGAAGTCTTAGTGATGAAAAAAAAGAAGAAAGTATAAAAGAAAGACTTAAAATGAATGGTATTGTAAATAATGATAAGAATGTTCTTTTAATTTTTGGCGAAGAATCTTTAAAAGATTATATTTCAGTATCAACTAAGGGTAATTTAAATAGTGAATGTTTATTTGGTGTTGATGATTTACAAAAGATATTTATAAGTATTAAAAATACATTAAAAAAGATAGGAAATAGTATGAATGATGGAATTATAATTGCAAGTCCAATAGGAGGAAGAGTTGATTCATGCGAGTATTGTAAATATCAGTCAATTTGTAAGTTTGATTCTAAAATAGATAAAAAAAGAAAGCCTATAAGCTATAAAAATAGTGAGGTACTAAAGAAGTTAGAAGGTGATTATGATGCCTAATTGGACTAAAGATCAATTGCTTGCAATAAATACTAGGGGTGGCAAAATAATAGTAAGTGCGGCGGCTGGTTCTGGTAAAACAGCTGTTTTATCCCAAAGAGTTATTAATCTTGTTATGCAAAAAGTTAATATAGATGAGCTTTTAATAGTTACCTTTACTAATTTAGCAGCTGAAGAAATGATGATGAGAATAAAACAAAAAATCAAGCAGGCTTATCTTGAGGATCCATCAAATGATCATTTAAAAAAACAACTATCTTTACTTCCTTTAGCTAAAATAACTACCATGGATGCATTTTATAAGGATATAGTTAAAGATAATTTTGAAAAACTAAAAATAAATAGAGATTTTGATATATTATCAAATGAAGAAGAAGCAATATTAAAAAGTACAGTATTAAAAAAAGTATTAGAAAAGTATCTTGATGATAAAAAATATACTACGGTACTTAATAAGTTTTCAGTTAGTAATTTAGATTTAGAAGATTATGTTTTAAAAATAGATTTATTTTTACAAACAATTGCTTATCCTGATAAGAAAATGGATGAAATGATTAGTAATTACTCTTTAGGAAATGATTTTTATAAAAATTTAATATTAGATCAAATAAAGAAAAAAATGATTTCTTATGATAATATATATACTAATCTCATAGAAGATTTTAATGATGAGAAAAGTATTTTTGACAATGTATTACAACAAGTATTAAAAGAAAAAAATTACATCATGGATATATTATCAATTAATAATTTTGACGAATTATCTAAAAGGTTAAGAACAATTAATTTTGATAGTTTAAGAACACCAAGAGGTCACAAAGATGATGAGGTATTAATTAAGTATAAGATAATAAGAGATAATTTAAAAAATGATATAAATAAGAATTATAGTGAACTTAAGTATATTGATGATGATGTTTTAAAAAAAGAGCAGGAAGATGTAAAGTCTTTATTAATTTGTTTGTTTGATATAGTAAAATGTTTTAAAGACACATTATTATTAGAAAAGAAAAAGCAAAATAAATTTTCATTTTCAGATATAGCACATTTTGTAATTGACTTACTAATTAAAGATGGTAAAAAAACTAAAACTGCTAAAATAATTTCATCAATGTATAAAGAAATACTTATAGATGAATATCAAGATACAAATAATTTACAAAATATAATTTTTAATGCTTTATCTGATGATAATAAAAACTTGTTTATTGTAGGTGATGTTAAACAAAGTATTTATAGGTTTAGAAGTGCTTGCCCTCAAATTTTTAATAATGATAAGTTACATGCTACCAAAGATGGGTTTCCAAGATTAATTAATTTATCAAAAAACTTTAGAAGTAGAAAAGAAGTCCTTGATTTTTGTAATTTTGTATTTGAAAATACTATGAGTTTATCTTTTGGTGAGGTTGATTATAATAAGGACGAAAAACTTTATCTTGGAGCAGAATTTAAAGAAACTAATAATTTAAATACTGAAATTATAATAATAGATGGAAAACAAAAGGATGAAGAAGAAAAAGATGAGCTTACTAAAGTACAAAAAGAAGCAATCGTAGTAGCAGATAAAATAAAATCATTATTAGATAGTAATTATAAAATATATGATAGTAAAAAAGGAGTATTAAAAAATATTACCCCAAGTGATATTGCTATTGTTTTAAGAAGTATTAAGGACGCTTTAGTTTTTGCAGATGCAATAAGAAAAAAAGGTATTAGTGTATACATGGAATCATCGTTAGAATATCTTGATAATTATGAGGTAAAACTTATCATAAATTTTTTAAAGATTATTGATAATCCTTATGATGATGTATCTTTAATGAGCGTATTAAATTCACCGCTTGTTAATGTTAGTTTAGATGATATTGTAAATTTAAGAAAAGATAATTTTAATGTTAGTTTATATGATAATTTAAAAGAATCTTTAAAAACTGATTTTTTTAGTAAACTAATAGAACTTAGAAAATATTCTTTTAATCACGACTTAAGTGAAACATTAGTTAAATTATATAAAGATTTTGATGTCATTGCTATTTTATCTTCAAATAAAGAGGGTAGTTTTAGATATAAAAATTTAATTCATATGATTAATCATGCTAGTAATTATGAAAATAAAAGTTTACATGAATTTATAAGTTATTTACAAGATGTTATGTTAAATAAACAAACATTACAAGGTGTTAATCCATTATCAGATAAAAATAACGTTTTAATAACTACGATTCATAAATCTAAGGGACTAGAATATCCGGTAGTTTTTTTAAGTCAGTGTGGTAAGAATTTTAACTTTAAAGATATAAAAGATGATATTATGATAAATGAAGAGTTAGGTTTTGTATGTAATTTAAAAGACAATGAGCATAAACTTAAGTATGAGTCGGTTCCTGTTATGGCGTTTAAAAGCCATGAAAAAAGCATAATGTTATCTGAGGAATTAAGGGTTCTTTATGTTGCACTAACAAGAGCTAAGGAAAAAATAATTATAACCGGATATACGAATAATTTATCTAAGCAAGTTGATAATGCACTATCAAAAATGGGTAATGAAAAACCAGCATCCTTATTATACTTAAGTGAGGTTAAAAATTATTTAGACATATTACTTGTTGCTTTATTAAGACATCCACTATTAAGTGAGTTAAGAAAATTAAGTATAATTACCTCTAAAACGTTTCCAACCGAATCTAATATTAATTTACAAATAAAAAATGCAAGTGATATTAATGAGTCAATGGTTTTTATTAATGAAAAAAAGCAAAAAAAAGATTTTGATTATGACTGGTTTAAAAAAGTATATGATTTTAAGTATGATGATAGTATGTCTTTTATACCAGCATATTTAAGTGTTAGTGATATAAAAAAGGAAACTAATTTTTTAGTAAAACCAAGGTTTATAAGTGATAATTTATCAAACTCTAAAATAGGAAGTTTATATCACCGTATATTAGAATTATTACCAATAAAAAAATATGACGTATTACAACTTAAAGAAGAATTAAACAAGATGGTATTAGATAAAAAAATAACTAAAGAAGAATTATCTTTAATAAAGCTTGAAAATATTTTTTGTTATTTAACTAATAGTATTTATGATGATGTATTACAAAGTAAAAAGGTGTATAAAGAATTTAAAATTGATTTTGAAATTCCAATACAATACTATGATAAATCTTTAAAAAGTGGTAATATATTAACAAGTGGGGTAATAGACTTATTATTTATAAAAGATGATGTATATACGATTGTTGATTACAAAACTGATAACGTAAATAGTATGCAAGAACTAATACAAAGATATAAAAAGCAACTAGATTTATATGAAATTGGTATAAGAAAAAAAATGAATGCTAAAAGTGTTAGAAAATTCATATATTCTATAAAATTAAATAGCTTTATAGAAGTTTAAAGGAGATGATTTTATAATGGTTGACTCTGTATTTGAAATTATTGAAAAAGAAAAAGAAAGGCAACAAAATACTATCGAACTTATTGCATCTGAAAACTTTGTAAGCGAAAATGTACTTAAAGCACAAGGAAGTATTCTTACTAATAAGTATGCAGAAGGATATCCATCTAAAAGATATTATGGAGGTTGTAAGTTTATTGATGAGGTAGAGAAACTAGCTATCTCAAGTGCAAAAAAGTTATTTGGTGTAAAATTTGCTAACGTTCAACCACACTCTGGTTCTTCTGCTAACATGGCGGTTTATAGAGCAATTTTAAAAAAAGGTGATAAAGTTCTTGGAATGAATCTTAATTCTGGTGGACATTTAACGCATGGTTCTATGCTTTCTTTTAGTGGTATGGATTATAAATTCGTATCATATGACGTTGATAAAGAAACGGGTCAAATTAATTATGATGAGTTAAGAAAAATAGCCTTAAAAGAAAAACCAAAATTGATTGTAGCGGGTGCATCAGCTTATTCAAGGTCAATTGATTTTGAAGAATTTAAGGAAATAGCAAATGAGTGTGGGGCTTATTTAATGGTTGATATGGCACATATCGCAGGATTAGTTGCAGCAGGTCTTCATCAAAATCCATGCAAATATGCTGATGTTGTAACGTCAACTACTCATAAAACTCTAAGAGGACCTCGTGGTGGTCTTATCTTAACTAATAATGAAGATTTAGCTAAAAAAATTGATAAAATGGTTTTTCCTGGTATTCAAGGAGGACCCTTAGAACATATTATTGCTGCTAAGGCTGTTTGTTTTTTAGAGGCAATGACTACTGATTTTATAAATTATCAAAAACAGGTTATTAAAAACGCTAAAGTTTTAAGTGATGTTTTAAAAATGGAAGGTTTTAAAATAGTAACTAATGGAACGGATAATCATTTGATTTTAATAGATGTAAAAAAATCAGTTAATATGACCGGAAAAGAAGCTGAAAAAATACTTGAAGAGATAGGAATAACTTGTAATAAGAATATGATTCCATATGATCCTACAACTCCATTTATAACAAGTGGTATAAGACTTGGTACTGCTGCTATGACAACAAGAGGATTTAAAGAAAAAGATTTTGTTGTAGTTGGTAAAATAATTTCATGTTGTCTTCATAATACTGACGATAAAAGAATAATTAACGATTTAAAATTAAGAGTAAAAAAATTGTGTGATGATAATCCAATATATGAGAAGGTGCATTATGAATAATATAATAGATGGTACAAAAGCAAGCTTTGAAATAAGAAAAAATGTAAAAGAGCTAATAGAACGTGAGAAAATACAGCCTGTTCTTGCAGTTATTCAAATTGGAGATAACAAGGCTAGTGATGTGTATATAAAAAATAAGAAAAAAGCTTGTGAAGAGGTAGGAATAAAATTTGAATACATAAAATTTAATGATACAATATCAGAAAATTTAGTTATTAATGAAATAAAAAGACTTAATAATGATATTAGTGTAAATGGTATATTAGTTCAACTTCCTTTGCCTAATGGTTTTGATGAGGGTAAGATAATAAATGAGATAAATCCAGTAAAAGACGTTGATGGGTTAACGTATCAAAACGTTGGAAATCTAGTTTTAGAAAATGATTGTTTGGTTCCATGTACTCCGCTTGGAGTAATGGAATTGTTAAAGCGTTATAACGTTAATCTTTCAACTAAAAACGTATGTTTAGTAGGAAGAAGTAATTTGGTGGGTAAACCATTAATTCAATTATTACTTAAGGAAAATGCAACTTTAAGTATTTGTCATTCTAAGAGCCGTGATATTAAAAGCTATACTAAAATTGCGGATGTGCTTATCGTAGCGGCAGGACACCCTAATTTAATTACTAAGGATATGGTAAAAGAAGGTGTGGTCATAATTGATGTTGGAATAAATAAGGAAGGCAATTTGCTTTGTGGTGATGTTGATTATGATGAGGTTAGTAAAAAAGCATCTTTAATAACTCCAGTACCAGGTGGTGTTGGGCCTATGACGGTTGCTTGTCTTTTAAAAAACGTTGTAAAGGCATATAAGATTCAAAATTAAAATGAGAAATACTTTAGATGATGTTTTTATTAATAATTTACCTAGTCTTGATTTACACGGTGAGATAAGGTCTTCTGCAAGAATGTTAATTGAAAGTTTCATTTATGACAATTATGTGCTTAAAAATAAAAAAGTATTAATAATTCATGGGATCGGAACAGGGGCTTTAAAAGATGAGGTTAAAAACGTTTTAAAACGAAACGAAAAAGTAGAAAGTTTTCATATAAACCCATATAATCAAGGGTGTACGGTAGTTTATTTAAAGGTATAGTTTTTATGAAAAAATAATAATTAATACGTATTTTTTCTTTTTTTAGAGTATATATTTTATGGTATATACATAATAAATTAAACCCAGTATTAAAAAAAATTTTTAAAAATGTTGACATTTGTATTAATTTGTGATAATATAACAGCCATTCAAACAAAGGGGGAATTAAGATGGAAGAAAAAAGAGGTTTAACGATAAAAGATTTATTAATTAGATTAATATTAATCATAATTTTTATCTTTTTATTGATATGGTTATTTCCAATGCCTGATTTAAAACCACTTAATAATCAAATTTTTATTGATAATTTAACTAGAATGAAAGATGCTGCTAAATCATACTACACAATAGAAAGATTACCAAAAGATTTTAACACATCTAAGAGAATGACATTAAAAGAAATGATAGATAAACATCTTATTTTAGGTTTGATGGATTCAAATGGTAATTATTGTGATGAAGATGAATCGTATGTTCAAATAACTAAGTTAGAAAATGAATATATAATAAAAGTACAATTATCATGTAGTGATAAAAAAGATTATATAATTGAACATTATGGATGTTATGATATTTGTAGTAACGAGTGTAAAATGCTTGAGGCAGCTGCTTCTAATACTTCATATAACACTACTAAAAAGCATAAAACAACCACTAACTCAAGGGTAGTTACAACAGCTAATGGTGGAAAATTATATGAGTATCAATTTGTTAAAAATGAGTGTACTGATAAATTTGATAAATATGTTTGTCCATCAGGTACTTATTTAGTTGGTGATAAATGTATTAAAAATGGATCTGAGACTTTAACAAAAAGTGCTTATAAAAAGGTGGAAGATGTAACGTCAACTGACACAAAAGATGCAACTCCAATTGTTTCGTCAACTGACAAAAAAGAGCCAGCAAATTGTAAAGTTACTACTTTAACATCAACGATAAATGCATCTGAGTCAAGTTCGGTTACTGACAAAGTTGTTAAAAGTACACAAAAAATTAGTGCTGATAAAAAATACACTTATGATGTAAAAGGTGCAATAGGTACTGTAAAAAAAGTTACAGCAAATTATAAAACAGTACAAAATTATAAAATTATAACTGCAACTAAAGTAGCTAAAGGTTATAAATGGACTTATGTATCAACTTTAACATCACCACAAAGTAATTTAGCTTTCGTTAATGATAACGAAAAATTAGTGTATGTTGATAGTTGGGAAGAACTTACTTGTAGCACTTGTTTTACAACTGTAAAAATATATAAATATTATCGTTATAAAAAAGAAGCAACAGGTTATGACTATTCATGTCCTAATGAATATACTAAATATGGAACTGATAAATGTAGAAAACCGGATGGCGTAACAAAAACATGTCCAGATGGCTATAAACCAGATGGAGATGTATGTTCTAAGCAAGATACTACTTATAGTTGTTCAAAATATGGTTCTGATTATAAGTTAGATAGTAATAAAAAAACTTGTACAAAAACTTTAGGTGTTACTTATTCATGTCCAACAGGTACTAAAAAGACATCTGATGAAAAGTATTGTACTAAAGAAATAAAAGAGTGTCCTTCAGGAACAAAAGAAATAAGTGGTGGGAAATGTTCTAAACCAGTATATTCTTGTCCAAGTAATACATCTGCAAAAAGTTATACTTTAAGTGGTACTAAATGTATTGTTAAATCTAAGGTTAAGGTATGTTCTTGTCCAGATGATACGGTTCAAACAAGTGATAAGTTATACTGTATAAAGACAAATAAAAATACTACATATTCTTGTAAGGATTATCCTGGATACAAACTAGATGGTAAAAAATGTACTAAGACCACAACTACACAAAAAACAAGTTATTATTGTGATTCTGATTACATATTAAATGGAACATCTTGTACTAAGACAGTAAACAAAAACAGTACTAAAAATGCTGAGGCTGTATATAAAACTTATTGTGAGCAAAAATATAAGTGGTCAACAAGTACTAGCGTTCAAGGATGGACGTTTACAGGAAACAAAAGAGAAATTAATTAGTTATTATGATATAAAAGAATAAAAAGGTTAAGAAGACTTTAAGAGTCTTCTTTTTGTTGTTTTATTTATGTTATAATAAATTTAGGTGGTGATGATATGTACGTAAACGTTTTAATTGAAACGAGAGTAAAAAGTAATGATATGACTTTTACATATCATGTGCCAGATAATTTGGATAAAAATTTAATAGGCAAAAGGGTTCTTGTTATGTTTAATAAAAGAAAGGTTGAAGCCTTCGTTCTTGAATATACTAATCCCGATATAAAATATGAAATAAAAGATATAATAAGTGTTATAGATGATAACCAAATATTAAATGATGAACTTATAAGTCTTGGAAAATACATGAGTGAAAAATATTTATGCCCCTTAATAAGTTGCTATCAAGCTATGCTTCCTAAGGCTTTAAAAGCTAATCATAAACGTACTTCTGGAATAAAAAAATTAGTATACGTTAAATTAAATGATAATAATGTACATAATGATATTAAGATAAAAAGTCAGATTCAAATAATGAATTTATTAAAAGATAAAAAAGAAGTTTTAAAAAGTAGTATATCTAGTAAATCCTCATTAAAAAAATTAATTGAAAAAAACGTAGTTATAGAATTTAAAAGGGAAGTATATCAAAAAATAGGTGTTGAAAATGATATAAAGGAAATAAGTTTAACTAATGATCAAAAACTTATTAGTCAAAAAATAACAGATAATTTACTAAAGGATAAGGTAATGCTTCTTTATGGGGTGACTGGAAGTGGGAAAACCGAGGTTTATATTGATGTTGTAAAAAAGGTGATTAAAAATAATAATAGTGCTATTATTCTTGTTCCAGAAATAAGTTTAACTCCTCAGATAACCGCACGTTTTAAAGGGGTATTTAAAGATGATATTGCAATTATTCACTCTTCATTATCAGATTCACAAAGATATGATGAATATAGAAGAATATTAAAAGGAGAAGTTAAAGTTGTGATAGGAGCAAGAAGTGCTATTTTTGCACCACTAAAAAATATAGGTATAATAATAATTGATGAGGAGCACTCAGAAAGTTATAAACAAGAAAATAATCCAAGGTATAACACTTTAGACATCGCTATAAGAAGATCTAAAACGCATAATTGTCCGGTTATTTTAGGTAGTGCAACTCCAACTATTGAAAGTTTTGCAAGGGCAAAAAAAGGTTACTATGAACTTCTTATGTTACAAAAAAGGGTAAATAATAAACCTTTACCAAAGGTTATGATAGTTGATATGAAAAATGAAATGAGAAAAGGTAATTCTATTTTTTCATCATTGTTAAAAGAAGAAATAAATTCTTGTTTAAATAAAAAAGAACAGGTGATGCTTTTATTAAATAGACGTGGTTATGCTAATTATTTGGTTTGTAAAAAATGTGGATATACGTTTAAATGTCCTAATTGTGATATAACTTTAACTTATCATAAAACATCTGGTATGCTAAGGTGTCATTATTGTGGATATGGTACTAAAAAGTTAGATATATGTCCAGTATGTAAAGAAAAAAGCGTAACTAACATGGGTATTGGAACAGAAAAACTAGAAGAAAAGATAAAAGAGGAGTTTGCGTTAGCAAAAGTAGTTAGAATGGATAGGGACACTACCAGTAAAAAAGGAGCTCATGCTAAAATAATAAATGATTTTAATGATAAAAAATATGATATTTTAATAGGCACTCAAATGATTTCTAAAGGTCTTAATTTTCCAAATGTTACTTTAGTTGGAGTTATAAATGCAGATCAATCTCTTAATATTCCAAACTTTAGAAGTAGTGAGATGACTTTTAGTTTATTAGATCAAGTAATAGGAAGATCAGGTCGTGCAGATAAAGAAGGTAAGGCAATAATTCAAACATTTAATCCTGATCATTATAGTATAATATGTGCATCAAAGCATGATTATCTAAGCTTTTTTAATTATGAAATGAACTTAAGAAAAAAGCTAAATTATCCACCTTATTGCTTTATTACGTTAATCAAAATATCTTCAAAAGATTTTAATTATGGAATAAATGAAGCCAAAAAAATAGGGACTTATTTAAGGGATAATTTAAATAATACAGTTGTGTTAGGTCCATCAATATCAAATGTTTTAAAGATAAATAATAATTATAATTTTCAAGTTATATTAAAATATAAAAAGGATGAAAAATTATATATTATTTTAAGCAGAATAATTAAAATATATGAAGGTAATTCTAAAATTAAAATAGACCTTGATTTTAATCCTATAAATTTATAAGAAAATTAGAAAAAATCAATAAAATCAATAAAAAATATTAAAAAAACAACTTGTAACATATAATATTTGTGTGTTATAATAAGCATGGCTTTTCGTTAAAGAAAGGAAATACGCACAAGTTTGGATTTATATCTCTAGTGTCCGAAGAGGATGAGTATATAAAGATGAAGAACTTGGAGGTTTAAACAAAGGAGGAAGAAGAAATGCCAGTTGTATCAATGAGCTATCTTTTAGAGGCTGGAGTTCATTTTGGACACCAAACTAAAAGATGGAATCCAAAAATGAAAGAATATATTTTTACCGCAAGAGATGATATTTATATCATAGATTTACAAAAAACGGTAAAGAAAATTGAAGAAGCATATGCTGCTTTAAAGGAGATTGCTGCCAGTGGCGGTAAGGTTATTTTCGTAGGAACTAAAAAACAAGCTCAAGAATCTGCTTTAGAAGAAGCATTAAGATCTGATAGTTACTACGTTACAAAACGTTGGTTAGGTGGAACTCTTACTAATTTTAAAACAATAAGAAGAAGAATAAACCGTCTAGATCAAATTGAGAAAATGGAAAAAGATGGTATTTTTGATAAGTTACCAAAGAAAGAAGTAATTAAAATTCGTAAGGAGTATGATAAATTAAATTCATATTTTTGCGGATTAAGGGAAATGAAAAAATTACCACAAGCAATGATTATCGTTGATCCAAAAAAGGAAATAAACGCAATAAATGAAGCTAAGAAACTTGGTATTACAGTTTTCGGTATCGTAGATACAAACTGTGATCCAGATTTAGTTGATTATGTTATTCCAGGTAATGATGATGCTATTCGTGCTGTTAAAATAGTTTTAGGAGTATTAAATAATGCTATTTGTGAGGCAACTGGAAAACCAATTGAAGATTATATTACTGAAGAAGATAAAACTAAAGTTGCTGTAAAAGAGGCTGCATCTGAGGTTAAGGAAGTTGTTAAGAAAAAAGTTTCTGAAAAAGTAGAAGAAATAAAACCTGTTATTGAAAAGAAAAAACAAGAAGTAAAAGAAACCTTAAAGGAAGTTGCTAAAAAAGTAGAACCAAAGGTTAAGGAAACTAAAAAAGAATTGAAAAAAGTAAAAGAAGAAGTCGTTGACTTATCTAAAAAGACTGTTGCAGAATTAAAAGCAATGGCTAAGGAAGCTAAGATTGAAGGTTATTCAAAGCTAAAAAAAGACGAATTAGTAAAAGCTTTAAACAAATAAATAATAGGATGATTTTTAATAATCATCTTTAATTATAAAAAGGAGATTTAAAAATGAATACAAGTTTGATTAGAGAACTAAGAGACATGTCTGGAGCTGGAATGATGGATTGCAAAAAAGCTCTAGAAGAAAGTGGTAATGATATTAAAAAAGCTGCTGAATGGTTAAGAGAAAAAGGAATTGCAAAAGCTGCTAAAAAAGCTGATAGAATCGCTGCTGAGGGTTTATCAACAATAGAAATAGATGGAAATAAAGCTGTTATTTTAGAGGTTAATTGTGAAACTGATTTTGTTGCTAAAAATGAAAAATTTCAAAGCTTTTTAAAAGATGTTGCTAAAACTATTTTAAATAGTAATGCAAAAACAAATGAAGAGGCATTAGCACTTAGTTGCAAAGAGGGTACTTTAAATGATTATGTTACAAATATGACTGCAACTATTGGTGAAAAAATTTCTTTTAGAAGATTTACTTTATTAGAAAAAAATGATGATGAACATTTCGGTGCATATATCCATATGGGTGGAAAAATTTCAGTTTTATCTCTAATTAAGGGTGCGTCTTGTGATGTTGCAAAAGACGTTTGTATGCATGCCGCTGCAATGCGTCCAGAATATGTAAGTAAAGATCAAGTTCCTTCAGAACAATTAGAACATGAAAAGAAAATTTTAACTGAGCAAGCAATGGCAGAAGGAAAACCTGCTAATATTGCTGAAAAGATGGTAATGGGAAGAATTTCAAAATATTATAAAGAAATTTGTCTTGAAGAACAGGACTTTGTTAAAGATAATTCTGTTACTGTTGGTAAGTATGTAAGCAATAACGGTGGAAAAATTATTGATGTTATAAGATACGAAGTTGGTGAGGGTATGGAAAAACGTCAAGATAATTTTGCTGAGGAAGTAAAAGCTCAGATGAATAGTTAATTACATAAAAAAATCTAAGAAAGCAAATAAATAAAAATACTTGTAATAAAGTATTTTTTTATTATATAATATTTATATATGAAAGAGGGATATGATGACTGAAGAAATTTTATTAGAAGCAGAAGAAAAAATGAAAAAAGCTATCAGTATTATGGAAGAAAGATTTTTAAATGTACGTGCAGGGCGTGCTAATCCTAAAATATTAGATAAGGCAACGCCTTTGTATTATGGGGTTGAAACACCATTAATACAACTTGCAACAATATCTGTTCCAGAGGCTAGAAAAATAGTTATTAAACCATTTGACAGAAGTAGTATAGGAGCTATTGAAAAAGCTATTTTTGAAGCAAATATAGGACTTACGCCAAATAATAATGGTGAGGTTATAACACTTGTTATTCCAGAGTTAACAGAAGATAGAAGAAAAGAGTATGTAAAAGAAGCTAAGGCCTTATCAGAAGATGCTAAAATAGCACTTAGAAATATAAGACAAGATGCAAATTCTGATATTAAAAAGTTAGAAATACCTGAAGATGAGCAAAAAACTTCAATGGATCAGATACAAAATTTAATAAATAAGTATAATAAAATAATAGATGATAAGTTAAAAATAAAAGAAACAGAACTTATGGAAATTTAACAGTAACTTAACAGTTATTGTTTTTTTTAAAAGGTATTTTATTATTTATTATTGAAAATTAATTTATCATATAGTAGTATAAATTTGTAAGCTATTTGTTATTAATATAAATAGGACTTAATTATAAAAAAGGAAAAGAGGGATTATATGAATGTTGTGGATGTTATACTGATATTAGCATTATTAGGTAGTTTATACTTAGGTTTTAATAATGAAATGTTAAGATCATTATATGATTTATTTATATTAACAATTTGTTCTATAGCAGCTAGTTTGCTATCAAAGATTATTATTAAACCTTTATATAAATTTCTTCCTTTCTTTAATTTTAATGGAAAGGTACAAGGAATAAAAGCTGTTAATATAATTTTTTGGCGAATAATATTTTTAGTATTAATATTTTTGATGTTAGTATGGTTAATTGATAGGTTTATGGTAAAAAAACAAATAAAGTCTAAAGTAATTGATTTAACAATTACCTTTAGTATTATTCCTAAAATAATAGGTTCGTTTGTATATATTTTTGTTGTATTTATAGTTTTATTTGATATATTATTGGTACTTAGATTACCAAACTTTAATATTAAATATGTTAAAGAATCTAAAGTAGCTAATACAATAGTTAATAAAGTACCCGTACTACATGGAATTAATAAAGATTTAATAGATAGTCAGACCTATGCATTAAACAAATTAAAAGGTAATGTAACAAAAGATAATTATAGAAAAATAAATGAATTAATAATTGATAATTTAATACAAAATAAAATGGTATCTTCTAATACCGTATCTTATTTAAAAAGTAAAGGAAAATTAAAAGGAACAAGAAAGAAAATTATAATTGAACAAGATTATACAAACGATGAAAATGATACGTCTTATCCTAACGATGATTCTTCAACAGATGATACAAATAATAATAATACTGATGATATTAATGATAATGAAAATGAAGAAGAAACAGAAGATGGATATATTTCAGATGAGTCATCTGAAGATATAGAACAAGAAGATACAAATCTTAATGATTCAGATAGTCAGTTTGAAGAAATTATCGAATAGTAATAATTTTTAACAATAACTTTACAGTTATTGTTTTTTTTATCACTTTTTTATAAGAAATTTATCAGTAATTATTGAAAATTAACATAATGTATTATAAAATTAAAGGGTAGTATAATAAAAGTAGTATATGAGAAGTTAGGAGGAATGAAAGTGAAAATTTTTAAAAATGGCGTAGGAAGGCCATCAAATGAAACTTTAAGAAAAAGAAAGATTTTTATATCAGTATGCGTAGTATTTGCTATTGGTATAATTACAGCGGCAGGATTATTAGTTAATAATTTAACTAAAGCAAAAGCATCATTAGGAACCATATCATTGGCAAATAATGCAAAAAGAACTGTAAGTGTTCGTTATCAAAAAAACGCAAATAATAGTTACAGCGTTGATGGAGTAGTAGAAATTTCAAGAACAGGAAACAAAATAAATTCTATTTTGTACAGACGTGGTGATGTTAACTTAGATGGAAATGTTAATAAAACAGATTCTGAGTTAATATTAAGACATGTAACAGGTGCTAAAAAATTAACTGGTGCTGCACTTGCTTTAGCTGACATAAACAATGATGGAAAAGTATCAACAGTTGATGCTAAAAACGTAACAAATAAAACAAAAAATCCAGCAGGATTTAAAAATTATAAAACATGTATAGCTAAAAGTTCTAGTCAATGTAAGTGGTCACAAAATTATTCGAACAAATTAATTGTTACAACTTTAAGTTCATCAGGAACATATTACTTACATGTTTATGATACTACTAATAATAAAGTTTATTCAAATTTTGCAACGATACCAGTAAGTGGTATAACAACAACGAAAGCACCTTCAAAAAAAATAACTATCAAAAAAGCAACTACTAAAAAAACAACCACAAAGAAAGCAGCAATCAAAGATAGTGCGTCAACGAAACGTTATAGCAACAACACATATAATGTTCGTTATAAAAAATTATCTGGTAATGAATATGCAATTGATGGAGAATTAGTTATAAAAAGAGAAGAAAATGATATAACTGCAATGATTCAAAAGCGTGGTGACGTAAGTTTAGATGGTGTTATAAATGAGGTTGATGCTTATTATATATTACAGCATATTGCAGGGACACATAAGTTATCAGCAGCATTACAAAAACTTGCTGACGTAAATAACGATGGAAAAGTAACGGTTGTTGATGCAAAAAAAGTATTACAACAAGCACAAAATCCAGGTGGATTTAAAAACTATAAAGTATGTGTTGCACCATCTGCTGATAATTGTATATGGGAAACGATTGGTTTAAATGCTGCTAACACAAGAACAATAACAAAGCCTGGTACATATTACGTACATGTTTATGACGTCGATAACAATAAGATATATAAAAAATTTAAAGAAATTAAAGTTGATAACTTGGTTAAAATAGACCCTGGTAAGTCTTCACTAAAAATGGTGCCAGTATATGGTGATAATAATATACCTGTTACTTCTTCTTTTGAAGGACTTATAGCTGTTAAAAATACCAAAATTAAAAGTATTACAAGTTCTAATAAGAAAGTTGCGGTAGTAAAACTTACTAATAAAGGAACTGATGGTTATGCAAAGTATAGTGTTAAACCAATAAGAAATGGCGTTACACGAATAACTGCTACTACAACAGATGGAAAAACTGACTCAATTGGTTTGACAGTAACTCCTCAGTATGAAAAAGAATCTCAAGTGTTCGGAAATAACAAATACACGGTTGATAATTCAGCTTCTAATGTTACTATATTTAAAGAAAACACTTGTCAAAATGCAGATAGAATTATAAGTGCAATTAAAAAATTACCAAGCAACGTACAACAAGCTACTGCAAGGGTTTATCTTCTTAATGGAAAAACTTATGTTAGTAAATATGGTGCTGATTCTTCTGCACTTGCAAGTTCTTTAGATTATATTCTTATTAATTGTGAGCAGACTGGTGGAGACGAAACTTGGGCTAAATCTGTAGTAACACATGAATTTGGTCATGCAATGGATTCCTATTATCAAAAAATAACAGGAGAAGTGTTGCACAATAAAACAGGTAATAATTCTGCAGCGTATTATTTTAAAAATAAAGCATCTCAATTAAAGCAAAATAAAATTATAAGTGAAAGTGATGATTATGGATATACAAATATTTTTGAATTTTTTGCTGAGTTACATGCAGGATATGGTTTAAGAAATTATTTTAATCTATCAAAAAATCAAGTAGATAATAGTGGTTTAAAACTTGAAGCTGGAGGATATAACTTGTATAACGTAATTTCTAACGAAGTTAATATTTATAATAAAGCAGTAAATGGTTTAAAATAATAATATTTTTAAACAACAACTTTTATGTTGTTGTTTTTTTTTCTAAAACAAAGTATAATTAAATTAGACTAGGAGGATATAAAATGAGAAAAAATATAAATAACGTTATAATCTTATCTTCAATAGTTATAAGTATAATTTTTATTAGTTATTTTTTATTCTCAAAAGGTATAACAAATAAAATACAAGCAAATTTAATTAAATTAAATGGAAAGTTAAATAACAATTCTAACATGAATGATCATCCGGTAATAACCATGGTTATTAATTCTAGTGGTGAAAAGTTAGTTAATGAGGATGTTGCTCTTACTGCTATTGTAGAAAGTAAATATAAAGTTGATAAAGCTTATTACTCTTTTGATATGAAAAATTGGTATGATAAAGGATATGATATTAATTATAAAGAAAATACAAGTATTAAATTTGTGTTTAATAAAAGCATGAATGAAACCGTATATATAAAGGTAGAAAATTCTAATGGTTATCAAAGTTATGTTTATAAAACTATTGTAAAAATTGATAAGAAAGCACCTATAATTAACGTAAGTAAACAAAATGATAAAATAATAATTAACGCATTAGATAACGTTGGTTTAGCTAGTATTTTGTATTCTTTTGACGGTGTTAATTGGGATGAGAAAAAAATAGAGGGTAATAGTTATAGTGAAGATCTTTTGGATATTAATTATAAATATTATAAAGCGGTTGATATGGCAGGAAATATTAGCAAAATAAAAGAATTAAATGATTAATTCTTTTATTTTTTTAATATTGCAATATATTGTAATTGTCTGTATTTTTCTTCATAATCTAGGCCATAACCAACAACAAAATTATTATCTATTTCAAAACCAACGTAATCAGCATTAATTTCTTTTTTTCTTCTTGCTTGTTTATTTAATAATACACAAGTTTTAATTTTTTTTGGTCCCATTTTTTTAATATGATTAGTTAAAAAATAAAGTGTGTTACCAGTATCTAAAATATCATCAATAATAATTATATTTTTATTTTTTAGATTAAAAGAGGTATCTAGTTGAAAATCTATATTGTTAGTAGATGATGTGTTACTATAACTTTTTATTTTTACAAAATCAATTAATATATTTTTATTTTTTAGTTTTCTTATTATGTCATTAACAAAGTAAAAAGATCCTTTTAGTACACAAATAATTATTATTTGTTCATCTTTAAAATCTTTATCTATTTCTTTTGCAATTGTCTTTATTCTTTTTTTTATTTGCTTTTTATTTATTAATGTTTTAATTTTATTCATAGTTCCTCCTTATATAATTTATTATATATTATTTTAAACTTATTGTTTATACAAATATTTAATGCTTACTATAAATAATTTTTATTTACTTTAGTATAATTTTTTCTTATAACATTTATAAAAAATAAGTATTTTACAATAATTTATATTTTGTTTAAAATTTAGTTATCGGAGGAATTATGGAAGAAAAAAAGATATTTGAAATAGTGTTAACAGGAGGGCCTTGTGCAGGCAAAACAAAAGTTTTTGATGAGTTAAGTAAATATTTAATTGAAAAAGGATATTATGTTATACCGATTCCGGAAACAGCAACTGAATTAATAAAAAGTAAAATAATACCAAATGGTGATAGAAAACAAGTTTTGTTGTTTCAGGACTTGGTTTTAAAAAAACAATTTATTAAGGAGACGGTAGCAGAAACATATGCTAAAAATAATAATATAAATAAACCTATTGTTATTTTACTTGATAGAGCTATTATTGATAATAGAGCTTATTTAGAATCTGATGATGATTTTGCTTATATTTTGAAAAAAAATAATTTAAATGGTTTTGAAATATTAAACAAATATGACTTAGTAATAGATTTAATTTCCACTGCAAATTTAATGCCAGAAAAATATGCTTTAGATGGAGTTAGATTTGAATCAGTGCAGGAGGCTAAAACATTAGATCAAAAAACAACAATGGCATGGCTTGGTCATCCTAATATGAAAATTATAAAACCTCAAGACAATATTGAGGATAAAGTTAATTATGTTATAAACTTAGTTATTAATTATATTAATGGTTATAATTATAATAAAAAACAAGTAAAACAGTTAAATAATGCATATGATTTATCTGTTTATAATAATAGTAATTCTAAAAAAATAAATATTTCAAACATATATTTAAAAGGAAATTTAATAGTTCAAAAACGTCAATTTAAAGACGAATGTGCTTATATGCTTGTTGATCCAAAATTTAGTTCTTATAAATTGATAAGTAAACAGAACGCTAATAATTTAGTATATAGTAATGAAATTTTATATAATGAAAGACAAGAAGAAATTAATTTTATATATAATAATAATGCATCTAAAATAGTAATTAATAAAGAAAAAAAGTATTTAGAATCTGATGATGAATTAATAGTACCAGGTGATTTTAATTTAAAAGATAGTGTATTTATAAAAAAAAGAAAATATGATAGTATATAAAAAAGGTGGTATTAATTATGGGAATATTTGATAATGATTCTGATTTTAATAAGTATAGATTTTTTTATGCTGTTGCGGAATGTAAAAGCTTTTCTAAAGCAACTGAGTATTTACATGTTTCACAGCCTGCTATTAGTTATGGTATTAAAGAATTAGAAAGTCAGTTAAATACTAAATTATTTATAAGAAATAATAAAAACGTGGTATTAACTGAGGACGGTGAAAAATTATTATATTATGTTAAAACAGCTTTTGATAATTTAACTATGGGAGAAAGAATTATAAAAGAAAAAGATGATGATTTAAATGGCATAATAAGAATAGGAATATATTCTCATATTTCTTTATTTATGTTACCAAACGTTATAAAAAAGTTTAATGAAAAGCATCCAAATGCTAAATTTTATATATATGCCACAAGTAATATGGAAATGCTTGAAAAATTAAGAAATAGAGAACTTGATTTTGTAGTTTTACAGTATCCTATATTTATAACGCAAACTAATATTACAGAAGAGGTTTTATGTGAGTTAGAAACTTGTTTTTTCTGTGATAAGAAACATTATGATTTATATTGTAAAGATCATAGTAGTTTTAAGAATTTTTCATTGATTTTACCAATGAGAGGTTATCAAGATATTAATAGGTTAGAGGAAACTTTAAAAAAACATAATTTATTTTTAAAAAATAATATTACCAGTTATACTACCGAACTTACCGCTGAGCTTGCAAAACAAGGTATAGGTGTTGGTTGGGGATTAAAAAAATGCGTAAAAAAATATATAGATGAAGGAAATCTTTATGAATTACCAATGGATTTTAACACACCTATTACTAAGTTTAGTGTTGCTTATGATAGTACTTTTTTAAATCATACTACTCGTGAATTTCTTAAAATATTTAAAGATGAAATGAAAAATTTAAAATAATTGTTTTGACAAAGAATATTATTATGTTATAATAGTTTTAGTTTTTAAAGGCAAAGAAAAAGAGTAGTAATAAGTAAAAAGCCTAAAGAGAGCAAGTGTTTGGTGTAAACTTGTGGTAATAGCTTATGAATTCGCTTTGGAGCTGGATAACTATAAAGTTATCACGTATTCTTACGTTACAAGATATAAGTGCATAGTATTCTATGAAACAAGGTGGTACCACGGAAAAATTTTTCGCCCTTGATTTCATAGTTTTTTTATTGGAGGGAATAACATGATAGAAAAAGTAAATTTAATTAAAGAAAGTTTTGAAAAAGATGCCTTAAATATTAATGATATGAAAACTTTAAATGATATTAAAATACAGTATTTAGGCAAACAAGGAAAGGTAACAGAACTTTCTAAATCGATGAAAGATGTTGCAAATGAAGATAAAAAAGAATTTGGAATGCTTGTTAATAGTATAAGAACACTTGTTACTGATACTTTAGAAAGTAAAAGACAAGAACTTGAATTAAAATCTTTAAATGATAAATTGTCTAATGAGAAAATAGATATAACTCTTCCTGCGACAAATATTCCATCTGGAGCGCCTAATATATTAGAAAAGGTAGTAGAAGATATGGAAAACTTATTTATGTCTATGGGTTATGATGTAATAGAAGGACCAGAAGTAGAAGAAGATTTGTATAATTTCGAATTACTTAACTTACCTAAAGGACACCCTGCAAGGGATTCACAAGATACGTTTTACCTAGAGGGAGATAAAATTTTACTTAGAAGTCATACTTCTCCAGTACAAGCAAGGGTTATGTTAGAAGCAAAGGGTGAAAAACCTATTAGAATGGTGTGCCCTGGTAAAACTTATAGGCGTGATGATGATGATGCAACTCATTCACATCAATTTATGCAGATTGAAGGATTATTGATTGATGAAAAGGCAACTTTATCAGATTTAAAAGGCACTTTTGATGTTGCTGCTAAGCATTTATTTGGTGAAGATTGTGTAACTCGCTTTAGACCAAGTTATTATCCGTTTACCGAACCATCAGTTGAAACTGATATTTCTTGTTTTGCATGTAAAGGTAAAGGATGTGCAATTTGTAAAAACACGGGTTGGATTACTATTTCAGGAGCTGGCGTAGTAAATCCAAAAGTACTACAAATGTGTGGGTATGATCCTAAAAAATGGCATGGATTTGCGTTTGGTTTTGGACTAGAGAGAGTTGCAATGCTTAAGTATGGTATTAATGATCTAAGAGCCTTTTATTTAACAGATTTAAGGCAAAATAAACCTTTTGATAGAAAGGAGGATAAATAATGATTAGTTTAAATTGGACAGCAGATTATGTTGATATATCTAATGAAAATATTGATGAGTTAACTGATAAAATAACTAAGTTTGGAGTTAATATTGAAAAAGTTATATCTAATAATATAAATAATTTAGTTATTGGAAAGATAAAATCAACAAAAAAACATCCTAATAGTGATCATTTAAACGTATGCATGGTAGATGTTGGAAAAGAAACATTGCAAATTGTTTGTGGGGCACCTAACGTAAAAGAAGGATTAAAGGTTATAGTAGCTTTACCAGGTGCTTTATTACCAGGTGATTTTGAAATTAAAAAAAGTAATATTAGAGGAATTGAGTCAAATGGTATGATTTGTGCTTTATTTGAACTTGGTTTGGAAGAAAAAACAGAAGAAACTTATGCAAAAGGAATCACCGAGTTAGATAGTGCTGCTCCTATTGGAGAAAATCCTTTAAAATATCTAGGCTTAGATGATACTATTTTAGAATTAGATATTCATAAACATCATAATAATGATTGTTACTATCACATTGGTTTTGCATACATAGTAGCAGCTATATTAAATAAAAAAGTTAAATTACCAGAGGTTGATATAAAAGAAATAAATGATAGCGTTAATGATCATTTTAAATTGAAAATAGATACTAATAAGTGTCCACTTTATACTGCTCGTATGGTGAAAAATGTAAAAATAGGAGAGTCTCCTGATTTTATAAAAAGACGTTTGGTTGCAGCGGGTATGAGACCAATTAATAACGTAGTTGATATTTCTAATTACGTAATGCTTGAATATGGACAACCTCTTCATTTTTTTGATAAAGATAAATTAGGAGATAACGTCGTAGTAAGACTTGCAAATGATAAAGAAGAAATAAAAACTTTGGATGGTAAACAAAGAGTATTATCATCTAACGACATCGTTATAACAGATGGTAAAAAGCCAGTTTGTTTAGCGGGTGTTATGGGTGGTGAAAATACTGAGGTTGATTCTAATACTAAGAATATATTAATTGAAAGCGCCATATTTGATGGTATTAATATTAGAAAAACATCTGCAAGACATGACTTAAGAAGTGAGGCATCAACAAGATATGGTAAGGGCCTAAACTATGAATATACTTATGCTGCTTTAGATCGCGCTGCATATTTATTACAAAAATATGCACAAGGTGAGGTTTTAAAAGATATTGTTGCAGTAGATAACGTTGATAAAGCTAAAAAGATTATAGAAGTAACTAGCGATGAAATTAATGATATTTTAGGTATAAAAATAAAAGATTCTGACGTAGAAAAAGAACTTAATAGATTGGATTTTAAATATGTTTATAAAGATGGTAAATTTATTATTACCATACCACCTAGAAGATTAGATATAGAACAAACTGTTAATGATATAGCAGAAGAAATAGGTTGTTTATACGGATATCATAATTTGGTTGGAACATTACCTGTACAAAGGCAAAAAAAAGGTGAGTATAAAGGTTCAATAGGATATAGAAAACAAATATCTAAAAGGTTAAGAGCACTTGGGTTAAACGAAGATAAAAATTATACTTTAGTATCTCCTAAAATGGCCGCTTCATTTATATATGAAGATAAAAAACAAATTATTTTACCTAATCCTATGAGTACTGATAAATCAGTTTTAAGAACGACTTTACTTCCATCTTTATTAGATACGTATGAATATAATAAAAAAAGACATGTAAAAGATATTAATTTATATGAAATAAGTAATATATATTATGATGATTATAAGCAAGAGACAAAAATAGCGATATTAATGAGTGGAAATTATGTATCTAACTCATGGTCTTATAATAATGTTAAAGTAGATTATTATGTAGCTAAAGGCATTTTGGAAAATATACTTAACTATGTTGGTTTAAATAATAGGTATTCATATCAAGTATTAGATGATAATAAAAATTTTCATCCTGGTATGAGTGCTAAAATATTTGTTGATAAAGAACAAATTGGAGTTATAGGAAGAATTCATCCAAGTATTTGTAAAGATGAAATATATTTAATTGAAATTTCAATGACTAAGATGAATAAAAATATTAAACCGCTTAAATTTAAAGAAGCTAATAAATATCCTGAAATAGTAAAAGATGTTGCATTTATAGTTGATAAAAATGTTACTTCACTAGATATTGAAAAAGTAATTAAAAAAGCAGGTGGAAGACTTCTTAGTGAAATTGGTGTTTTTGATGTTTATACTGGTGAAAAAGTAAGTGAAACACAAAAACAAATAGCATATACCTTAAAATTTACCCAGGAAGACAGAACATTAACTGAAGAAGAGGTTATGCAAAAGTTCAATGAAATAATAAAAAAAGTTACTGAAACTATTCCAGCAACACTAAGAGATAATTAATTTAAATGAGTTTTTAGAGTTTCTAAAAGCTCCTTTTTTATTTCTTCTGATGAGTTTTTCCATATTATTTCAAAGAAAACTCCAAGTCCTGGAAGTGATTCTTCAAGTCCTTGTTTTATTGAATCTTCAATTGATTCTTTTATTTCACTTTCGTTATCTTCCTTAAAACTATCAATTATATAATCTCTTATACTTATATTTTTCATGATATTCATTCCTTTCAAGTATATTTTTTGTAAAAAAAGGTTAAATTATACATTATTTTGTTGATAATAATCTTTAAAAATTATATAATTAAATAAAATAGGAGGTGTAAAATGAACACAAGTTATGTTGATACATCTTATGGATATAATGCTGCTTCTGCATCTGGATTAGTTGGAGGTGTATTGATTTTTACTGCTTTAATAGGCATAATTTCAATTGCATTATCAATTTTTATGTTTGTTAGTATGTGGAAATTATTTAAAAAATTAGGTAAACCAGGTTGGGCTGGAATTATTCCAATTTACAATATGTATGTTTTGTGTTGTGAAGTTGGTCAAAAACCAATATGGTATCTTTTATTATTTTTTATCCCAATTGCTAATATATACGCAGGATTCGTAATATATGATGCGGTTGCTAAAAAATTTGGAAAAGATACAATTTATACAATAGGAATGTTATTCCTACCATTCATATTTATACCAATGTTAGCATTTGGTAAAAATAATGTTGTATATGATGAACAACAATCTATGGAAACTCAAACTCAAGATAATAATTTTTCACAAAGTAACGCAATGATTGATCAATCAGCAAATATGGTGCAACAACCTGTAAATGACGTAATGCAAAATAATGTATCTACTGATAACACGATGATGCAAAATGATTTTAACGTGCAAATGAATGGACAAGCAAATATGATGCAACAACCAGTAAATGACGTAATGCAAAATAACGTATCTACTGATAATACGATGATGCAAAATG
>CANQZW010000005.1 GCA_947628435.1 uncultured Bacilli bacterium | reverse complement strand
ATCTTAAAAAAATACAAATTAATTTTATAACTTGTATTTTCTCTTTCTTTTTTCCAACATTTACTTTACTTCACCTAAAATATCATGTAAACCAAACAAAAAAACAAAGGATTAATTTAATCCTTTATTCTTTATTTATTTCTTCTAACATTTTATCTTTATCAATTCTTGCAAATAATACTTCTGGTTTCATATTAGTATACAAATTATCATTATTAAATGAAGGTTTTTCATCATTTATATTTAATTGCTTAAATATATTATTGGAAGTATTAGTTAAAAATGGTCTTAAAAAGTAAGCACAAACTCTTATTGATTCAAGCAAATTATATAAAACAGTTTGTAATCTTTCTTTTTTATTTTCTTCTTTAGCAAGTACCCAAGGCATAGTCTCATCAATATATTTATTGCTACGTCTTAACACATCAAATATCTCATCTAACGCAAAACCTATTTCTAATTTATCCATTTTTTCTTCTACTTTAGACTCAAGTTTATTAATCATGTTAATTAATTCATTATCAATTTCTTCATTTACTTTAGTATTATTAACAACACCATCAAAATATTTATTAGCCATTGATATTGTTCTGTTAACTAAATTACCTAAAGTATTAGCTAAATCAGTATTAGTTCTTTCTATTAGTAATTCGTAAGTTAAATTCCCGTCATTTGCGTATGGTATTTCATGAAGTACGTAATACCTTACAGCATCTACTCCAAATAATTCTACTAAATCATCAGCGTATATGGTATTACCCTTACTCTTACTCATTTTATCGCTATTGGTTAAAAGCCATGGATGACCAAATACTTCTTTAGGTAATTCTAATCCAAGACTCCATAAAAAACAAGGCCAGTAAATGGTATGAAAACGTATTATATCCTTACCTATTAAATGAAGATCAGCTGGCCACCAATACTTAAATTCTTCGCTTGAACCATCAGGATCATAACCTATGTTAGTAATATAATTTGTTAATGCATCAAGCCAAACATAAACAACGTGTTTTTTATCTATGTCAACTGGTATACCCCAATCAAAAGACGTTCTTGACACACATAAATCTTGTAAACCAGGTTTAATAAAGTTATTTAACATTTCGTTTTTTCTTGATTCAGGTTTAATAAAATTTGGATGTTCATTAATATAATTAATTAATTTATCTTGATATTTTGATAATTTAAAAAAGTAAGCTTCCTCTTTTTTTTCTTCTACACCTCTGCCACAATCTGGACACTTACCATCAACTAATTGTGACTGAGTCCAAAAAGATTCACAAGGAGTGCAATAAAGCCCTTTATATTCGCCTTTATAAATATCTCCTTTTTCATACATTTTATCAAAAATTTTCTGAACGATTCTTTCGTGTTTTGGATCAGTTGTTCTAACAAATTTATCATATGAGGTATTCATAACATCCCATATTCTTTTTATTTCTAAAGAAACATCATCAACGAACTCTTTAGGTGTTACACCTTTTTCTTTAGCTTTTAACTCTATTTTTTCACCATGTTCATCAGTACCAGTTTGAAAATATACGTCATAACCTTTCATTCTTTTATACCTTGCAATTGCATCTGCCAAAACAATTTCATAAGTATTTCCTATGTGTGGTTTTCCTGATGTATATGCTATTGCAGTTGTTATATAATACTTTTTTTTCATTATTAACACTCTCCTTTTACTATTTTGTTTTACTTTTAAAACATAATTCTTTATTTTTTATAATCATTAAAAAAATCATCCTTAAATAAAGGACGATTCATAACCGCGGTACCACCTTTGTTCTAGATTACCAATCTAGCTCTTAAACTCTTAACGCAAGTTAACGTTTTAACCTATTAGATTAAACAGCTTTAGAAAACCATTTATATGGTTATTATCTATGTATGCTTTCACCTTACCATACTCTCTTTAATAGTTTTACCCATACTCTTTTTCTTAAACGCCTTTAAAACAAATAAATTATAACATAATAATTTTAACAAAACAACAAAAATTAAGTTAACTTAATAATTATTATATAAACCAATTACTTTTTCTTTCAATAATAATATTTAATAATCTACTTATTGTCATAAATAATTTTGTTGCTATATAAATTAATAGTATTAAAATTAAAATCGAATTAGGTCTTAATAATTCTAAAGAAAATATTGCAATAC
Source organism: uncultured Bacilli bacterium (assembly GCA_947628435.1). Classification (GTDB taxonomy): domain Bacteria; phylum Bacillota_I; class Bacilli_A; order RF39; family UBA660; genus Aphodocola. The sequence goes on along the minus strand of CANQZW010000005.1, from coordinate 58,094 downwards.
CACTAGGAGTTAATAAGGTAATTACGAATATAGTTATTATAGTTAAAAATAATATTTTACGTAAAAAATTAAGAGGTTTACTTATTTTATATATTAATAAAAGTGCGGTATAAGCTGTTATAATAACTGCTAAAGTAGATGTTTGAGCACTTGGTATTTTAAATAAATCAGATAAAATTACCAAAATTAAAATATTTATTACCGTTACAACACCACTTGGAATTGATTTACTAATAACATTTATTAAAAATTTTCCTTTAACTATGTCATGATTTGGTTCTAAAGCAAGCACAAACGCAGGTCCACCAATTGTAAGTGCGTTTATTAAAGTCATTTGTATTGGTTGAAAAGGATATTTATAATTAATAATTATGAATAATATAGCCAATAAAGATGCATATATAGTTTTTGATAAAAATAAAGTAGCAGATCTTTCAACGTTATTTATTGTTCTTCTTCCTTCTTTTACAACTTCTTTCATAGCGTTAAAATTAGAATCTAAAAGTACCAATTTTGATATGTTTCTTGCAGCATCAGACCCATCACTTATTGCAACACCACAATCAGCTTCTTTAAGTGCCAAAACATCATTTACTCCATCACCAGTCATTGCAACAGTATGTCCATTATTTTTAAGAGCTCTTATTAATAATCTTTTTTGATCAGGTTTTACCCTTCCAAAAATAGTATTTTCTTCAACTATTTCATTAATATCAGTATCATTATTTATTAAACTAGCATCAAATACTGACTTAACTTCTATACCTACTTTCTTTGCAATTGAAGAAACAGTTTTAGGGTTATCACCTGATATAACCTTTAATTCTACGTTGTTATTTTTAAAAAACTCTATCGTATCAATTACTTCTTTTCTTAATTTATCTCTTATCAAGATAAATGCCATGGCAAGTTTTTTTTCATTTTCTTGTTTAACTAAAACTAAAACTCTATTTTCTTCCGATAATTCATCTATTTTTTTCTTTAAAGGTTTTATTTCATCATCTAATATAAATTCTGGTGCCCCCATTAAATATGTGCAATCTTTAGTTTTTACACCAGAATACTTTCTTTCAGAAGAAAAATTAATTACTTTTTTAGCTTTTATTTCACAATCATTACCATATTTTTCATTTATTGCTAAAAACGTTGGATTCTTATCATTTAAGTTACTTGATATTATCTCCATAGCATAATCTATATCTTTCATGTTGCAATTGTTAATTGCAACTACATCATAAACCTCCATTTTTCCCTCAGTTATAGTTCCAGTTTTATCTAAACATAACGTATCAACCCTTGCTAACGTTTCTAATGAATACAAATCTTGAACTAATACATTATATTTAGATAACCTTAATACGCTTATTGAGAGAACTGTCGAAACAAGTAAAATAAGTCCTTCTGGAATCATTCCAATTAAAGCTGCCACAACAGATACAATTGCACTTTGCGTCGTATTATTATCAATAGAAAACTGATTTAATAAAAGTAAAATTCCTATTGGTATAAGAGCAATTGATACGTATTTTACAATTTTATTTAAAGATTTCATTATTTGGGAATTAACATCTTTACTCATTACCTTTGCATCCCGAGATATTACAGATGTATAATTATCAATACCTACATGAATAACTTTAGATATTACACTACCACTTACTATAAAGCTACCAGAAAGTAGTGTATCGCCTTCTTTTTTATAAATAGTTTTTGCTTCACCAGTAATAAAAGACTCATTAACCTCACAACTACCATTTAAAATCTTAGAATCTGCTAAAACCTGATCTCCAAGATCATATAATATAACATCATCTAAAACAACCTCATTTATATGTATTTCTTCTTTTTTAGAGTCTCTTATTACTTTAGCTTTACTAGATGATATGACAGATAATTTATCTACCATATTTTTAGCACGCACCTGTTGTATGGTGCTTATTAAAGTATTACATATAACTACCCCTAAAAATAATAAATTTTTATAAGAACCAACAATAATAATTGCGATACCTAAAACGATATTAATAAAGTTAAACAAAGTAAACGTATTTTCAATTAAAATTTGTTTAATGCTTTTACTTGGTGTAGTTGTATCATAGTTAACAAGACCTTTTTTTATTCTTTGCTTTACCTCTTGTTTAGTTAAACCACTAACTTGTTTCATACTTTAACCTACTTTCTACTATACTTTATTATTATACCATGTAGTTTTAAAAATAGTAAAAAGAAATAACTGTATAGCTATTTCTTTAATCTATTTTTCTAATTTTTTTTAACAAATTTATCATATGCATCAAAATCAGAGGTTTTTAAGTTAGTTTTATTTAAATCTTCAAATAACTTTTTTTGCTTTCTATCTATTTTGGTAGGAACAATAACGTTTAAAATCACGTATAAATCACCAACTGTATGTCTTGATGGACTTTTAAGACCCTTTCCTTTGATTCTTTGTTTTTGACCTGATTGACTTCCTGGTGAAATATTTATAATAACGTTACCATCAAGGGTTGGTACTTCTTTTTTGCACCCTAAAGTAGCTTCACAAACAGTAAGTGGAACATTTATATATAAATCACTACCATCTCTTTGAAATAACTGATGATCTTTTACTCTTATTTCAATGTAAACATCACCATTAGGACCTCCGTTTTCTCCTGCTGGACCTTTACCAGATACTCTTAGATGATCCCCTGTATCAACGCCTGCTGGAACCTTAACTATTATGTTTTTCTTAACTTTCTTTTTACCAGTACCTTTACATACCGAACACTTATTAGTATAAACCTCACCCGTTCCTTCACATACGTGACAAGGTCTTTGAGTTATAAAAGCTCCTAAAATACTTCTTTGTTGTTCTTTTACATAACCAGTACCATTACATTCACTACAAGTTTTAATACCAGTACCACCATGTCCATCACAAGAAGGACATTTATCCTCAATGTTTAAAGATACAGTTGTCTCAGTTCCAAACGCAGCCTCTTCGAAACTCATTTCAAAAATCACACTTATATCAGGGCCTTTAGTTGGTCTTTTGCTTTTTCTTCCCCCATTACCTCCAAAGAATGAAGATGAAGATGAAAAACCAAAGCCAGAGCCAAATATATCTCTTAATATGTCTGAGGCATCAAAATCTTCAAATCCAGAAAAACCTCCACCGAAGCCTCCGTTTTGATCAAATGCTGCATGACCAAATTGATCATATTTACTTCTTTTTTCTTTATCAGATAAAACGGCATATGCTTCTTGTGCTTCTTTAAATTTTTCTGCGGCATCTTTTTCTTTTGAAACATCTGGATGATATTTTTTAGCTAATTTTCTAAAAGCACTTTTAATTTCGGCATCAGTAGCATTCTTAGAAACACCAAGTACCTCATAATAGTCTTTCTTCATAATGCTTATACCTCCTAACTATTGTATTCTTTTTTAAATTCATCTATATATTTATCAAACATTTTAATTGCACTTTTTATAACATTTTCATCTGTCATATCAACTCCTGCTACTTTAAGTGCATCAAGAGGGTACATACTACCTCCGGTTTTTAAAAATGATAAATAATTTTCTTTTGCGTTTTCTTTATTATTTAAAATCCCATCAACAATAAAACATGCTGCAGAAAGTCCAGTTGCATACTTATATACATAAAAATTATAATAAAAATGTGGGATTCTCATCCATTCATATTTTATTAAATCATCTAAAATAACGTTACTACCAAAATATTTCTTTAAAATTTCAAAATAACAATCTGATATATAATCACAAGTTAAACTCTCATTATTTTGCTTTTTTTCATACATTTGATATTCAAATTCCGCAAACATTGTTTGTCTATAAAGGGTTGCTTTAAACATATCAATTATATGATTTAAAATTGATAATTTTTCATTTTTGTTTTTAGAATTTTTTAACATGTAATTTGCTAGCAACAACTCATTTACCGTAGATGCAACTTCTGCTACAAATATTTCATAATGAGAATATACGTATTTATTATTTTTACATGAATAATAAGTATGCATAGAGTGTCCAAGCTCATGAACTAATGTTGAAACATCATCTATCGTTCCTTTATAATTTAAAAGTACAAACGGGTTTGTATCATAAAATCCAGAAGAATAAGCACCAGTACATTTTCCTTTATTATAATATACATCTATCCATCTTTCATCAAAGGCTCTTTTAATGGTTTTTATATAATCATCACCCAAAACGCTTAATGATTTTAACGCTAAATCTTTAGCTTCTTCAAATGAATATTTTTTACCAAAATCTTTTATTAATTCTACATACGTATCATAAATATGTAATTCATCTAATCCAAGTAATTCTTTTTTTAAATCATAATATTTGTAGATAACACCCATATTATCATTTATACATTTTACTAAGTTGTTATAAACCTCAATATTTATATTTTCATTAAATAGTGATGCCATAACAGCATTTTTATAATTTCTAATTTTAGCTAAAGCTATTTCTGCCTCTTTATTACCATTAAATAAATCCGTTATAATATTTTTATAATTTTTATAACCATTAAATAAGGTCATAAAAGCATCACGTCTTACCCTTCTGTTTTTAGATTTTATTAAGGTACTATATACGTTATCATTAAATTCTATTTCATTATCATCTTCATCTTTTATATTTTCAAACTTGATATCCGAATAAATTAACGTACTATAAGTTTTAGAACAACTATCTAATGCTTTAGAAAATATTGCTATCATATTTTCTTTTTCTTCACTTAGAGTATGAGGCTTATACCTCATAACATCATCAAACATAAATCTATACTCAAGTAGTAAAGGATTATCTTTATAATATTTTTCTAAAGTATTATTATCTAACTTTAATATTGATGGAGTAACAAAAGATGTATACTCAGCGTACTTACTAAATAAATTAGTTATTTTATCTTTCATTCTTTTATAATTATCACTTAAAGTATTTGAATCATAATTTAAATGAGCATAATAATATAACTTATTTATTAATCTATCTAAGCTTTCGTCAAAAGATAAAAAATCAAGTAAATTATCAGAACTTTTTATAAAAATATCTTTGTAAGCAGGAATTTTTTCTAATAACTTTTCTGCTTTTTTAAAATCCTCTTCCCATTTTTTATCATTTTCATAAATAGTTGTTAAATCCCATTTATACTTATCATCTATTTCTTCTCTTAGTTTTATCTTATTATCCATTTATTCTCCTTTAATTAAGCATAAAGTTCTAGTCAAACTAGAACTTTACTACTTTTATTTTTTCTCTTCAAATTCAGCGTCAACTACTTCTGCATCATCATTTTTCTTTTCATCGTCTTTTTTATCTTTTTTAGATGCTTCCTCTTGAGCTTTTTTATTAGCTTCTTCGTATACTTTAGCTCCTAGCGCCATTGCTTTTTCTTGAAGTTTTTCAGTAGCTGATTTAATCTTATCAGCATCATCACCTTCTAATTCTTTTTTAAGTTCTTCAACTAATTTTTCTGCTTCTTCTTTTTCATTTTTATCTACTTTATCGCCAAGATCTTTAATTGCTTTTTCAGTTGTAAATACCATTTGTTCAGCTTCGTTTTTAGCATCTGCTAAAGCCTTTTTCTTTTCGTCAGCCTCTTTATTTGCTTCTGCTTCTTTCATCATTTTATCAATTTCTTCATCGGTTAAGTTAGTAGATGCAGTAATTGTTATGGCTTGTTCTTTTCCAGTTCCTAAATCTTTTGCCTTTACGTTTACGATACCATTTGCATCAATATCAAAAGTAACTTCAATTTGAGGAACTCCTCTTGGTGCAGGTGGAATGTTAGTTAACTGAAATCTTCCTAACGTTTTATTATCACTTGCCATTGGTCTTTCACCTTGAAGTACGTGTATGTCAACGGCAGGTTGATTATCTGCAGCAGTTGAAAATACTTGTGATTTAGAAGTTGGTATTGTTGTGTTTCTTTCAATTAAAGTTGTCATAACGTTACCCATTGTTTCAATACCAAGTGAAAGAGGAGTAACATCTAAAAGTACGATATCATTAACATCACCTGTTAAAACTCCACCTTGAATTGCTGCTCCCATTGCAACAACCTCATCTGGATTAACACCTTTAGATGGTTCTTTTCCAAGTTCTTTTTTAATTAACTCTTGTACTTTTGGTATACGAGTTGATCCTCCTACTAATAATACCTTATCGATGTCACTAGCTTTTAACTTAGCATCTTTAAGAGCTTTTCTAACAGGTTCTAAGGTAGATTCTGTTAAATCATTAGTTAACTCTTCAAACTTAGCTCTTGTAAGTGACAATTCAAAGTTAATTACCCCATCATCTCCTTGTGCTAAAAATGGTAATGATATTTGAGTGGTACTCATACCAGATAAATCCTTTTTAGCCTTTTCTGCGGCATCTTGTAATCTTTGCATAGCCATTTTATCACTAGATATATCAATATTATGTTCTTTGTTTATTTCATCAACTAAATAATCAACGATTCTTTGATCATAATCATCACCACCTAAGTGGTTATTTCCAGATGTTGATTTAACCTCAAATACGCCATCACCCAACTCTAAGATAGATACGTCAAACGTACCACCTCCTAAGTCATAAACAAGTACCGTTTGAGTATTTTCTTGTTTATCAAGACCATAAGCAAGTGCTGCTGCGGTAGGTTCATTAATTATTCTTTCTACCTCAAGTCCTGCAATTTTACCTGCATTTTTAGTAGCTTGTCTTTGAGCATCATTAAAATATGCTGGAACGGTAATAACCGCTTTAGTAACTTTTTCTCCTAAATAACCCTCAGCAGTCTTTTTTAAATCTCCTAATATCATTGCTGATACCTCTTCTGGAGTATACTCTTTACCATTTGCCTTAACTTTCTTATTAGTTCCCATTAATCTTTTAATCGATCTTATGGTATCAGGATTAACTACCATTTGTCTTTTAGCAGCTCCTCCTACTATAATATCACCTTTTTTAAACGCAACAACTGATGGAGTTGTTCTTTCTCCTTCTGGATTAGCTATTACTTTAGCTTCTCCACCTTCATATACAGCAACACATGAATTTGTTGTACCTAAATCAATACCTATTGTTTTTCCCATAATTAAACACTTTCCTTTCTTATTTATTTACTTTAACCATCGCTGGTCTTATAACTTTATCTTTATACATATATCCTTTTTGATATACTTCTAAAACGACATCTTTTTCCTTATCATCAGCTGATTCAGTCATAACAGCCTCATGAAACTTAGGATCAAACGTCTTACCTAAAGCTTCTATTTCTTTAACATCAAATTTTTCTAATGCTAATTTCAAAGATGAATAAATCATTTTCATACCACTTAAAAACTTTGATACATCATCTTCTAAGTTATCATCATCCATTTTTATGGCCCTTTCAAAATTATCTAAAATCGGTAATACCTCTAATATCAAAGTTTCATTAGCATACTTAAGAGTTTTACTTACTTCCTCATCTTTTCTTTTACGATAATTAATAAGTTCTGCTTTTGCTCTTAATGATTCATCAACGGCATCATTAAGTTTTTTATTCATTGCTTCTATTTCTTCTTTAGTTATTGATACCGTATCTTCTTTTACTTTATTTTTATGTTCTTTTTTTTCTTTTTTAATCTCTTTATTATTATTTTCTTCTTTCATATTTTACCTTTCTATGTTTTTCTTAATAAAATCAAGTAATGTAACAGCTTTTTCATAATCCATTCTTTTTGGCCCTACAATTGCAATCGTACCAACCTCACCATTTATATTGTATTTCGTTTTAATAACTGATACGTCATCATCAAAATTATTTTCATGACCAATATAAACATTTATATCATTATCTTCTGCCTCTATTTTTTTAACCATCTTATCATCATCAAATTTATTAAGAATGTTTTTTACCTTATCAACACTATCAAATTCTCTATAATCAAGTAATTTAGTTCTTCCGGCCATATGCATATGGTTCTTAAATGAGAATTCATTAAAAGCATTATAAAAGGCTTGATATAACGTTTCATGAGATTTAACATAATTACCAATTATTGGTTTAATCTCAAACTCTAACTTACTGCTAACCTCATTTAAAGGAGTACCAACAAGAAGCTTATTAATTAACTCAACTACTTTTTTTACATCAGAAGGCAAAACATTATCACCAACGTTAAGTTCTTTATGCTCAACATGACCTTTATCAGTAATAACAATTGCAAGTACCTTATTATTTTCAAAAGGAACTGCTTCAACTTGTTTTAATTTATTATAAGAACTATCCGCTCCTAAAACAAGTGAAGTACAATTAATCATTTCTGAAATAATTTCCATACTTCTTGTTATTACGTCTGATAACACAAGACTCTTATTATCAAATATACGTTGAAGCTTTAATACGTCTTCTTTCGTCATTTTTTTAGATTCCATTAAATTATCAACATAATACCTATATCCTAGCTCACTTGGAATCCTTCCTGAAGAAGTATGAGTTTTTTCAATGTATCCGTTTTCTTCTAAGTAAGCCATCTCATTTCTTATCGTTGCAGATGAACAATTAAGTTTACTAGATAAACCAGAAGAACCAACTGGATTAGCATTTTTAATATACTCTTCTACTATTAATTTTAATAGCATCCGTCTTCTATCATTAAGCAAAAAATCACCTTCTTTTTTAGTAGTCTAGCAATATTATAATATGTAATTTTAGCAATGTCAATACATGAGTGCTAAAAAATAATTAAATATATATAAGAAAATAAAAACACCAAACTGGTGCTTTACTTTATAAATTCTATTACTTTATCTACTCCTATAATATATATAACTAACGCTGCTATATCAATAATTAAAAATATTGATAATAAAACTATTATTGGCGCTTTACTTTTCTTCTTTTGGTTAAGACTTTGATCAACCATTTCATATTGCTTTTCTTTATCATCACTTATTTTATTAGAATCATCATTACTTTCTTGTCTATTTAAAGGTTCTTCTACAATATCTTCAATAACTGCTGTTTTATCATTTTCTTCATTAGTTTTATTAGATTCATCAACGGTTGATTCATCTACAATTTCTTCTAATTCTTCTATCATTTCATCTTTGCTATTAGTATCCATAACCTACCTCCATATTATAATAACATTATAACCTATTTTATAATTTAGTTCAAGTTAGAGTTACTTAGGATTCTAAGAATTATTTCATTTGATACAAATAAGTACTTAGAAGGTATGTAAATGTATGAGTCATCTTCACATAATAATTTGTTTTTAATAATATCATCCACATTAAAAGCATCTTTAAAATCTATATTAAATTTACATTTAAACTCTTTTTTATTAATACCTTTTATTTTTCTTAAACCAAGCATTATTTCATCTTTTATCATTTGAGCTTTATTAATAACATCTTCATTAATTTTTCTTATTCCTTTTATATACCTTAAAATACTTTTAGTATTATCATACCTAATATTAAAAACAAAACCAGATGCCCCTGCTCCAAAACCATAATACTTTTGGTTATTCCAGTACGTAAGATTATGTTTTGACTCATAACCCAATATTGAAAAATTACTTATTTCATAATGGTAATAACCATTTTTAGATAACATATCAATAATCATATCATACATTTTTCTTTGTAATTCATCATTAGTTTCTTTAATTTTTTTAATACCTAGTTTTGTGTTATTTTCAACCATTAACGCGTACGTGCTAATATGTGTTACCTTCATATTAATAATATCTAAAATATCACTTTTTAATTCTTCTAAGTTTTCACCAGGAAGTGCATACATAAGATCTAAATTAATATTATCAAAATATTTTTTAGCTAAATTTATTTTAGAAATCATATTATTTTTATTAATGCATCTACCTAATATTTGTTTAAATTTTTGGTTAAACGTTTGAATTCCTATACTTATTCTATTTACCTTATTTTGCTTTAACTTACTAAGCATTATCTCATTTATATCTTCATAATTACACTCAAAAGTAAATTCACAATCATCACTTAAATTAAAGAGTTTAGTTATTTCAAATAACTTATCTAACTCATTATAATTTAAACAACTAGGTGTTCCCCCACCAATGTATAAAGTGTTTAATAACTCATTATGATAATTATCTTTAATTTCTTTTTTTAAAGCCTCAAGGTATGATAAAACTACATTTTCATTATAATAGTTTTTGCAAAAATCACAATAATTACATATATTTTTACAAAACGGTATATGAATATACGCTGATCGTAATTTATTTTCTTCCATTTCCATTAAATTTTCCATTTTCACCTTTTATGTATCCATTATTTTCTTGGGATATAATTCCACCCATAGAATGTCCTTTTGCTTTGTTTTTTTGTTGGTATTCTTTTATCTCATTAATTACAAACTCGGCATCAAGGCCATAAATTTCTTTTAATAATTCTTCATTATTAAGTAATCTTCCAACGGTGGAAGATGGTATTTTATACTTTTCTTCTATTTGCCTTTGATTTAGTTTTTCTCCTAATAAAGCATTAACACATATTTTAGTTTTTTCCTTCATTATAATAATTTGCTTTTCATTTAACATAATATACTCCTATTCATCTACTTTTAAAACTGATAAAAACGCTTCTTGAGGTATTTCTACACTACCTACCATTTTCATCCTTTTTTTACCTTCTTTTTGCTTTTCTAAAAGCTTTCTTTTTCTTGAGATGTCTCCTCCATAACATTTAGCTAAAACATTTTTTCTCATAGCTTTTATATCACATCTTGCAATTACTTTACCACCTATTACCGCTTGTATAGGAACCTCAAAAAGTTGCCTTGGAATAAGCTTTCTTAGGTTTTCAGTTATAGCTTTACCTCTTTTGTAAGCAAAATCTTTATGCGTTATTATCGATAGTGCATCTACTGCCTCATTATTTATTAATATATCCATTTTAACTAAGTTGCTTGCTTTATAACCAATAATTTCATAATCAAACGATGCATAACCTTTAGTATAAGATTTTAATTTGTCAAAAAAATCATAAACTACTTCTGATAATGGTATTTCATAATGCAAATTAACCCTTGTAGTATTAATATAATCCATACTTATATAATTACCCCTTTTATTTTGGCATAATTCCATAACAGGTCCAATAAATGAGCTTGGTACAAATATATTAGTTTTTATATAAGGTTCTTTTATCTCTTTTATAACGGTTCTATCAGGCATCTTATTTGGATTATCAACCATTACTTTTTCATTATTAGTTTTAATTACTTCATAAACAACCGAAGGTGATGTTGCAATTATTTCAATTTTAAACTCTCTTTCTATTCTTTGTTGTATAACATCCATGTGAAGCATTCCAAGAAAACCACATCTAAAACCAAAACCTAAAGCGGTTGATACCTCAGGTTCAAAAAATAAAGAAGCATCATTTAATTTTAATTTTTCTAAAGCATCTTTAAGATCATTATATTTATTAGACTCAATTGGATAAAGACCGCAGAAAACCATTGACTTAATATGCTTATAACCAGGAAGCATATTTGCATTATCTTTTAAGGTAGTAATCGTATCTCCAACCATAACATCACTTACACTTTTAATAGATGCACATAAATACCCCACCTCACCTGCTGATAAGGTATTAACTTTAATTTCCCTTGGATTATGCTTACCTAGCTCAACTACCTCATATACCGAACCATTACTTACCATTTTTATTTTATCCCCAACGCTTATTTTACCATTAACTACCCTAATCCATATAATAGCGCCACGATAAGATTCATATACACTATCAAAAATTAATGCTTGTGTTTTAGATGAGTCAAGACCTTTTGGAGAAGGAATTTTATCTACTATTGCATCTAAAAGATCTGTTATTCCAATTCCTGTTTTAGCACTGGTTAAAATAATTTCATCTTCCTTAAAACCAAAAGTATTAATTATTTCATCTTTTACCCTTTCAATATCAGCATTAGGTAAGTCTATTTTATTAATTACCGGAATAACAGTTAAATTATTTTCTAATGCTAAATATAAATTAGCTAGCGTTTGAGCCTCTATTCCTTGAGCGGCATCAACAATTAATAAAGCCCCCTCACAAGCTGCTAAAGAACGTGATACCTCATACGAAAAATCAACATGTCCTGGAGTATCAATTAAATTAAGTAAGTAATCATTACCATCTTTTTTATAAGTTAACTCAACAGAATTTAATTTTATAGTTATTCCTCTTTCTCTTTCTAAATCCATAGAATCTAAAAGCTGATCTTTTAACTCTCTTTTACTTACGGCACCTGTTTTTTCTAATATCCTATCTGCAATCGTTGATTTGCCATGATCTATATGTGCAATTATGCAAAAGTTTCTTATGTTTTTTTTATTCATAAAACCACCTTAAAAACATTATAACAAACAATGAAAAAAAAGTCTTTAAATATGACTTTTTTTATTAATAACTTTTCTATTATCAAAATAATCTTGTATGTTATCATCTACGTAATTAAACTTAGTATTACTATAAAATTGCTTAATATCTTCATCACTAATTTTCATTATTTTTTTATTTAAAATACAATATAAAATAAAATTAGCCCTATTTTCAAATATTTTATTTATTAATATTTCATTTTTAGTTTTAAACAAATAAATAGCAATTATAATAATCTTCTTAGAAGAAATTACAATTTCTTCTAATTCTTTACTTTTTATTAATTCATCACTTACACAACAATCAAAGAAATTTATAATCGTGCAAGTTTTTGCAATTGGTAATAACGCCTTTAATAATTCCATCTTATTTTTATTTGATAAATTCTCAATATCCCTTGAAAATAAATATATATATCTTTCATTTTTAATAAGTATTATCGCTTTAGTTAATTGGTTAATATTCTGCTTAGTTAAACCTTCTACGTTATACGCAAATGAATAAATTTCCTTAGGTTCTTTAGTAGATACTACGCCACTTGTTAATAAATCTTTATTTTCCTTAGTTAAATTTTCTACGCGGCACGCAAACGAAACAATTTTATTTGCATCTTTTGTATTTACTATTGCTTTCGTTAATTTATCAATGTTTTGCCTAGTTAAATTTTCTACGTTACAAGCAAAGCTAATAATATACTCTTTATCATTTGATTTAATTACTGCATCTAATAATAAACTAATTTCTTTATTATCTAAACCTTTAACATCACGGGCAAATAAATATATATACTTTACATTATTAATTTCAATTATTACGTTTAATAATGCTTTTATATCATTTTTACTTAAATAATCAACATCACAAGCATACAAATATATATACTTAGGATTTTTTATTGATAATAAAGCATTTGTTAAATCATTCTTATTTTTAATACTTAAATTTTTTATTTCTAAAGAAACACTATAAATTAATCTAGCATCATTTAATGCTATTACTCTTTGTACTAACGTATTAATGTTATCTTCCGACAAAGATTTTTGATACTTTAAAATAAAATTCCATATTTCAATGCGACCTTTTTCATCAATACTTTTTAAAAATTTATTTATATAAATACCATACATAAAAACACCTCTTGTTTACAAGATGTATATTATATATACTTTTATAAAAAAGTCAATTATAAAAACCTACTATACAAAAAAAGTCTTAATTAAAGACTTTTTTTAGAATCATCAATTGTTTTTAAATAGTCTTCTATGTTAGAATCAACATAATTATATTTGTTCGTATCAGCTAGCTTTTTTATTTTTATAATATCTTTATCTTTAAAACCAATCTCTTCTTTGCAAGCATAGCAATATGAATAAAAATTATCTATATTTTCAAATATTTGATTTATTAAGTTAATATCTTCTTTTAAGAACAAATATAAGGCTATTACATTTTTATCTTTTGTTTCTAATACCATTTTTTCTAACGTAGTTTGTGATATTAGATTTTTTTCAAAACATAAATTAATATAGCTTCTGATTATATTAATATCATCTGAATTTAAAATTTTCTTAGTTAACTCATTCTTATTTTCTTTTGTTAAGCCTTTTACATCTGTTGCAAACTGATAAATATAGTATGCTTTGAATGCACCGTTGGTTTGTATTATTCCTTTGGTTAATTCATCTTTATTTTCTTTCGTTAAGCCTTTTACATTTCTTGCAAACAAATAAATAAATAATGCATAGCTAGCTTTAATTATTCCTTTGGTTAATTCATCTTTATTCTCTTTTGTTAAACCTTCTACCTCTGCTGCAAACTTATAAATATATAATTCATCTTTAGTTTGTATTATACCTTTGGTTAATTCATCTTTATTTTCCTTTGTTAAGCCTTTTACATCTCTTGCAAACTTATAAATATATTCTGCATCGCCAGTTTGAATTATTCCTTTGGTTAATTCATCCTTATTCTCTTTTGTTAAACCTTCTACATCTAATACAAAACCATAAATATATAATTTATCTTTAGTTTGAATTATTCCTTTGGTTAATTCATCTTTATTTTCTTTCGTTAAGCCTTTTACATCTGTTGCAAACAAATAAATATATTCTGCATTGTTGGTTTGTATTATTCCTTTGGTTAATTCATCCTTATTCTCTTTTGTTAAACCTTCTACATCTTTTGCAAACTTATAAATACTTTCTGCAATGCTATATAATTCATAGAATGGTTCATAGCTAGCTTTAATTATTCCTTTGGTTAATTCATCTTTATTCTCTTTCGTTAAACCTTCCACATCTGTTGCAAACGAATAAATAAAGGATGCATAGCTAGCTTTAATTATTCCTTTGGTTAATTCATCTTTATTCTCTTTCGTTAAACCTTCTACCTCTGTTGCAAACTTATAAATATAGTATGCTTCGTATGGATAGTTAGTTCGAATTACTCCTTTGGTTAATTCATTTATATCATTGGCTGTTAATTTTTTTTGATTATCTATTGTAAAAAAATATATTTCACCAGCGGTTTTAGAATTAATTTCATCAATAAATTTTTTTATCTTTAGTCTCATAGTAATTTTCTCCTTTTTAAATTACTTTTATTTTACATATTTTTAAGTATTTGTCAATTATAAAGACCTACTATACAAAAAAAGTCCTAATTAAAGACTTTTTTTAGAATTATTAATTGTTTTTAAATAGTCTTCTATGTTAGAATCAACATAATTATATTTGTTCGTATCAGCTAGCTTTTTTATTTTTATAATATCTTTATCTTTAAAACCAATCTCTTCTTTGCAAGCATAGCAATATGAATAAAAATCATCTATATTTCCAAATATTTGATTTATTAAGTTAATATCACCTTTTAATAATAAATATAATGCTATTACATTTTTATCTTTTGTACCAAATATAATCTTATCTAATGTAGATTGTGGTAAACAAAAAACGCATAAACGAATATATTCCTTAATTAAAATTTTATTATTAGAAATCAATACTTTTCTTAAATCGCTTTCTAAATCTTCAGAATTTGATATGTTTCTTGTATAAGCATAACGCCCGTTAAAGCACCTTGAAATAGTTTTTAATTCATCTAAGTCGAATTTAATATTTTTTACTTCTTTTTTAGTGTTTTCCATTCAAATATTCCCCCTTTGTTCATTTGAACGCCTAATATTATATCAAATTTTTTTATTTATCAAGTTTTTTTATACAAAAGCAAGAAAAATTTTCATTTCGCTTTATTTTGACAACTATATCATTTTTATTTACTAATTAAAGTATTCAATTCCCATAGCTGTTTTTACTTCTTTTAAAGTTTTTGATGCTGCTAAACGAGCTTTTTTTGTTCCTTCTTTTAAAATATCATATACCTTATCAATATCTTTTTCGTACTTTTGTCTTCTTTCCCTAATTGGTTTTAATTCTGCTTGTAAAATATCATTTAAGAATCTTTTTATTTTCATATCTCCAAGACCACCACGTTTGTAATGCTGTTTTAGTTCATCTAAATTATTATATTCTGGAAGGTATTTTTTAAAATCATCATCTTTACAAAATACATCTAGGTATGTAAATACGGTGTTACCTTCAACATTTCCTGGATCTTCAATTTTAATATGATTTGGATCAGTATACATACTCATTACTTTTCTTTTTATTTCTTCTTCAGAATCTTTTAGATAAATGCAGTTACCAAGTGATTTACTCATTTTAGCTTTTCCGTCGATTCCAACTAATCTAAAACAAGCCTCATTTTCAGGTAATAATTCTTTTGGTTCAACCAAAGTATTTCCATATATAGAATTAAACTTTCTTACAATTTCCCTTGCTTGTTCTATCATTGGTAGTTGATCGTCTCCAACCGGAATAATATTTGCCTTAAATGCTGTTATATCTGCCGTTTGTGAAACTGGATATGTAAAAAAACCAGCTGGTATGCTTTCTTCAAATCCTTTTTGTTCTATTTCAGACTTTACGGTTGGATTTCTATGTAATCTTGATATTGTAACAAGATTCATATAATAAAAAGTTAATTCTGTTAATTCCGGTATCATTGATTGGATAAAAAACGTAACTTTAGATGGATCTAAACCAACCGCTAAATAATCCAATGCAACCTCAATTATATTATCTTTTATTTTTTTTGGATTATCAAAGTTGTCTGTTAAGGCTTGTGCATCTGCTAGAAAAACATACATTTCATCATAGTTTCCCTCATTTTGTACTTTAACCCTATTTTTTAAAGACCCAACATAATGACCAATATGAAGTGGACCTGTTGGCCTATCACCTGTTAATATAATATTTTTCATATTATCAATCCTCTTTTCAATTATATTTTATTAAATTAATTTAATAAAAAACTCTCATCCAAATAGGATAAGAGTTTTATTCTTACTTTTAATGCCACCTATGTACCATCATACATATGTTATAAGGTAACGGATAACCACCGGAAATAGCCTACTTGAAACATTCTTTCGGTATTCACTCGCAAGCCCATTTACTAAAACTTTTATATAGCTTTACACCAACCAGCTACTCTCTTTAATATCTATTTTAGCTACTTTTCTTGCTCATTGCTTTAAATATATCTAAATTATATATGATTTATATTCTTTTGTCAAATAATTATTCATTAATTATTCATTAACCATTTTATCTATACTACCAAATATACCATTCATTCCAATTTTAAAATACTTAGCAAAAACTTTAGAAGTAAAAAGTCCAAAAGATGATACTTTATTTGAATAATCTTTTTTTACATTTACTACATAATTTTCAACTTTTATTTCTTTACCACTTTTTACATCTTCTTCAAACTGCTTTATTTTTTCTTCTGTTAATGAGGTGGTTTTATTATTTAAATCTTCATAATAACCATTAGCTTGTGAAAAATATAATACTAAAAAACTAAAAAATAAGAACCATATAAAACCATGAAATAGTTTTTTATAACTTATCATATAACTCCCCTTATATATTGTTTTATCGCCTCTACTAAAACATCTATCGAGTTTATTACCTCTTGTTTATTATTGTTATTTCCACCAATTTCTATTAAAAACACATTAGAAGATACATCCTGATTATATACCCCGTTTACTCCTTTTCCTCCTTTTTGCATTATTCCTTTTGTTATTCCAGGTACCATGCTATTTATTATTTCATTTAGTTTTGTAGCGTTAGTTAAATTACTTTGATACAATTTATTATCAGTACCTACGATAAATAATATTTTAGCGTAATTTTTTTTATCAACACATAACGTACTTTTTTCTTTACTTAACGCATCTCTATGAATATCAAAAAAATAAGTAATAGCAGGATACTTTTGTTTAGCTTGATCTAAATACTTTCTAGATACGGTATATGATTTATAATACTTCATACTATTTTCTTGTAAAAATGTTGTTATACTTTGTTGTTCAAAATAAGTATCATACCCATTTGTACTTAATTTATCACTTAGGTATGATGCAGCATCTACCACGTTATAATCAGTATAATTTTCAGACTGATGAGTGTTATATACATATATTACGGGATTAAATACTTTTTCAGTTTTAGGTTTACTAATATTTTCTTTTACGCTTATTTTATTTTTATTTTCAACTGTGTAAGATGCATTTTTAATATTATTATTAAGTAAACTAACGGGTTTATTAATTATTTCGTCTGTTTTATTAGATAAAAAATTAACTAAATTAAAATTAATATAATTATTTTTATTATTTAAAATATTTTTATTTGCCCTATTTTTCGAAATATAAAAAGACACAAAAACATATGAAAATATAAAAAAGAAAATAAAGATGAAAGGATGTTTTTTTCTTTTTTTTATTTTCTTTGATTTAAATTGCCTCATAACAATCACCTTCTTGTATTATATAAATAACATAAATACTAAGGCTTTATTGTCGAAACAAGATATTTATATTTTATTTAAACTATGATTTATTGCATAACTAATCACATCGCTTAATTTTTCTATTACAAAATCAACTTCTTTTGGAGTTACCATTAAATTATATCCAATTGGAGTTAAAACCTCATTAGTTAGTTTAATAAGTTCATCCTCACTTAATAATCCTACCAAACCAAGAAAGGTTTTTTTATCTAAAGGTGATGAACTTACTTTTTTATTTAAATAATTAACTGGTTTAGCAACTAACTTTGATGCTTTACTTTTTAAAAATTCTTTATTATATGAATAATTTTTCATCATATAATTAATTGTATCAGATACTATTACCGCTGCTGATGTAACGGTTGGAACACCAATTGCAATAACCGGAATACCTAATGTATCTTTAGATATTTCTTCTCTTTTATTACCAATGCCGCTTCCTGGTGATATACCTGTATCTGATAGTTGTATACTTTTATTTACTCTTGATATTGAAGATGATGCAAGGGCGTCAACTAAAATTATTAAATCTGGATTTACAGTATTTTTAGCGGCTTTTACTAACATACTGGTTTCTATTCCAGTTACTCCAGTTACTCCAGGATAAAATGAACATACATTAGTAAATTTATCATCTACGTTTACATTCATATCAAAAAGATGTTTAGTGGTTATTATTTTTTCTGAAACCATTGGTCCTAGAGCATCCGGTGTTGACTTTATGTTACCTAAACCAACAACTAAAGTTTTTGTATTTTTATTAAAACCAAGTTTTAATAGCATTGAATAAAGTTCTTCTTTGAAAACTTCTGAGACATTTTTTTTAGCATCATCATCGGTTACATCATCAAATTCAAGGGTTAAATAATTACCTGGTTTTTTACCAATACTATTGTTTTCTTTTAAGTCTAGCCAGGTTATTTTAACGCCATTTTTACTCTTAGTCTTTGTTTTATATGTTTCTTCATCTTTTTCAGTTAAATCAATTGCCATATCAGTTCTTATTTCATACTTTTTTAAATCTATTTTGTTCATATAATTATCACCCTTTTTTATTTTTACCAAAAATTGTATTTATTATTGATTTTTTAATTATTTTTTGTTAAACTATAAGAAGTTATGAAAACGCCAGGAGGTGAAATGATGCCAAATATTAAAAGTGCTAAAAAAAGAGTTAAGGTTAATATTGTTAAACATGAATCTAATATAGTACCTAAAGGTGCAATGAAAACCGCAGTAAAAAAAGCAAGAAATGATGCTAGTGTAGAAAATCTTAACATTGCTAACAAAAGAATTGATAAAGCTTTAGGAAAAGGAATAATAACTAAAAATAAAGCAGCTCGTTTAAAATCAAATTTATCTAAAAAAGTAAACGAAACGAAGTAATCATACTTCTTTTTTTTATGATTTACTGATATAATTATTATGGTGATAATATGAATTTTAAAAAATTATTTAAACTAGCATTTAAAGTAATCATAATAGTTCTTGTTTTATATCTTATATATAATAATTATTATTTATTATCAAATAAACTAGAGTACGTATATAGTAAATATTTTTCTAAAGGAATAAGACAAACTTTAGTTGATAATAAATATCGAAAAAAAGAAAATTACGAATACTTAAAAATATATGAAGATACTAATATTAAAAATGAAGAAGATATAAAAAATGCAATATATACTTTTTTAGATGCCGGATGGCAAAGATATACCATAAAGTGTGATCCTGATTATGAATCTTGTGTAAGTGATGTTAAAAAAATAGTTGAAAATAACACTTATCTTACTGATATTAGTAATTTTGTTCATCCGTTTAATACTTTTAATAAAGTTAATACAAGTTTTAATAGTACTGGAAAAATAACATTAAAAAAAGAAAGTAGATATACTGATGAGCAAATAAAAAAAATAAGTGATAAAGTAGATGAAATATATAACAATAATTATGATCCATCTAAAAACGTAAGAGAAAATATAAAAATATTTCATGATTACATAATAAATAATACAAAGTATGATTCTAATAATACCACCGGCCTTTCTGATATTAATTCATCAACGGCCTATGGAGTACTATTTGATGGTGTTGGTATTTGTAGCGGATATGCTGATACAATTAGTTTATTTTTAGATAAAATGAATGTTAAAAATTATCGTATATCATCCAATACCCATGTATGGAATTTAGTTTATTTAGAAGGTTCTTGGTGGCACTTAGACCTTACCTGGGATGATCCTTTAACAACTAACGGTCAAGATATGATAAGTGATAAGTACTTTTTAATAGATACTAATACACTTATGCTTAATTTAGATAGTGAACATCAATTTAATCAAAACATTTATAAAGAAGCAAAATAAAAAGGAATTTAATCCTTTTTATTTTTAATATACGCTACTACTTTTTCGATAGTATTATTAAAATTATCAATATCTACATCAAACCATTTAACATCCATTTGGTTATTAAACCACGTATATTGTCTTTTTGCATAATTACGTGATCTTTTTTTTATTAAATAAGATGCCTCTTGTAAAGATATCTTATTGTCAAAATATAAGTATAACTCCTTATAAGCAATTGCAGTATTAATTGCTTTACTATATATTTTCTTATCATAAAAATCTTTAGCTTCATTTAATAAGCCATCAGAAAACATCTTATCTACCCTTTTATCTATTGCATCATATAATTCATCTCTTGGTCTTGTAAGCCCAATTATAATCACATCATTATAAATAAGATTACTTTTTTGTTTTGATGGCTTAGTATGATTATTTAAAAAACTTTCTAATCTCTGTCTATTATTAACATGTATTTTAGATTCATTATCAATATTTAAAACCATTTTATATAATTCTTCATTAGTATAAGATGAATAATCTTTTTTTATATTATTTTCTTTAAATTCATAATCATATAAAAGCGCCTTTAAATATAACCCTGTTCCTCCAACTATTATTACATTTTTATTTTCACTTAATAATTTATTTAATATTTTTCTTGCATCTTTTTGATAATCATATACTGAATAATCTTCATTAATATCTTTTATATCTATTAAATAATGCGTAACGCCTTCTTTTTCTTCTTCTGTTACTTTTGCAGTACCAATATTCATACCCTTATATATTTGCATACTATCACAAGATATAATATCAGCATTATACATTTTTGCTAAATTAATAGACATTTTTGTTTTTCCAACTCCTGTTGGCCCTACTATTGCTACTATCATATTACATCGCCCTTTTAAACATTTTTTCTAATTCATAATTACTATAAAATATGGTAGTTGGTCTACCATGAGGGCAGGTATAAGGATTATCACAACGTCTTAAATCATCAATTAATGCCTCCATCTCAGCCATACTTATATTCATATTTGCTTTAATAGCCATCTTACAACTAAGCATAATTGCGGCTTTCTCCCTAAACTTTTGTATTGTGAAATTTTTTTCTTCACTAATTAATACCTCTAGAAGTTTTTTAATTGATTCATCCTCATAACCTTGTTTAATCCATGTTGGATGCTCTTTTATAACAAAAGAGTTTATACCACTTTGTTCAATATCAAAATGCATATCTTTTAAAATATTGATATTTTGTTTAATTATTATAAATTCATTTGATGGAAATTCTAAAGTAATTGGAAAAAGCATTTTTATACTATCTGGTTTTGGATTAGCAAACGCTTTTAAATAACCCTCATAATTGATTCTTTCTTTTGCAGCATGTTGATCTATCATATAAAGTCCTAATTCATTATGACATATAATATATGTTCCTTTAGCAAGACCAACAGGATACATTTCAGGCATAATAACCTTTTTTTCTTCTTTAGTAATTTCTACCTTATCATTATCATAGTTTTCATCATCTTTTTGATTATATTTTGTTATATCTTCATTAACTTGTAATACTGGTTCATCAAAAATAGAATAATCTATTATGTTATTGTTAATTACGTTTTGTCTTTGTAAATTTAGCTGTTCTAATTCTACCTTAGGTGTTACATCATCTAAGTTTTTAGTTTGCACTTTTGGAATCAATAAAGTTTTATCTAAAACGGATTTTATTCCACTTTTTATTAATTCTTTTAAATCCTCGAAATTACTAAATTTTATATCTAATTTTGATGGATGAACGTTTACATCAACAAGTGATGGATCAGTACTAATTTTAAGTACTACAATTGGATATCTAGTCTCTGGTTTATAAGTATGATAAGCATCGTTAATTGCCCTATTTAATTCAGTATTTCTCACAACCCTATTATTAACAAGGGTAATCATATGAGACCTTGATGATCTAGTAACCTCAGGATAAGATATATACCCATCAATATCATAATCATCATTAAACACTGATATTTTAATCATCTTTTTTGCAACATCCAAACCATATATTTCTTTAATAACCTTAAGTAAATTACCACTACCATCCGTATTTAATAAAACTTTATCATCACTTATTAAAGTAAATTTTTTATCAGGATAAGATAATGCCATTTTATTTACATATTCACATATATTAGCAAGCTCAGTATAAACACTACTTAAGTACTTCAATCTTGCTGGCGTGTTATAAAATAAATTTTTAACAGTTATTTCAGTTCCCAATCTTGCATCTGAGGGTTCATCTTTAATTATTTTACCACCATTAATTTCTAATCTTGTTCCAACATCACCAGTTGATGTTTTTAAAACTATCTGTGATACCGCCGAAATAGAAGGTAAAGCCTCACCCCTAAAACCTAAAGAAGAAATTCTAAAAAGTCCCATTTCATCTAAAAGTTTACTCGTTGCATGTCTTTCAAATGCAACAACAGCGTCATCATGATCCATACCAGAGCCGTTATCTGTTACCTTTATAAGTTTGGTGCCTGCTTGCACTACCTCTATTTTAATTTCATCTGCCTTTGCATCAACGCTATTTTCAACCAATTCCTTAACAACAGAAACACACTTTTCAACTACTTCACCTGCTGCTATCTTATTAGCTAAAACATCGTCCATTATTTTTATTTTTCCCATATAAAATCACTACCTAATCTAAAAAAATAAACATTTATTTACTATTTAATTATAACACATATATGTCATTTTACTTATAAAAACATATACTATTTTAAAGGAAGGTGATTAAGATGAATCAAAAATATCAAAGTAATATGTCCACCCCATATGGTTATTATTACATCCCAACATATAATAGTACAAATACAAGAAATACAAATGACGAAAGATTAGCCGGAGGTTTTGTATTTCCGTTTTTATTAGGCGGTGTAACAGGAGCTGCCATTGCACCAGCTTTTTGGAATAACGGATACGGATATAATAGACCAACATACTATTATCCACCAGGAGCATATCCATACTACCCACCTAGAAGATGGTTCTAAAATAAAAAGAAATAAATTCTTATTGAAGTTGTAAATAAAAAGTAGACACTAAAAAGTAATTATTTAAAACCTAGTTGGGTTCGATATTCAACTGGGTTTTTATATTAAAGAGCATATTCTGGTCTAAAATTATTATTATCCCATACAATATCATCAATAAACTCTTGAACTGTGTTATAATTATTTATGTCAAAATCAATATACATTTCTTTCTTAATCCAGCCATTTTTTGATTCGATAACTGGATTATCTGTTGGTGTTCCAGCTCTAGACATAGATCTGGTAACTGTGTAGGAATTAAATATATTGTTAAATGACACTGAGGAATATAATGTACCTTGATCTGTGTGAACGATGGTTTCGAGGTTTTTATATCCTCTTTTTATTTTGTTATTTAACATATTTTTTAATCCATGTATAAAGTAATCCCAAACTAATTCCCATTTCTTTAGAATATGCCCCTAGATCTTTTTCTATTTTTATCAAATCATCATCTTAAATTATATCAAAAATAAAAGCATACACTTTTTTTGTGTACACTTTTATCTTACAACTTCAATTCTTATTTATTTCTTTTTATTATTCTATTCATTAGTTGCTTGAGTAAAACTTAATGTCACATTATAATTCATAGTAGCTGTACCATTATCTAATTTTGGTTGTTCTACTTCTTTAGAATCAGCCCAACCATGAGCTATTATTAAGTAAACAGATTCTCCTGGTTGCAATGTTATATTTGCATTTTTGAAAGCACTATCATCACAAGTATCAACATCGCAATAGCTATCAGATTCATTAGCATCAGTACCATCATTGTATTTTCTGATATCATAATAAGCCATTAAATATTTATCATTAAGATATGCCGCCTTTCCGCTAGTAGTTAAATCCATACTTTTATTATTTGGCGATTCTATATTTGTTAATTTTGCATCTATTGTTCCACTATTTGTAATTTTAACTATAAATCCCACTGCATCTGTTGGTTTTTTTAGCGTACTTGTTGTTGTTACAGTATTTTTATCTTCATCAACACTACACTGTTGTTCAACACCTTCTCCAATCACTTCCTGACTTACACACTCCATTTTAATATCAAAAGTACCGCTTGCGGTTGCCGTACCCTCTACTTTTAACGTTTCAGAAAATAAAGCGTATCCAACTGCTACACATAATATTAATGCTATTACTGCTATTATTGTAATCTTTTGTTTTTTCATTTTTTTACTACTCCTTTTTTTATTTTACATGTTAATAATACCATTACCCCCCCAGTCAATATTTTTAACTTATTGTTGAAAAAACATTTACATATGTTTACTAATATTATATAATATATTTAGTGAGAGCAACCTACTAGGCTAGATTACTTTCCATTGTTTTTTGGAAAAGTCACTACCCCCTTGGGATAGTGACTTTTATTTTATATTTTAAATATTAGTATTACTAATAAAAAAATTAAAAGGATGATTATTACTTTAAGAAATGTTATTTCTTTTTTCATAAGCATCACCACCCTTCTTATTAAAGAAAAAGTGGAAAGTAACTAGCCCAATTTATAGGTGCCCTCACTTTAATCATTCTTCTTTTATTTTAAAAACACTTTAAAAATTTTAAAAAAATTAAAAAAAATCTATTTCTAGATTTTTTATTCATTGGTTGCTTGAGTAAATCCTAAAGTAATATTATAGTTTAACGTTGCAGTACCATCTTCTAATGCTGGTTATGGATTTCCTTGCAAATTGAACCATCCATGTTATATTAACAAATAAACTGATTCTTATGATTTTAATATTAAATTCGTAGAAGAAATCTCATCATAACAACAATAATAGTTTTCGTAAATACTATCATCATAGCTACCTTCTTATTTTTTATTTTACTCATTAATAATATTATTAACCCCCAGTCAATATTTTTAACTTATTGTTGAAAAAACATTTACATATGTTTACTAATATTATATAATATATTTAGTGAGAGCAACCTACTAGGCTAGATTACTTTCCATTGTTTTTTGGAAAAGTCACTACCCCCTTGGGATAGTGACTTTTATTTTATATTTTAAATATTAGTATTACTAATAAAAAAATTAAAAGGATGATTATTACTTTAAGAAATGTTATTTCTTTTTTCATAAGCATCACCACCCTTCTTATTAAAGAAAAAGTGGAAAGTAACTAGCCCAATTTATAGGTGCCCTCACTTTAATCATTCTTCTTTTATTTTAAAAACACTCGTAAATTTTATGAAAAATAAAAAAAATCTATTTCTAGATTTTTTATTCATTGGTTGCTTGAGTAAAACTCTTAGTCATATTATATATCATAACCCCTATATCATTATTAAATAAACAGATTCTTATGATTTTAATATTAAATTCATAGAAGAAATCTCATCATCACAACAATAATAATTTTAATTAATACTCATATTGTAGAAATAGTAAATATTATAAGAATACGTAAATAATTTTTTAAAAATCATTTACATATGTTTACTAATATTATATAATATATTTAGTGAGAGCAACCTACTAGGCTAGATTACTTTCCATTGTTTTTTGGAAAAGTCACTACCCCCTTGGGATAGTGACTTTTATTTTATATTTTAAATATTAGTATTACTAATAAAAAAATTAAAAGGATGATTATTACTTTAAGAAATGTTATTTCTTTTTTCATAAGCATCACCACCCTTCTTATTAAAGAAAAAGTGGAAAGTAACTAGCCCAATTTATAGGTGCCCTCACTTTAATCATTCTTCTTTTATTTTAAAAACACTCGTAAATTTTATGAAAAATAAAAAAAATCTATTTCTAGATTTTTTATTCATTGGTTGCTTGAGTAAAGTTTAAAGTTACATTATAATTCATAGTAGCTGTACCATTATCTAATTTTGGTTGTTCTACTTCTTGAGAATCAGCCCAACCATGAGCTATTATTAAATAAACAGATTCTCCTGGTTGCAATGTTATATTTGCATTTTCGAAAGCACTATCATCACAAGTATCAACATCGCAATAGCTATCAGATTCATTAACATCAGTACCATCATTGTATTTTCTGATATCATAATAAGCCATTAAATATTTATCATCAAAATATACTTCTTTTCCACTACTTGATAAATCCTGACTTTTATTGTTATTAGAATCAATACTCGTTAATTTAGCAGGTATCGTACCATTATTTGTTACTTTAATTACAAATCCTGCAGCATCTGTTGGTTTTGAAAGTGTACTTGTTGTTGTAACTGTGTTATCACTAACTTGACATTCTCCTGTTGCTCCAATTAATTGTGGATCTTCACAAGTCATTGTTATATCAAAAGTACCACTTGCAGTTGCAGTACCTTCTATGTTTAACGTTTCAGAAAATAAGGCATATCCTACTGCTACACATAATATTAATGCTATTACTCCTATTATTATTTTACTACTTTTTTTACTTCTCATTTTTTACTACTCCTTTTTTTATTTTACAAATATATTATATCAGATTTTTACTTAAATATACTTTTATATATTTTTTTTTAATTTTTTTATGTAAAGCATTTGTATATATTAAAATAAATAACTTATATCTACGTTTGTATTTATACCAGGTACTCTTCCTTTTGAGGTATATTGCCACATTGAATATGAACCATCATATTTGCATGTACTATTATACTCTGCTACCCAATCAACATATGATTTTGATATAGGACCTAATCTATTCATTGCATACCATCTTCCAGAATATACTTTTACTTTATATTTATAAGATATATGATTACTTACTCCATTAACATATAGTTGTGTTATCTCATCATATCTTTGTTTACTAATATTATTTGAATTACTATTTTTAGTACTCCAACTTTCAATATCATAATATATACCAAGAGTTGGATCTAAATTGTATTTATCAATCATATTTATTGTAAAATTGGTTTCTTTTAAAGCACCGTTAAGTGTTGTTGCATAACTAAATAAATATATACCATAAGCAATGTTTAATCTTTTTATTTCACTTATGTTTCTTTCAAACATTTTATCCATTGTCTGATAATATCCTATTCTTAGTATAACACCATAACAATCTGATTCTTTTGCAAACTTATCCCAATCTATTACTCCTTGATAATAACTTACATCTATTACTTTAACTTTTTCGGCTCCTAAATATTTACCATTTGGACTATAATATTTTTTTAAATCAGCGACTTCTTCTTTTTGCGATTCATAACTATCAGTAGATGTGCTATTTTCTTTTATTTCTTCATTTTGATTAGTTTCTTTAACATCAACGTTATTTTTTTCTTTAATTTCTTCATCTTCTAAAGGTGTATCTTTAGTTTCATCACTTATTTCATTATCATTTATTAATACTTCATTATTATTTTCTATAACATCTTCATAAGTAGTATTTTTTATTTCTTCAACTTTCATATCATAATTATTATTTTCTTCTTTTATAACCTCATTTTTAATAGCATTATCTTCGTAAGAAATATTTAAATTATTATTATAATAATCATCATGATTAACACCTGTAATTACACAAACATAATAATCTTTTTTTGTTTTATAATTGGCACTTAATTTTTTATTAATAGTATCTTTTTTATATTTTGTATTACAACCTGTTAAAAAGACAATTAAAACAAACATTAATATAATTTTTTTCATTTATCCTCCTTCTAGTTTAATTATTATATAAGAAGGATAAAAACCCTCGTAAAATTAAAAAAAAATAAATATTTTTATCTATTTATTTTTATATTCTTTTAAAAAATTATACAATTCTAAAGCTACTTTTGATGGTAAAATACCTTCTAATTCTTCTTTAGATAAACTTTTTAATTTAGTTATTGTTTTATATTTTTTAAGTAATTGCTTTTTTCTTTTTTCTCCAATACCTGGTACGTTATCTAAAATACTTGATAAACTACCTTTACTTCTAATATCTTTATGATAATTTATTGTATATCTATGCACCTCATCTTGAATTCTAGTTAAAAGATGAAAAACGTCTGAGGTTTTATCTATCATATATTCTTTTTTATCACTTATTAATGCGGTAGTAGTATGTTTATCATTTTTTTTAAGTCCTAATATTGGAATATCTAAATATAAACTATCTAATACTTCTTTTGCGGCATTAACTTGTATTATTCCACCATCAACAATAATTAAATCAGGTTTTTCTAATTTATCATGAAGTACCCTATAATATCTTCTGTAAATTACTTCTTTCATCGTATGATAATCATCTTTACTATCTGATGTTATTTTATATTTTCGGTACTCTTTTTTATCAGGTTTACCATTTATAAAAACAACCATACCACTTACTGTAAAAGTACCAAATAAATGTGCATTATCAAACATTTCAATTCTTTTTAAATTATTTATACCAATGATTTTTCCAAGAGCATCATTAGCATCAAAAGTTCTTTTTTCATCTCTTATTATAAGTTCGAATTTTTCTTCCAAAACAATTTTAGCATTATCATAAGCCATATCAACCAATTTTTTCTTTATTCCTTTTTGAGGAATAATAACTTTTGTATTTAATGCTTTACTTAAAAGTTCTAAATCAAAATCATCACTAACTAATATCTCTTTTGGAATTTCTTTATTATCATAAAAACTGGTTACAAAATAAGATAAAGTATCTTCTATATCATCTATTAAAGCAAACACCTCTCCATCACGCATGTTTATTTTTCCATCTCTTAGATGAAGAACTTGAAAAGATATATAATCATTTTTAACGTAATAATTTATTACATCCCTTGTTATATTATCATTTAAACTAATTTTTTGTTTTTCTAAAACTTTATCTATATACTCTAACATTTGCCTATATTCAATTGCTCTTTCAAAGTTTAGATTATTTGATGCGATATTCATTAAATCTTTTATTTTATTTCTTACCTCATCATAATTGCCCTTTAAAAAACTAGATACTTCATCTACCATGTTTTTAATTACTTTTTTATCAATCTTTTTCTCACAATAACCTAAACATTGTCCTATGTGATAATATAAACATAATTTTTTTTGCATAGTATTACATTTTCTAAAAGGATAAATTCTATTTAATAATTCTACTGTTTTTCTTGCAGCATTTGCATTAGGATAAGGACCAAATAACTTGCCTTTATGATTTTTTATTTTTCTTGGCCTTGAAATGATTAATCTAGGATAAACATCATTAGTTATTTGTATATATGGATAAGATTTATTATCTTTTAATAATATATTATATTTTGGTGAATACTTTTTTATCAAGTTGATTTCAAGTAATAATGATTCTACTTCACTTTCTGTTACTATGTATTCAAAATCATTTATTTTTTCAACCAAAGCCTTTGTCTTGCCGGTATGCTCTCTATTAAAATATGATGATACCCTTCTTTTTAAATTCTTAGCTTTACCAACATATATTATATTTCCTTTAGTATCTTTCATTAAATAACATCCTGGATTGGTTGTTAATAATTTTAACTTTTCACTTATCTTATCCATAATAAATCACCTAAATACATTATAGCATAAAAAAACTATGTCTTTTACTTTTTTAAGACATAGCAGCAACTAATACCTAACCTATTCATTAATTCATCAGTTATTTCTAAATCATTAAAATAATTAGATAATTTACCAATTACATTATAATATTGTTTTATTTCATCTTCACTCATATTAATATTCTTAGGATCATTCATAGATGAGAAATCATCTTTCCATACCATCTTTAATAATTTTACCTCTTCTAAAGGAAGTGTTTTTAAGGTATCAAGAACAACTTCTTTACAAGTATTAAAATAATCAAAGAAATTTGGATAACCATTAAATTCACAGCACTTCTTATCTAAATTCTTTACTTTTGATAACTTCCCAACAGAATCAACATACTTAGCATGAATATTACTATAAGTACAATTAAATGAATCTGCAAGATTTTTAAAACTTACCTCATAATCATTAATAAATCCTAACTTAGCCATTAAAACCGTTCTTTGCATAAAAGTTAATTCATTAGTATTAAGAATATACATTTTCAATTTTTCTGCTATTTCATTATCTTCTATTTTTCTTTGAAAATCATTAGTATAACTTGAATTATTAAAATAAAGTTTGCTTTGATTTTTATTTTTATTAATTATTGATTGAAAGTTTACTCTTAAGTTATTTTCTAAATAATTAGGTAAACTACAATCAATATTACTATTAACATACTCATTTATCAAGGAAGTTAATAGTAAAATCCCTTCTTGCATAACATCTTCTTTTATATTGTTAGCACAATTTGACTCATTTAATTGCTCTTTTACTAAATGTAAATTATCTAATATAAGTTGATCTACTATTTTTTTATCACTTTTTTTATTTTTTATCATTTTACTACTCATTAAAATCCCCCTATTTTGTTTGCACGGTTTTATACAATACCAAAAAAATATGATATTGTCAAATCTAATCATTAATTTTTTCTATTTTAATAACACTTTTGGTTTCAAGATAATCTAAAACTACCCTTTTATCATTAAAAGGAATTCTTTTATTATCTTTTATAATCATAACCTCTTCATGACCTTTACCTAAAATTAGTAAAACATCATTAGTTTTTAAAAGATTTATCCCTTTAATTATAGCTTTTTTTCTATCTAATTCAATTTCATAATTATTATTTTGTAAATTATTTATCATATCTGAAACTATTTGGTTTGGATCTTCATTATGTACGTCATCACAAGTAATTATTGCTTTATCACTTAAATTGGTTACTATTTTAGTCATAATAGGTCTTTTGGTTCTATCCCTATCACCAGTACAACCAAAAACAGTATAAATATGACCATCACAAATTTCTTTTACGGTACTAATTACGTTTAAAACAGCATCTGGAGTATGAGCATAATCAACGATTATTCTATTATTTTTATACTCAATCATATCCATTCTTCCCTTTGGAGTATCAATTATCATTAACGTATCATAAATATCTGAGTAACTAACACCTAGTTCGTGTAACATTATAATCGTTGTTAAAACGTTATATATGTTATATTTACCAATTAAAGGCACTTTAATGTTTTGTTTAACACCGTCTGATGTAAAAGTAAAACTGGTTCCCATAATACTCATCTGATAATCAATTACCTTATAATCACCACCAGTAAAACCATAAGTTATGTTAGTATTATAATCAAACATAAACTTATCTTTATTAGGATCATCATAATTAATTATTGCTTTTCCGCCTGCTCTTAATTGATTAAATAGCTTTTGTTTACACTTAGCATAATTTTCCATAGTACCATGTATGTTTAAATGATCTTGAGTTAAATTAGTAAAAATAGCATATTCGAACGAAAGAGTTTCTAACCTTTTATGTAACAAACCCTCACTTGATGCTTCTATAACAGCATATCTATAACCATCATCATAAGCACTAATTAACATATCATATATTTCTGTTATCTCAGGCGTTGTATTTGCCATATCCATTACTTTGGTTTCTTTAAAATAACCGATAGTACCAATATAACAACACTTTTTATCTAATTTATTTAAAGCATCATACAATAAATAAGCTCCAGTTGTTTTACCATTAGTACCAGTTATTCCAATTATGTGCATCTCATCTAAATACTTATTATAATTTTCTTTTAAATAATTATTAAGATACTCTCTAGTATCCTTTACTATTTCAAAATCAACGTCATACTTTCCCTCTTCTGCAATTATCTTAGATGCTCCGTTTTCTATTGCCTTGGGAATAAAATCATGCCCATCACCAACAATTCCCCTTAGTGCAACAAAAATATCACCTTTTTTAACTTTTCTAGAATCAGTTTTTATATTAATCATGCGTTATCTCCATTTTCTTCATATTAACATTATATAACATAATTGCTAAAAATAAAATAATCATTTATAATGTTTTTGGTGATTTATTATATGTTTACAATAAAAGAAAATATTAAAAATGAAATTATTATAAACAAATCAAAATTTATAA
This sequence comes from uncultured Bacilli bacterium, assembly GCA_947628435.1. Classification (GTDB taxonomy): domain Bacteria; phylum Bacillota_I; class Bacilli_A; order RF39; family UBA660; genus Aphodocola. Next base: position 25,316 of record CANQZW010000005.1, on the reverse strand, counting down.
CTTTTATATATAAAGTAGATAATAAACAAATGATAAATAAAATAATAGATAATTTAAAAAAAGAATACAAAGACGCAACCCACTATTGTTACTCTTACATAATAGGAAGCGAAAAAAAAGCAAATGACGATGGTGAACCATCTCATACCGCAGGTATTCCAATGCTAAACATATTAGAAAATAAAAACCTAAACAACGTATTAGCAGTTGTAATAAGATACTTTGGAGGTATAAAACTAGGAGCATCAGGACTTATAAGAGCATATTCAAATTCAGTAAAAGAAGCCATAAAAGACGATAATATAATACCAATTATAAAAGAATACAAAATAAAAATAGAATTTGATTATAAAGATATAAATAACATAAATTACATTTTAAAAGATTATAAAATAACATATAAAGAATTTGATAAAAACGTAATATATGAATTTATATACGAAGAAAATAACTATCCAGAAAAATTAGATAACTACATAATAAAAAAAAGACCCGATTAATCGAGTCCTGTACAAATTTTTTCTGATAATTCATTTTCTTGTTTCCTGCAACCACAATCGTTGTATCTAGTTAAAACATTAGCATCATTATAGTAATCAAATATATACGTCAATTTAGTACTACTATCAGGACATTTTCTAATTGCGACTCTTCTTTCAGTGCCACCATTACTTATTATTAGGCTACTATACTTATTTTGATCAAAATCAACATAATTTTGATTTAATAAATCTTTAACTGTAATTCTCGGCATTTCTTCTGAAGCTGGTTTAAAATCTAGTTCTTCTGGATGATCTCCGATGTATTCTTTAGCACCTGTTAAAATACTACTTATTACGTTTTTAGTATTTTCTTGTTCTTGTTTTTTTCTTATTTTATTTACTGCAACCGCACTAAGCGAAAGTAATACTCCTAAAATTACGATTACTGCCAAAAGTTCTATTAATGTAAACCCTTTATTTTTCTTCATCATTAACCCACCTTTCTAATTCTTCTAGAGTTAAAAATCCAGTTGTTCTTTTTATTTCCTTATTATCTTCAAAAATAATAAGTGTTGGAATTGACATAACTTTATATTTATTTGCTATTTCATTTTCTTCATCTACGTCTAATTTAATAATTGGAATAATATTTTTTTTATCAAATTTTTCCATTACAAGTGCAAGCATTTTACATGGTCCGCACCAAGTTGCATAAAAATCTACTAAAACTTTTTTACTTTTTATTTCTTCGTTAAACTCTTTTTCATTAACCTGTTTTATCATTTTAATCACCCTTATTTACTTACTAATCATATTATATAATATTTATTTAAAAAAATACATGTTTTAAGTTTAGCTTTACATTAATTGTCAGTACTTTATTTTAAATAAAATTATTTTATGTTAGAATGTTTATAGGAAGTGATAATAGGTGGTTATAACATTTAAAATTAGTGAAAATACAAAAGAAAAAATGATTGAATATTATATGGATAAAAAAAGAGATAAAACTCCTAATTATGCAATATTTCAAGCTGATGAAGGTGGTACGGTTATTACTCTTTATGAATCTTGTAAAGTAGTTTTTCAAGGTATTAGTGCGGACGTTGATGCTAACATGTGGCGTGATATAGAAGCACATCTTAATAATGGTAAAGCGCCTGTTGAAAAAGAAAAAAAGAAAAAAGAAAAAAAAGATGAAAAAGAACTTTATGAGGAAAGAAAAAAATACTATTATATAAGTTCAGTTGGATCTGATGAGGTCGGTACGGGTGATTATTTTGGGCCTATTGTTGTTACAGCATCCTTTGTAAAAAAAGATGATATAGCTTTTTTAGAAGAATTAGGTGTTAAAGATTCTAAAAAATTAACTGATGATAAAATACTTCAAATAGTACCTTTAATAATTAAAAAAATTCCTTATGAAACACTTATTTATACTAATGAAGAATATAATAATAATCCTTCTTATAACATGAATAAAATAAAATCAATTTTACATAACAAAGCTATATTAGGATTATTAAAAAAAGATAATTATAATTATGAAAAAGTAGTTATAGATCAGTTTTGTTATCCTAAAAATTACTTTAGTTATTTAAAAGAAAGTGATAATGTTTACAGAAAAATAGATTTTACAACTAAAGCGGAAGACAAATGCTTATCGGTTGCATGTTCTTCTTTAATAAGTAGATATGTTTTTATTAAACAAATGGATAAAATATCAAAAATGTTAGGTAAAAAGGTTCCTAAAGGTGCTGGAGAAAACGTTGATTCATTTGCAAAAGAATTAGTAAAAGAAAAAGGAAGTAAAATATTAAATAAAACAGCTAAACTTAATTTTAAAAATACTGAAAAAATATTAAAGAGCTAAAAAAATTTAGCTCTTTTTTTCGTTACCATGTTCTATTTTCTTCCAAGATATATTTTTAGATGTTAACGCTTTTATAGCACAAAAAATATAAGAAATCATAAATATTGGATTATAAAATAATATTTTTAATTTAATTTTAGCATCTAAGTTAATTTTCTTTCCTTCTAATATAATAATTATAAGCGTTATTAATACCAGTATAAAATATATAAAAAATATAAAAATAATTAACTCTAATAATGAGGTTTTATAAAAATCATTATGAATAAAAAGATTATATATAAGATTGAATAATATTTGGAAAAACCAGAGTATAAGTCCTAATATTATAAATACATAAGGTATGATTCCAAAGGTCTCATCAATTATAGAACCATAATTACAATTATCTTTTTTTATTTTTTTAATTAACTGTTTAGTATATAATTTTCTAACATCAAAATAACCTCTTATCCATCTTGTTCTTTGATTTATAGTGTCTTTAAATTTCATTGGTTGTTCATCATAAAATATTGAATTTATATTATAATATGTAGTTAAATTATTAACGGTTGCATAAATACTTAATTCGTAATCTTCTGTTAGGCTATGAAAAGGATAACTACCCCATTTTTCAATTAAATAACCCCTTATATAAAAACCAGTACCAGAAAAAATTATATTTTTGCTACTTTTATTTTTTTTAAAATTAAAAACAGTATTTACAACAGAAAAAGTAAGTTCTGATGATGCACAAACAACGTTTTGTTTGTTATTTTTACAATTACGATAACCACAAGCTAAATCATAACCTTTATCAAATATTGGTATCATATTTTTAAAGTAATCTTTATCTAATACGTTATCTGCATCAAAGATAAAATAAGCATCATACTTTTTTTTAGAAGATAAAATATATTTTACACCCTCATCAAGAGCATATCCTTTTGTTTTTAAATCAAGTCTTTTTCTTATGAAAAAATTAGCATTATATCGCCTACAAATATCAATTGTTTTATCTTTTTTATCCTCAACAATCACGTAAACGTTTTTCATATCTACTTTATATGATTGTTTTTTTATACTTTTTAACAAACCCTCAATAACTTTTGATTCATCTCTTGCAGGAATAAGAACACAAAAATTATGTTTGTTAGTTTTTAATGTTGGATAATTATTATTTTTTTTAGCTAAAATATTAATAATAATTATAAGTAATATTCCTATTAAAATAAGTATTAAACCAATTATTTTAAATAAAACCATAATACCTTTTCCTTACATAAAATAAGCTAAATAAGCAAGTGCTATTAATAATATTATAGAACATACCCATCCGTTTATTTTTTCAAATTTTGATGTTTTATGCTTTATACCTAAAGTACTTGAAATTAACATACCACCTATTAATCCTCCTATATGAGCATACATATTTATCCCAGAAACTAAAAATCCTAAAAATATATTTATTATTATAACGGGTAATATTTCTTTTTTTAATGCCTCACCCATATAAGTTCTTTGATTAATTGCAAAATATAAAATTGCTCCCATAAGGCCAAATATTGCACCAGATGCACCAGCAGATATTACATTTTCATTCATTAAAATAACAGTAAGTAAATTTCCTATTATTCCACTATAAATAAAAATCAAAAGAGTCTTAATATGACCATAAAACTTTTCAACTTGATTACCCAACAGTTTAAGTGCCCATACATTCATTAAATAATGAAGAATTCCAATATGTAAAAAGATACTGGTAATTAATCTTATCGGGTTTGAATCTTTAACTAACCCACCAAACATATATAATGTTTCTATGTCTGTTGAACCATTTGCAAACAAATACATCATTATCATAAAAAACGTAATTATACCGATTAAAACATTAGTTACAACTGGTTTTTTTGGAGTAAATAAATCATTTATCTTCTCACTTTGATCCATGTTCTTTTTTAATATATCATTATTTATTTTTTGATATAACAAAGCCCCTTCTTCATTAAAAGTTAATTTTAACGGCATATCTGGAAAATAATTTCTAACAGTTTTATTTTTCTTTAAAGAAAGTTCACTTTTTACATTAATATGAAAATTATTTTTTGAATCTATTAATTCAACATCATTATTTATATCCATATAAAAATTAATTACGTTCATTTTAAATGTAAAAGTCTTTAGCTTTATTTGTCTTACTAACCTACTTACCTTATAATTATCATAATTAAGCTGCTCTTCATTATGAATATATCCCATAACTATTCTAACTATTCTAAATTCTTCATCCATATTTTCTAGCCAAATTTCATTTTGAACGCCATGCACGATAACGGGGCTATAATTTTTTTGGGTTATAAAATAATGAAGAATTTTCATTACTAATAAATCTTTTTTTTGCTTAGATACTTGCATAAATATACCTCCTACTCATTTTTATATTTTTCTAATATATCATTAAATTCCTTAGGTACATCACAAGAAAAAGTCATTGTTTTTTTTGTACTAGGATGAATAAAACTTATTTGTTTTGCATGAAGCATTTGTCCAAAATCAGTTGCTTTTGAACCCTTATAATAAACTGGATCATTTATAATAGGATGATTTATATAAGCCATATGAACTCTTATTTGATGTGTCCTTCCAGTTTGTAATTTACACTCTAGCAAACTAGAATTTTTATATCTTTGTAAAACCTTAAAATGAGTTATTGCCTCTTTACTATTTTCTTTTGCAACACACATTTTCTTACGATCATGTGGGTCTCTTGCTATCGGTGCATCAATTACCCCCGTATCATGATTAATGCGGCCCTTAACTAAAGCAATATACGTTCTAGATAACGTTTTGTTTTTTAACTGTAATGATAAATCTTCATGTGCTTTATCATTTTTCGCAACAAGTAAAAGACCAGATGTATCTTTATCAATACGATGAACTATTCCTGGCCTTATTTTTCCATTATTTGAACTTAATTTGTTAGTATGATACAAAAGCCCATTTACCAAAGTTCCACTATAATGACCACAGGCAGGATGAACAACTAAACCACTAGGTTTATTAATAACCATTAAATCATCATCTTCATATAAAATATCCAAATTCATTTTTTCTGGATTTACATCTGTTTCAATCTTTAAATTACCAACGATTTGAATTTCATCATTTAATTTTAAAATATAACTATTTTTAGTTTTTTTACCATTTACTAAAACAAGTGCTTGTTTAATCATTTCTTGAATTTTACTTCTAGATATTTCAAGTTTATCAATTAAAAATTTATCTAATCTTATACCATCATTAATATTTATAGTAAATTTCATAAAAACTTCCTTCCTAATAACTATGCTATATTATATCATGTTATTTAAAAATAAAATACAATACTACTTATTTTTTTTAAAAGATTCCTCAAACAAAGAATAAAATAGCATAATTAATACTCCAAACGTTATAAAGATATCTGCTAAATTAAAAATTGGAAAAGAATATCCAAAAAAATTAAGTGATATATAATCCACTACATATCCCCTTATAATGCGATCGAATAAATTTCCAAAAATACCACCAAATAAAATACCATATTCAATATTTTTAATAAAATTATCTTCTTTTTTGCATATGTATTCATTATTTAAAAACCATATTAGTGCTAATACTAAAAATATAGAAAAAATTATAATAAACCATCTATTACCCCAAAACATACTAAATGCTACTCCCTTATTTTTAACGACCATAAAAGATAAAAAGCCTGGAATTAAATTAACTATTGTTATATATTTTAACATTAGCACTTTTACTATCTGATCAATTAAAAAAGCAAGAAAAGATATTATAGTTATCTTTTTTTTCATACGATCACCCATATAATTATAACATCATTTTAATAAACAAACAAAAATAATTTTAAATTGATATTTCTTATTAATTATATTACATATAAAAAAAGAAATCTTAAAATTTCTTTTTACAATAGAAAAATTGATATTATCCCCGCTAAAAAATTTTGGATAAAATGCATGGATATACTAACAAATATATTATTAGAATCACTATAAGCCTTAGCTAAACAAATTCCTAAAACCGAGTACTGAAAAATATATAAAATATCACTTAAAGACGTAATATTATTTATAACATGTAATAAGCCAAATAAAATACCACTTACTAAAATAAATACTGTTTTATTATTAAATATATTTCTTAAAGATAATCTAAAAATACTTTCCTCAGTAATTGGTGCATAAATACAAGATAAAATTAATGTTGAAATAGGAATTTGGGTAAACATTTTATTTATCATCTTTTGATTATAAGATACCTCGCCACTTTTTATAATAACTATTGGTAACGCAACTATAACCATAATCAAAATCATTAAAAAATATCTTTTAATAATAAATGGTAAATATACTTTAAAATTATTTATAAATATCTTAAAATCTTTTATTAATTTTTTGTAACAAAAAGCTAACGTAATAACTAAAAGGATAATATAAATTACGTAAGATGGTATGTTACTTAAAAAACTAAATTTTGGTAAAACAAATAAAATTATTATAAATCCTAAAACCAATATGATTGACTTTATCTTCGTTTTTTTGCTTGCTTTTTCATATTCTATTTTAGGTAACATGTTTTCTTTTTTATCTTTTATAGAAGATAAAAATATAAAACCTAAAACACCTGGTATTATTGACCATATAAATAACCATATACTACATATTAATATTTTAAGATTATTGTTTTTTAAATAACTAATACTTTTTGTTGATTCTTTATATAAAATAACAGTAAAGAAAGTACTTATTATTAGCATGAATATGTTTGATATAGCCTCTTCATTTAATTTTAAGAAAATTAAACTATATAAAAAATTATATACAATATAAATAAATTCTATAATACATGCTATTTTTAAATAATTTCTTTTATCCTTCATTTAATCCTCCACATTTTAAAACAAATCATTAAAATCAATGTCTCCATTAACCATAGGAGCTACATAATTAATATTTTTATTAAATGCTATGATTGCTGCAAACACAGGATAAAAAAGCCATAAACCAATACCAAAGGCAGTTTCTTGTCCAAATGATTTAGCAAGTTTTATTCTTTGTGAAATTATGAATAATATCAATGCAATATTTCCAACAATAGGGATAAAACCTAAAAAGAAGAAAAATATGTAATACCATTTATAACCTATTATTTCAAGTAAAACAATCGTGTTATAAACAGGAACAATCGATGCCCATCCTGGTTTGTTAGCTTTCTTATATAATTTCCAATTTACTATAATACTAAATACTATAAAAGCTATTAATAAAATAATAATAAATAAAAACATCATCAAAAACGAACTTTTTAAAATGTTATTAAATTCCATTTTTTTACCTCCTTTAGTTTAAGTATACCACAATTTATAAATTTCTACTAACCAAAATAACATCAGAACCTATTTTTTTTATTTGATCCCAAGTTATTGATACTTCTTCTGAACCTTTTAATACACTAATAATTCCTTTTCTTTGATAAATAATCATTTTTACTATATTACCTGTATCATTAGATATTTCAACGTCTATAATATTACCTATTCTCTCACCAGTTAAAATATCAACAACATCTTTATTTTGTAAATCTGATAAACGCATATAATCACCAATTAATTATATGAATTATTGTATAAAAAAAAACCTTTCATAGCATTACAAAGTATAGAAAGGTGTGATTATTATAGCAAAACACAAAGTAGAAATAACAGGGATTAATACAAGTGAAATTAACGTATTAAAAGAAGATGAAAAAATAAAACTCTTTAAAGAACTAAAAAATGGAATCTCATCTGCTAGAGATAAACTTGCACTTGGAAATTTAAAATTAGTTTTATCAATTCTTAAAAGATATCAAAACAGAACTGATAACATGGATGATTTATTTCAAATAGGTTGTGTTGGTTTAATGAAAGCTATTGATAACTTTGATTTATCTCATAACGTTAGATTTTCAACCTACGCAGTACCACTTATATTAGGAGAAATAAGAAGATACTTAAGAGATAATAGTAATCTTAGAATTTCAAGAAGTTTAAAGGATTTAGCATATAAAATACTTAAATTAAAAGAAGAACATTTTATGTTAACTGGTCATGAATTAAACAATTATGATGTTGCTAAAAAATTAGGGGTTGAAGAAATAGATGTAATAATTGCTCTTGATGCAATGAAAGATCCTGTTAGTATGGCTGAGCCAATTTATAATGATGGTGGAGATACCATTTATCTTGAAGATCAATTAGAATCAAAAAAGGAAAAAAGTTCTAATTGGGATTTGGTAATATCTTTAACAGATGCAATTGATAATCTAAAAGAAAAAGAAAAAAATATAATAACAAATAGGTATTTATTTGGAAAAACACAAATGGAAATAGCAGAAGAAATAGGAATTAGTCAAGCACAGGTTTCTAGATTAGAAAAAGGTGCTATTGATGATATTAAAAAAAAGATATTGTAATTTATAAATAAATGTTGTAAACTATACTTATTATTTTTGAAAGGAAGATATTATGTATATTGAAAGTAAAATAAGTAATGATGTATATGATAATTACAATAATTTATTTATTTTATATAATGATAAAGATGTTTATGAAAATGAGCTACCTAAATTAGGAAGAATTTTAAATTATTTTATTGATAATTATAGTAAGTTTAATAATGACGAAAAACTTTTAAGTAAAAATGTAGTTATAATTGCAAATGCGATTTTATCAAATATAAATAATGAATATGGAATTATTAAAACAAGAAAAAGTATTTGTAAAAGTCTAGTTAGTAATTTAAATAAAAAACAAAATTAAAAAATTATATATTTATATTTAATATTAATATCTTAAGGTATTAATATTTTTTTATTTTTCTAATATTTAATAAAATTATTTGTATTTATTATATTAAATAATAAGGTAAATTAAAATAAAAAAAGCAATTCCATACTTCAGAATTGCTTCTACTACTTCCAGCTAAATACAACATAAGCTGGTTACTACATTTACTACCTTTACTTCATCAGTTAATACATCTAACTGACAATTTAATAATACCATAATCGACAAAATATTACAATATCTTTTTTAAAAAAAATTATTTTTTTTTAACTAATAAAGACTAAAACATCTTTATTTACACTTACCCTCTCCTGGATTACTTCCCTTTACGTATGTTTCTCCTACTAACTCACAAGAAGTTTTGGTAATAGAGTCCTTTAAATAGCCACCAAAGACCTTTATTAAACTAACAGCAATAACCGTAACTAATGCAATTATTAGTACGTATTCAACTAATGCTTGACCTTTATTTCCTACTTTATTCATATTCTCACACCCTTATTTTTAACTACTATTAGTTTAACATTTTATATCATATTTTGTCAATGTTAAAACAAAATATATATTAGTAACGTAAAGCAATAATTGTATTATTAATTAATGTATGATAATATTAAACTGGTGATAACATGTTAAAGTTTAATAATTTAAATATAAAAGTTGCTAAAACATTTAAACAACGATTAATGGGTTTAATGTTTAAAAAAAATATTAATTACGGACTTTTATTTAAAAATTGTAGATCAATTCATACTTTTTTTATGAAAGAACAAATAGATATTATTGCAACTGACATAAATGATAACATAATAAAGACTTATAAAAGTGTAAAACCAAATAAAATATTAATAGCGCCTAAAAATACTAAAAACATATATGAACTACCAAAAAACACGATATAAATCGTGTTTTTATTATTTTGCTTTAGCTTTTACAAAATATCTTTGTTTACCACCTTTTGTACATGTTACTAAAGTTACAATCATTTCATTTTTATCAGTAGGTTGAGCAAGATAACTTACATCATCAATTGATGTAACACCAGAATCATATACATAATAATTGATACTCGTTCCAGATAAATCCGTAATTGTTACTATGTCATCTTTAACTAATTTATTAATTTTAATAAAGAAATTACCTCGCATAAAATTATGGCCACCAATAGAGACATTACCTTTTTCATTTAAATTAGGCCCCGATATTTTAACCGCAGATGCATCATATGCTTCTTTAGTATTTTCTTTTAATATTGGTTCGTATATGCCTATTTTTTTTATTCTTATTTTTCCTAGTACGGTATAATTAATACCACTATAAGTTACGGTAATTTGTTTTGGAATTGAACCATTATCTTCTTGTGCTTGATTAGCCTTAATTTCATTTATTTGCTCATCAACCTTATTAATTATATTAGTTTTAACTTCTTTTCTTTTTCTTTCTCTAAAATTACTATATATGAAAAGTGCAACACAAACGTATAATGCAATAACAATTAATACTATTATTACGTCAAATACTTTTTCTTTGTTTATTTTAGCTATTAACTTTTTCATTTTTCCTCCTACACTTTAATATATGGTTTTAAAAATTCATATCCGAAAAAATAAACAATTAAACCTAATATTATAAGTACAATAAGAGAAATGTATATTCCTATCATAAATTTATCAGTTTTTTTCTTTTCTTCTGATACATCAACTAACATCATATCATTATCCATTTTTAATCACCACTATCCTCTTTTTTTGAATTATCAACATAAATTAATTTTCCACTATAATTATAATACTCATTTTTTACTATTATATAATTATCATAAGCTTTATAGTCACTATTAAACGATGTAAGATTAATCTTTTCTAATTTCTCAGACGTTATTATTAAATCTTCTGCATCAGTTGCTGCTTTAAATAATGGATAATTTTCATCAAATTCTATATCGTTATAAAATTTTTTATTAACTCGTTTACCATTTGAATTATATAAAGCATATCTATTATTTTTTCTTACGGCATAAAAAACGTTATTACCACCAGAAACGCTTTTTTTCTTTACTTTTCCAGATGCCATCTTTATAAATTCATTTTCAAACTTTATTATAACTTTACCTTTTTTATTTATAACACCATATCCATTATTTGTTTTACATATTGCCTCACCATAAGAATCAAACTCACCAGCTTCAATAAACTTTTCATTCGTAATTAAATTACCATCTTCATTTAAATATCCATAAAGACCATCTTCAAACTTAATAACTGCAACACCATTTTTAAATGGTTTTTCTATTACAAAATTACTTTCGATAGTTTTATATATTTCACCTTTTTTTACCAAAACTAATGATTTTTTATTTTTCTTATCTTGATCAAAATAAGCAAACACATTATCCGCATAATATATGTCATTAATAGATAAACCTTTTTTTATTTGTTCCATTGTTTTAGTACTTATAAATTCATATTTATAATCAGTGGTAAGTGCTCTTAAAACTCCAGATGAAATTGAGTTTATCGCTAAACTTGTATAATCATCTGATTCTAATAATACCTTATTATTTTCTACGTATATATATCTTTTACTTTTATTTGGCATTACCTCATAAAACACATTATTTTCTTCAGGAATTAGTTTATTAAGTGTTGCAGAAGACACAACACTTCCATCTTTTATATTAACAATTAAAGAAGAAGAATTAACTTTTACAACCGCATATCTTTGATATGAATCAGACGTAACTTTACAAGGCGAAACATCAATTGTTTTATCATCAGAATTTGTTAATTTATACTTATATATATCTTTACCATCTAAATTAATAATACCAACACTATTACCATTAGTATAAGTATATAAATCTCCTAAATATGATATCATGTCATACTTAAAATCAGTTTTTATATTTAAATCAGCATCTAATATTCCGTATTTTAAACCTTTTTTAGTAACTTTTGATGCAATTATATCATTTCCTGCCCTATATATAGAAAAATAAACTCCAGTTGGTACGATTTGTTTACCACCTTTATTAATAATAAGCGGTAAATTAGAAGAATTTTTAACTATTGCATATCCTTTTACAAATTCCTCACCATATGAATACTTTGGATTAACTACCTTTTGACCAGTATAATCAATATAACCATACTTATTATTTTGAATTATTCTAATCGGTTGATTATCACTTGCATATACTCTTAAATTATTTAAAACCTCACCTGTTTTATTAATAAAAAACTCAAAGCCTAAAAGCATAACTATAATAATATATAACATTGATTTTTTTACTATTTTTCTTGTTTTAGCACTTTTAATATTAAAATCTTTTAATGATGGTTTATACTCATTTAACTTTTCTTCTGATCCATCTATTTCTACTTTAGTATTATTATTTTTTGGTTCAATACTATCTAATAAACTTTCTAAATTATCAGATGTTTTATCATTTGTTTTTACCTCTTCAACATCTATGAAATCTAACATTTCATCTATCTGATTGGATACTTGCTCATCTTTTTCAAAGTCTAACATTTCTATTTCTTCTTGAGGGTTTTTATCTTCGAAATCAAGAACTTCTTCTTCATCATTTAAATTCTTATTTTCCATAAAATCCCTCCTTTAGTATCTAACATAATTTTATAATAAATTGAATTAAAAAACAAGCTATGATAACATAACTTGTAAACGAATATAAATATTTTATTATATTACTTTAATTTATTGTTTAAATTCAAATATTAAATCCATTATTTGTACTTTATCCCCATACTTAGCTCCCATCTCAAGAAGCTTATCATCAATTCCCATAGCTCTTAATTTTCTTGCAAACCTAATTGCTCCTTCATCAGTAAACTTAGTCATTTTAAATAACTTTTCTACTTCTTTTCCTTTTACTACATATATATCATTGTCTTTGGTTATGGTAAATGGTTGTTCCTTTTTAAACTTATATAGTACGTGGGATTCAAAAGCATCATCTTCAAATAAAGGTATTTGTTTTATTTTATCTAGTTCATCTGCTAAGGCAACTAATACTTTATCCAATCCTTTATTAGTTATTGCACTTACTTCATAAACATCTATTTTATATTTATCTTTAAAACGTTTTAAATTTTCTTTAGCACCTTCTAAATCCATTTTATTAGCTATAACAATTTGTGGTTTTTTTATTAATTTATCACTAAAATCTTTAAGCTCCTTATTAATTATTTCATAACTTTCTATCGGATCGGTTCCTTCTAATCCAGACATATCAATAACGTGTGCTATAACACGCGTTCTTTCAATATGTTTTAAAAACTTATCACCCAAACCCTCACCTAGCGATGCACCTTTTATTAAACCTGGTAAATCCGCTGCAACAAAAGTCCTACCATCAATTGTTTTTACAACTCCTAAATTAGGATTTAACGTTGTAAAGTGATAGGCAGCTATCTTAGGTTTAGATCTAGAAATTTTAGATAAAATAGTTGATTTTCCTACTGATGGCATACCGACAAATCCAACATCTGCCAAAAGTCTTAACTCTATTTTTAATTGTTTTTCTTCCCCTTCTTCGCCATGTTCAGAAAAATTAGGAGCAGGATTACTAGCAGTTGCAAAAGCAGTATTACCACGACCACCACGACCACCTTTTGCAACTACAACACTATCGTTTTCTTTAGTTAAATCTGCAATAATTAAGCCAGTATCCATATCTTTAACCGTAGTTCCAACGGGAACCTTTATAATAATATCTTCTGCTTTTTTACCATTTTTATTTTTACCTTCCCCGTTAGCACCCTTTGGTGCCTTAATTAATTTTTGATACCTTAAATCCAAAAGGGTTCTAAGACCTAAATCAGTTTTAAAAATAATACTTGCTCCCTTACCACCGTTTCCACCGTATGGCCCTCCATCAGGAATAAATTTTTCTCTTCTAAAGGCAGTACAACCATCTCCACCATTACCTGCCTTAACCTTTATTATAACCTCATCAACAAACATATAAAATTCTCCCTTTATTATATTTTAAATTTTATTTAAAAGATGCATCCAAATAATATATTTTTCTATGTTCTTTAAAATATTGTTTTTCAAAATCAGTCATTATATTATCTATATTTCTTTCATCATTATGTAAGTCTAGGCTTACCTTATCAAAAACATACCAGTACTTACTTAAACTTTCTAATGCTGATGCAAATAGTATTTTATTATCCGTCTTTAAAATTATGTGTTTATTTTTCTTAAATATTCTATCATATATTTTTAAATAACTTTCATGAGTAAACCTTTTTTTCTCATCTTGTTTTTTCGGCCATGGCTCAGAAAATGTTAAATAAATTGTATCTATTTCTTTTCCAAAAAAACAAAGTAAATCATGAGCATCTTTACATATCATTTTTAAATTATTTATTTTTTGATTTCCTATCGTTTTTATAGCAGTAGCAGTTTGTGATTTATCTAATTCCAAACCTATATAATTTATGTTTGGATGTTTTTTTGCCATATCAATAATAAAGCTACCCCTACCCATTCCAAGCTCCAAGCAAATTGGGTTATTATTACCAAATACCTCTTTCCATTTTCCTTTATAATTTTCAGGATTTTTTATTAAATATTCACTATTATCAATAATTTTATTAGCATCTTTTACAATGTTATAACGCATAATATTTCACCTCATAAAGATTTTAACATATTTCTAATTAAAATAATACGTATTAATAAATTAAACTAAAAATAACTCTACAAAAGTAGAATTATTTTTCTATATAAACACTTACTTGTTTTTTATCTTTACCCTTACGTTCAAATTTAACATAACCAGTAATTAAAGCATATAACGTATGATCTTTTCCCATTCCTACGTTAACACCAGGATAAATTTTTGTTCCTCTTTGACGATATATAATTGATCCTGCTTGAATAAGTTCACCATCAGCAGCTTTTGCTCCTAGTCTTCTTCCTTCACTATCACGTCCGTTATGAGTTGAACCTTGAGCTTTAACGTGTGCAAATAATTGAATGTTTAACTTTAACATTAAAAGCACCTCCTCTATATAATTTTAACGTTTTTTTCATAATCTTTTGATAATTCTTCTAACATGTCAATCATGTTTCGTAAAATCTTATCAACTATTTCTTCATTTTTTAATACGTTTACATGTATTAATCCGTTATCTTGTTTAACTTTTATGGTTGTTTTATCAATTTTTAAAATTAGGTTAACACTTGTTATAACAATACTAGAAACGGATGCACAAACTATATCCTTCCCATAATCATCATAAAGAGAATGTCCAGATATAATTACTTCTTTAATATAATTTTTATCCTTATTTATTTTTATTTTTATCATATAAATCACCAATAACTAGGCGTTAATTTTAGTAATTGTAAGCTTAGTATATGGTTGACGATGACCTTGTTTTTTATGAGAGCTTTTCTTTTGTAAATACTTAAAAATAACAATCTTTTTTTGTTTACCATGTTTTTCTACTTTTGCTTCTACGTTAGCTCCTTTAACATATGGAGTTCCAACTTTATCACCAGCCATAATTACTTTATCAAAAGTATATGTTTTTCCAGCTTCTACGTCTAATTTTTCAACGTATATAACTGAGCCTTCTTCAACACGATATTGTTTACCACCAGTTTCAATAACTGCTTTCATATTTATTCCTCCTTCTCATTTAATAGACTCACCATTAAGGTACATAATTGTTTACTTTAAACCTTTTCTGTGTGGTTGAAGAACAAGAAGTTCATTCAAACGAATTAATTTTATCATACATAAATAAATTAGTCAAATACTTTCGATAGTATTTCAGATTCTTTATATCTTTTTTTATTTATTATAAAAACGCTAGTTGTTTGCCTTTTTAATTTGTTTAAAAAACACCCCTTAATAATATTTATTTTATTATTTTTATTTGGATATGCATATCTTTCAAACAAAAACCTATTAAATAAATTTGGAATATCTTTATATAAATCAATTATCTTTTTTAATAAAAATAATAAAATCACTAAATAACTTAATTCTAATTTAATTCCAAAAAAAACCATATATAAAGTTACTAAAACAATACATAAAAAAGAAAGTAAAAAAGTTAACTTAAGAGATTTTTTATATGGAAAAATAATATTTAATATGACATTTATTATTTTAGAACCATCAAGAGGTACAATAGGAAGAATATTAAATATGAAAATACCATAATTATATTTTTTTATAAGCATCATTAATTTTATATCTATTATGTTATTATTATAGAAAAAGTATGCGATTAAATAAAACAGAATTTGAAATAAAAAACCAGATATGGCAATTAAAAATTCTTCTTTAAACGATTTATCTATTTTTTCATCATAAGTAATATACCCACCACAAATTCCAAAGCTTACCTTTTTAATTTTCCAATTATATAATAATGAACTTGTAATATGCCCTAGTTCATGTATAAAAATAACCATAAAAAAGATTAAAACATCTCTAAATAAACCTGAAATAAATGCTAAAAAAAGCAATATTAAAAGTTCTTTTTTAATTTCTATTTTCTTATATATACTCCTCATAAGATAAATACTTATCATCCTTTTCAAAAATTAAATATAATTTTTTATCAGCACTACCTAATATTTCTCCTTTTTCTACATAATCATATAGTTTAACGTTAAGGTTATTTAAACATCCATATGTAATATTAAGTCCATTTTTATCTTGAATCGTTATAAGTGTTTTATATAAACCTTTTTCATCTACTTTAATTACTATCCCACTTTTAATTGTTGGAACAACATAATTATTAGAAACTAATAACATATACCCATTATTTTCTTTTTGTATTTTTTCATATGCTATTTTTTCAGAAGAAACTAATTTAGCATCATCTTTCATAGTATTTTTAAATGGTATAACATCTCCTAAATATTGTTTATAAACATTATAAATTTTTGCAAAAGAAAGTGAATTATTATAAACTATTTTCTCATAATTTTTTTTATTTTTATCACTTTGTTTTATATATATAAGAGATGATAAAAAAAGTATTATAATAATTAAAATTTTAACTGTTGTTGAAAAGATAATTTTCTTTAAAAAACTATTATTTTTTTCATCAGTAGCTTTTACTTTATTTATTTTATTAAATGAATCTTTACTTATCATATTAATCACCTAATTCATTAATATGAGTATTTTTTGTTTGTATTCTTAAATATACAATTAATGACAAAGTATGTTAAATAAACTAATAAAAAATATATTATATTTACAATTATACCATCACATAATATATGAATTATTTTATAAAAATCATAATGCCCATAAAAGAAAGTAAATAACACCAATATAAAAACATATATAAACATTTGTAAAAAATAAGTAAGAAAGATCTTTATAAATCCACTTTTTTTATTTAACAAAGAAAATGAAATCCATGCTAAAAAAAGATATATAAAACCATGTAAATAAATAAAGTTTGTATAAATAAGATCATAAATAATTCCAAAAACAAAACACGATAAATAAAATTTATCTTGATTATTATTATATATACTACCTAATATAATTACACAAATTACAAAAAAAGGTGTAATGTTTCTTAATATATTAGGTAATACACCCTCAAGTAAAATAGATATTATAAATAATATAATCGTAATTATCATTTTTTCTCCTTTATTATTTGAACAAATAGTAAATCATCAAAATTAACACTTGATTCTACCCACAAAGTTTTACTAAGACCATAATTACTTGTTTGTTCTTTAACTACCATACCAATATATATTCCTTTATATAAATCATTATCATATCCAGATAAAACAACTTTATCTCCTGCTAATATAGGATTTTTACTCATAACATCCGTAACCTTAAACAAGCCTTTTTTTAAATCATAATCCTTAAGAACCCCAGATAAATTACCGTAAGACGTTTGCACTAGAACTGATAACATTTTCTTATCTGATACACTTGTAATTAAACTTACTTCACTTGCGTTTTTTGAAACTTTACTTACAAAACCTACTAAGCCTTGTTTTGATATAACAACATCATCTTTTTTTATACCAGCATTAAAGCCTTTTGAAATTTCTACTTTATCATACCAATTTTTAATAGTATGATTTATTATTTGTGCATCCGTATAATCATACGTTTTTTCATCTAACTTTAAATTATTTCTTAATTCATTATTTTCTTTTTGAAGATATTCTATTTTTGATAAAAGTACGTTTGAACTTGAATTATTTACAGAATAAAAATTAGAAACTACGTAAGAATTTATTTTACTTGATACATCTTTAAATATTTTTTCAGCAAAAAAATAGTTGCGTTCAATTAATACTAAACAACTAGATGTAAAAAGTAAAAATATTAATAAAACAATTGACAAAATAATTTTCTTTCTTACTTTTTTATTATTTGTATTTAATTTTTTCTTCACCTTACTCACCTTTCTAATACATCATTTTCATAAAAACTATAATAATTATTATTACCTATTATTATGTGATCAATAACAAAAATACCCTGTAATTTTCCTATTTTAACTAAAGCATCAGTAACATTAATATCCTCACTAGAAGGAATAACGTTTCCAGACGGATGATTATGAACACATATTATGTATGCCGCTGATGATAAATAAGCCCATTTAAATATTTCTCTTGGATGAATAAGACTTTTATTTAAAGTACCTTTAAATAATAATTTTTTATCAATTAAATGTTTGTTTTGATCTAAGTATAAACAAAAAAAATATTCTTGATTAACTCCTAATAATTCTGATCTAAAATGTTTATATATTTTTTGTGCACTGTTACATTTCAAATTGTTTTCAAGTAAAACCTCATCATAAACTCTTCTACCTAATTCTAATGCTGCGATAAATTCTATTGCTTTAACTACTCCTATTCCATTAATTTTTATTAAATTATTTAATGTTATGTTTTTTAAATCCGAGACATTTTTAACTAATTTTAACACTTGTGATGCCAAATATTTTGACGAATAATCCTTTGTTCCTGTTTTCATAATAATTGCTATTAAATCCTCAGTAGACAAACTTTTTGCGCCATACTTAATTAATCTTTCTCTTGGTCTTTCACTAACAGGAATTTGTTTAATTAGTACATCACTCATTATTAACTACCATCTTTTCATAGCTTGATAAAATTTGATTTTGTATCATTAATAATGATTTTTCATCATCAGTCGCATCTAATAATTTTTCATATTCGTTTAAATTTTGTATAAACTCACTATTATCAATATTAACTTTCTCGGTTGTTAAATTAATGTTTTTATTTGAATATATATCTTTTATTTTATCTATATTTTTTTTAGTAGTACAAATAGCTACATAAGCCTTAACCTCGTTATTATCTTCTATATAAACGTATCTATCTATTGTAGTTACATCATCTTGCATCTCATCTAAATTAGAATACGTTCCGTATTTTAACATATAAACGTTTTTATCTAAACTAATTACTGGCTTAACATCTAAATTTTCATATTTATCAAATGTTAATTTTCCTAATATTGCGCCTGATATTAAAGCTATAAAAATCCATAAAAAAGTTTTTTTCATAATCATCACCCAATTACATATTAAGATAATATATTTAAAATTAATGTCGAAAAAAAAGAAGCTTATAATTTTTTTATAAAAGCTTCTTTTTGATCGTTATTTTTACCATAAGAGGAACAATACTTCTCATACTGTGTTCTTATATTATTAGAAATTTCATCCGTTGATGATAGAATTATATCCATATTACATTCCCACCAAAAATTCATTATTGCTCCTGACATAAATTTAACACATTTATATTGTGAAAATTTATCTATTGGTGCGTTTAAAAATTCTAATTCTAAACGCTTGAATTTTAAATAATTTTCATACTGCTTTTTTATATGTTTATCTATTAAAGCATCAGATGATAAAATATCTCTTTTATTTTCTTTTAACCATTTTCCAATTTTTGATCCATCTTTAAAAATTAAATCATTATTACGATTAAATTTATTTAAATCTTTTAATGCATAAAACTCATACTTATACTTTCTTTTAAAAATTATATTTCTTGATTTATCTCTTTTCTTTTTTAATTCATATTGTTTTTTTATTTCAACACATAACTTATTTTCAGAAAAAATAATACGATCCATATTTAATCCAAACCAATAACCCATATTTATACCATCTTTAAAAAACTCCTCAGATCTCGAATCAAACTTATCCAAACTTGGGTTATTTAAAAACTCTGTTAACGTTTTTTCATTTAATTTACCCATTACAAAAACATTATATTTATTAATGTTTCCAACTGATTTTTGTTTTTTATTCATATACAACATCCCTTACAAAAATATTAAGATATAATAATATTATAAAACTATTTTGTCAAGAAATTTATATTAGATTTTTTCTATTATAAACTTTAACATTTTCTTTTGCGTAAACATTTACTTTAGCCTTTTTAGTTATCTTACAAAAGCAAAGTCCATTTATTACAATATCATTATTATCATCTAAATTAAAGCTATTTAACTTTAAATCTTTTAAATAACTATTAGTATTAATATTTATTCTTCTTACTTTAACATCGTTAGATAAATATAGCGTAAAACTATTTTTTGTATCACTTAAATAATCTATCCTAGCATACTTATCAATAATAATAGATTGATTAGGTTTCATTTGGTAAGTTCTTGGTTTTATTTCAGATCTACAAGATATTAACTTTATTGTACTTGGTTTTTCATTATATAAAAAACTGTTATTATCAATAATACCAGGAGTATCAATTAAAGTAATAGAATCATTTAATTTAACCTCTATAAAATCAAGCGTAGTTGCGGGAGATACACTTGTTGTAATTAAACTATTAAAATTAGTATTAAAACTTTTAATTAAAGTATTTATCAAAGTACTTTTACCAGCATTAGTATTACCAACTAAATATACTTTTTCGCTTTTCTTATATTCATTTATGTATTTAAATAATAAATCAATATTATAATTTTTCTTACTACTTAAAAAAATAATTTCCTTTACGTTTAAATCATAATTTTCATTAATATATTTTTTTAATTTTGCTTGTTTTACAGATTTAGGTAATAAATCTATTTTTGTAATTACTAAAATTACACTTCCTTTAAATTCATTAAGTTCATTTATGCTATCGTCTAGTGATAAAACATCACATAAAAACAAAACAAGCTCTTTCTTACTTTTTACGATATCAAAAAATTTTCTATAATCATTTGTATTTTTATCTATAACTTGGTATTCCCCATAATTTTTAATCCTAAAACACCTTCTGCAAACGGCCGCATCAAAATAAAACTTATAATCAACATATCCCGCTTGTTTTGGATCATCACTTTGAAGTAAAGCACCACATCCAGCACATTTTTTAGTCATAATATCTTCCTTTTTTTAGATACTGTTTTTCTTCAAAAACTTTAAATATCTTTTTTTCTATTTGTCTGTTAAGCCATGTTTCAGTTTCATCTATATCACTAATAGGATTTACTAAAATCGTTGTAAATCCCATTTTATTACCACCTTGAATATCCGTTAATAACTGATCTCCTATGGCCGCTACTTCAGTATTTTTAAAATTATATTTTTTTAATATATATTTATATTTATACGTTAAGGGCTTTAATGAAAGACACACAATATCCACCGAATAAAAATCACCAAACTTACATACCCTTTTAGGGAAATTATTAGAAAATAAAATCACTTTAAAATCCTTTTTTAATTTATTAAATAATTTTTTTACCTTATCTTCTAATACTACTTCCTTTGCAGGGGATATGGTATTATCTAAATCAAATAAAAGACACTTAATCCCATTTTTTTTAAGTTTATCATAATTAATGGTAAATATATTTTCTTTATATATGTCTGGTAAAAATCTTTTTATCATGATATATCATCCTCTTTGTTTATCAAACTTATTTTCTTATATAGTTTTATTCTTTTAGCTCTAGAATAACTATTATAATATTCACTATTAGTCATTAAATAATCATATTTTTCATCGTATTTACCATCATTTATAAATATATTATTAAGATCAATTGCTTTTTTAGAAAATTTAATTGCAATGTAAAAAAGCAAAGCCATAATAACCAATAATGGAATTATCTCAAAAATTATAACAAGAATAACATTATTATAATCTATTTTTAAATTACCAAGTAAATTCATTAATGTATTATATGTTCCATGAATAATTGATGGAATTAATACGCATAAACTAAAATTAATATATTTTTTATTTTTATCTTTAGAAAAACTACCAAGAGATATAAAAAATCCAATAACAATACCACATATTACATGAAGCGGTATGGTAGTAAAATCACGCATTAAAGCTAAACTTATACTATTTGATACAGTATTTTCTGAAAAAGCATACATAATATTTTCCAAACCTGCAAAAGAAAGTGCAATAAGCATCATATAAACTAAACCATCATATATATCATCATAATGCTTATTATCAAAAATGAATAAAAAGAAAATTGCTATTTTAGATATCTCTTCAATAAAAGCCCATACGTACGTTAATATAACGTTATTAGAAAAAAATGGCATAATTAAATTTTCAAAATAACCTGCAACTGCAATTGTTAAAATTCCAGATAATAAACATATAATAATGTTCTTTTTTGGTTCTTTACTTTTTCTATCAGAGTATAATACAAAACCTACTAATATAACTGATGGGATAAGTGAAAAAAGAATAACTAACAAACGTTCATAAAAATAATAATAATTATTAAACAAATTAAAATCAAAACTTATATTTACCATAAACTACCCTTTCAAATTAATCTAAGAAAAACAGTTTTAGATTAACCGTTCTTATATTTTCTTTTTGATATACTATTACCTTATAAAGTAATAAATTATATATAATTTTATCATCTTTTCTTACCTCGTTAATTGCTATTTTTGGTTTTTTATTATCGCAAATTTCCTTATAAGAAAAATATGATACAAGAGTATTTAATATTATAATACAAAAAACAAACACATAAATAATGTTTACTGCTTTTTTCTTATTCATATCTAATCCCCTTTTATGATTTTATTATAACATAAATAAAGTGTATTTTTTCATATAATTTATCAGGAGTGATAAATTTGTTTTTAAGTATTATTACACAAATAATAAAAGGTATCTTAATTGGTACAGGAAGTTATGGTAGCAAAACCTTTCCTGATCCACTTACTAAACAAGAAGAAGATAAATTAATAAATCAAATGCTTAATGGTGATAAAAATGCAAGAAATAAGCTTATTGAACATAATTTAAGATTAGTTGCACACATCGTAAAAAAATATGATAATGGTAAAGATGATATCGACGATTTAATAAGCATTGGAACAATCGGCTTAATAAAAGGAATTGATACGTTTTCAAATAAAAACGGAACAAAACTTACAACTTATGCTGCAAGATGCGTAGAAAATGAAATACTAATGTTTTATAGATCAAATAAAAAAAATGCTAAAAACATAAGCATAAACGAATCAGTAGGATTTGATAAAGAAGGAAATGAAATATCTTTTTTAGATATTTTAAAAACCCCTAATCCAGATTACGTTAGTGACATAGATTTACAAGATAATATAAAATTATTATACAAATTCATAGATGTTTTAACTGATAGAGAAAAAGAAATAATAATAAAAAGATATGGCCTTTATAATCAAAAAGAACAAACACAAAAACAAATTGCTAAAGATTTTAAAATATCAAGAAGCTACGTATCTAGAATAGAAAAAAGAGCTCTTACCAAAATTTTAAGAGAATTTATTAAAAATGATAAAAAGTAAGGTTTACCTTACTTTTTAACTACATAAATTATTCCACCTATAAGTCCAAATCCAATCATTGATAAGGCCATTATAATCAAAGGATTCTTTTCTGGAACTACATTATTTACATTTTTCTTAGTAACCTTTAATGATTTAACTATGTTTAATATATACTCTTTTTTAGTACCATCCTCGGCCGTTACTAAAATCTTAACCTTAGAACCATTTTTTAAATTTTTATTACCACTAATACTAACGGTTGCATCCAAAGAAGATAAAACATAATCAATACTTAAACTATTAACCGAATTTGCAACCTTTACATTATAAGAAAACTTATCTTCCTTAAATTTAAAATCCTTACACTCTTTTATTTCAAGAGATTTTAAAGTAGCATCCGCAGTCAAAGCTTCCCTTTTAATATTAATATTATAAGCCTTTTTAGTAACACCATCTTCGGCCGTTACCGTTATAACTATTTTATTATTTTCTCCTGCAACTAACTCTTCATTAGCATTATTACTAATTATCATATTTGATTTATTATCTTCTAAAGTTGCGTTTATATTAATCGTTTTAATTGTTGCGTCAACCGTTGCTGTATAATCATAAACACCACTATTAAACGCTGGAGATAATACAACATCACTACCATCATTTGCTTTTACTTCTAAAGTTTTTAAATTTGCATTATTTGATTTAGGGGCTTGGGTTGTAGTCGTTGTTGGGGTTGTTACAACAGTATTAGCTTTTATAACTAACGTAATAGGAGTAGTTTCCTCACTTGATGCTTTATCAGTTAACGTAAAAGAAACTGATTTATCACTAGTTAGTGATGCTTGTTTTATCTTAAAAATAACATTACATCCATCTTTAACTTTGTCAGTTTCAATATTTGATCCACCACACGAACCACTAGTAATTTCAAGTAATGTATTATCATAACCTAATGTGTATCCACTATTACTTTTTGCATCACTAACAGTTAGGGTTACGTTTTCACCTGGTTTAGCTGATGTTTTATCAAGTTTTATTGTAGCAGCATCAACCCTTATTACCCCACAAAAACAAAATATACATATAAATAAAATCAAATTTAAAAACTTCTTCATCAAACACACCTTCTATTCTAAATATAATTTTAATATAAATGTAACAATAAGTCAATTATTTGAGTTTAGGTATTTTACTGATTTAATATGTTATTTTTGATTAGTTTTAATAAAATTATTAGAAATGATATC
>CANQZW010000004.1 GCA_947628435.1 uncultured Bacilli bacterium | reverse complement strand
ATCTTTCAATATTATTATGATAATATTGCTGTTCTTCATCTTTTGTCCAGTTGAACATATCTCTTATATAAACATTACTTTTGACTATACCATTATTCCCTAATTCTTTGTCATGGTTAATATAATCATTTAATAATACTTCATTAAAATTTGATAAAACATTATCAATATCAATACCTATACGCATATCTCACCTCTTTAGGAATATTAAAATATTTAAATAAAAAATGTTTGCATTAGAATATTCCTTAATTTATAAGGCATTATTCTCGTTTTTGCAAACATTTAGCTTTTTTTGCAAACAATTTGCAAACAAAATGCATTATTTTTCAACTTTTATAGGAATTCTCACTTCTTGTATTTTCTTTTGAATCCTTAATTTATAAGGGATTAGGGTCTATTTACCACAGCAGTTCTTATACTTTTTACCACTCCCGCAAGGACATGGATCATTACGACCTACTTTTTTTCCATTTTTTATAGTTTTTGTTTTTGTTACTTTTTCCGCACCAGAATTTGCAGTGCCTTTAACTTGCTTTGCTTCAAGATTTTGCCTTATTTCCGCCTTTAAAAGATACAAAGTTATATCTTTATTTATTTTGTCTAGCATATTATCAAATAATTCGAATCCTTCTCTTATATATGCTTGAAGTGGATCTTCATTTGCATAACCTCTTAACGAAACACCTTCTCTTAAGTGATCCATTGTATTTATATGTTCCATCCAATAGTTATCTATTACTCTAAGAGAAATTGCTTTTTCAAAATCATTCCTAATTTCTAAAGGAAGTTTATCTATTTTATTTTGATATTCTTTAATTGCTTTTTCTTCTATTAACTCAATTATCTCGTTTGTTTCTTTATTCAAAATTTCAGATAATTTTAAATTTGATGTCTTTAACAAGTTTTCATTAACATACTCAACAATCTCATTACATTCGCTTTCTAATATTACACCATGTTCATTCATATGATTACGTACAACACTAGAAATATGTTCTTTTATTGTGTTAATAACCATTTCGTGAATATCATCATTATCCAATATTTCATTTCTTTTTGAATACATTATTTCACGATGTTTTCCCATTACATCATCATATTGTAAAAGATGTTTACGAGCATCAAAATTATTACCTTCTACTCTTTTTTGCGCAGTTTCAACAGAATGGGTAATTGTTTTACTCCTCATATTTCTTTGACTATCTAAACCAGCCATTTCCAAAATACTTTTAAATCTATCTGTTCCAAACCTAACCATTAAGTCATCTTCAAAAGAAACAAAAAATTGACTATATCCAGGATCTCCCTGACGACCAGAACGACCTCTTAATTGATTATCAATACGCCTTGATTCGTGCCTTTCCGTTCCTATTACACATAATCCGCCAAGTTCTTTAACTCCTTCTCCTAATTTTATATCCGTTCCACGGCCAGCCATATTTGTTGCAATAGTAACAGAACCTTTTTCTCCAGCATGAGCAATAATTTCTGCTTCTCTAGCATGATTTTTAGCGTTTAATATTTCGTGCTTTATATGAGCTTTTTTTAATAAGTTACTTATCAATTCACTAGTTTCTATTGCAATTGTTCCAACTAAAACCGGTTGTCCTTTTTCATGTCTTTGTTTTATTTCTGAAACAATAGCTTTATATTTTTCATTTTTAGAAGAATATATTAAATCAGATACATCTTTTCTTATTACTGGTTTGTTAGTAGGTATTTCTATAACGAACATATTATATATACTTCTAAATTCCTCTTCTTCTGTTTTAGCAGTACCTGTCATACCAGATAATTTTTCATACATTCTAAAGTAATTTTGAAAAGTTATAGTTGCAAGAGTTTTAGTTTCTTCTTGAATCTGAACATTTTCTTTTGCTTCGATTGCCTGATGAAGACCATCTGAAAATGCTCTTCCAGGCATAAGTCTTCCTGTAAATTGATCAACGATTACTATTTTTCCATCTTGGACAACATAATCAACATCATTATGCATTGTATAATTAGCTTTTAATGACTGATTAATATGATGAACTAAAGCAGAATGATCTATATCATAAAGATTATCTATCTTAAAATGATTTTCTGCTTTTGCTGTTCCCTGATCTGTTAAAGTTATATCCCTTGTTTTTTCATCTATTGTATAATCTTCATTTTCCTTTAAAGTCTTTACAAATCTATCAGCAGCTTTATATAAGTTGGCAGACTTCATTACTCCTCCTGAAATAATTAAAGGAGTTCTAGCCTCATCTATTAATACGGAATCAACCTCATCGATTATGGCAAAGAAAAGAGGTCTTTGCACTCTATCTTCTTTTCTAACAACCATATTATCCCTTAAATAATCAAATCCTAATTCATTGTTTGTTGAATACAAAATATCAGAATTATATGCTTCTTGTTTTTCCTTAGCAGACATATCTCTTAAGTTAACTGCTACACTTAATCCTAAATAATTATAAATTTGTCCCATCCATTTAGCATCACGACTTGCTAAATACTCATTTACTGTTACTACGTGGACTCCTTTTCCAGTTAAGGCATTTAAATATGCTGGCATTACACAAGTCAAAGTCTTACCTTCACCAGTTTTCATTTCAGAAATGTTTCCAAAATGAATAGCTAAAGCCCCTAATACTTGAACATAAAAAGGTTTTTCACCTATAACTCGATATGCAGCTTCTCTAACAGTTGCAAAAGCATCTACTATAATATCGTCGACAGTTTCCCCATTTGATAAACGCTTTTTAAGTTTTGATGTCATATCCTTTAATTGTTTATCTGATTTTTTAGAATAATCTTCTTCCAATTTAAAAATATCATCCGCGATTAATTTAAATCTTTCTAATTCTTTATATTCATGATCAAAAATTTTTTTAAAAACTTTAAACATAGATTCCATCATCTCCCATAAAAAATATTGTAACAAAAAAAAGAAAATAATTAAAGCTATATTAATTATTTTCTTTTAAGTTTATTATTATTTTGTTTCGATAATTCCGTAATTTCCATCTTTTCTTAAATATAATACACAAATAGAATTAGTATCTATATTTTTAAACACGAAAAACGAATGTCCTAACATATTCATTTGTAATATTGCTTCTTCTTCGTCCATAGGTTTCATATCAATTTTTTTTCTTTTTAACACTGATGAATTATCTTCATCAAAATCGTCTTCTAAATCCATTTCAAAATTTTGAATAACATTTTTCTTTATTCTAGAATTGATTTTTGTTTTATTTTTTCTTATCTGCCTTTCCAACTTATCTACCGTAAGATCAATTGCAGCATATAAATCATCGTGAGACTCTTCACTTCTTAATGTGTAATGCATTGCTGGAATAGTTATTTCAATTTTTTGTTCTTTACCACGAACCTTTATAACAACATTAGCATTAATATCATTTGAATTTTCAAAATACTTATCCAACTTTCCAATTTTGTCTTCAATATATGACCTTATAGCTGAAGTAATTTCTACTTTTTCACCACGAATATTATATTTCATATTATCAATCCTCCTATAATTAAATTATATCATAATACTAAAACAAATGCTACTGTTTGACAGTAGCATTTGATACTTCTTTTACATTGATAGCTTGCAATCCTTTTTCAGTTTCTAATAATTCATATTCAACTATTTGACCTTCTGAAAGACTTTTATAACCATCTTGTTTGATAGCGGAATAATGAACAAATATGTCTTCACCATTTTCGCCTTCGATAAAGCCATATCCTTTTTCGTTATTAAACCACTTCATCTTACCCACTCTAACCATTGTACTTACACCTCACTTCCCTTATTGCTTACAACTATACTATACCGCTGTAAGCATTTATTTTCAATACTGTTTCGTTCACCAAATTTCGACAAATTTCGCGAGCGACTACTATATGTTACTAAAATAATTAATTTTTTTGTTGATTTAATACTTAATATGTCTTTTTTTATGCTTAAAGTGTTAAAAAATGTTATGTTTAATTATATTAATTTCAACTCAAGCTAGTTTTTTGTCCTTTTGCAAAGTTTTTTAAATTATAAATATAAAATATTATAAAATTTAATCAACATAGATAACGAGGTGCAGTATGAAAAACCGTTTTCTAAAATCTATTAGAAGTTCAATAAAAAAACAATACCCTAATTTTTCTAACGAAAAGCTTGATGAAGTAATGTATGGCGTAGAAGGAATATATTTAACCATAACAAAAACAATAATAATATTTTGTATTGCGTTAATATTTGGAATATTTAAAGAATTATTGTGTTTACTTATAGCTTTTAACTTTATTAGATTATTTTCTTTTGGAATGCACGCTAACAACAGTATTACGTGTCTTATTTTTTCCACTATTATATTTATTGGCGGAACGTTTTTATGTAAATATGTATCATTAGATACTATAACGTTATATATTTTATATTTTATTATATTAGCTATAATAACAATTTACGCACCTTGTGACACAGTAAAAAGACCTTTAATAAAAAAGAAAAAAAGAATCAAATTTAAAATTCTTTCAATTATAGTAGTATTAATTTATTTTACTATATCCTTATTTATTAAAAATAATTTAATTATTAATAGTTTAGTATTTGGTCTTATTATAGAATGCATTTTAATATTACCAATAACATATAAAGCATTTAAAATGCCTTATAAAAATTATACTAATTATGATTTAAACACTTAAGTGTTTGGATAAAAAAAGAATAAGGAGGTAAAAAAGATGAAAGCAATGCTTATTTCTGCTATCACTGCTCTAGGTGCTTTAGTAGCTGCAACCGCAACGAGTGGATGTTTAATTGTTTGGCTTGATGAACCAAATATGCCAAAATCAATGATAGAAAGATAAAAGAAAAAGTACTATGTTACTTTTTCTTTCTTTTTATTAATATATTAAAATTTGTTACAAAATAATTTTCATCCACCGATCTTTGAATTTCAAAATTTTCATTTTCATCTATTATATCCTTAACTAATCTTAACCCATATCCATGTCCTTTTCCTTTTGTAGTGTAACCCGTACTTAATTTTGACACATCAATTTTTCCTTTATAAGTATTTGAAATATTAAATATTACTTTAGATTTTTCATTTGTCACAGATATAATAATTCTTTTGTTTTTACTTTGCTTACTAGCATCTATTGAATTATCTAATAAAACACCTAATATTTTAGTTATGTTTTTATAAATAATTGTGTCTAATGATTTTAACTTTGTTTTAACACCTGTATCTACATTTATTTCATACTTTATATTTTCATCATCCATTATAGATAATTTATAATATAAAAGTCCTTTAATACCACCATCAGGGAATTTATTTAATTGACTTATCAAATAACTACTATGTGTCTTTTTGGTATCATCAACTATTGAATCTAAATATTCAATAAGTTTAGGAGAATTCATTTGAGCATAACCACGAATTACCATTAATTGGTTTCTAAATTCATGGTTTGCTTTACCCTGATCTGCTATTATTTTCTCATATTTAGTTACATAATTTAACATTTGTTTATTTGCCTCTTCTAACTGGCTATTTTTATTATCAGATATAAATATTAAAATGAATAAAAGAAAAGACACAAATAATATTATAAGATTTATTATCATTTCCAAGGTCACACGAGCAAATAAAATATTTTTTGCCAATATCAAATATATTATAATTAAAATTATTATTATGTATTTAAATAAAACCTTTCTTTTTATACAAATTATTTTTATATTTAAAATAATGTCTAAAATTTTCTTTAAATTTATTATGAGAATAGACAATAAGGATATAACCATATTTAATAAAAATTGATTGTTTATATTTTCCGATATCTGCTGTGGTTTTATACCAATAACGAAAAGAATTATTGTTATAATTATTTCTACTATTGATATTAAAATTAAAGTTAAAATACTAGTAACAAAGGATTCAATTAAATTTTTTTTTAATATAAAATGGGAAGTGCATGTGAATATAGTTATAGTAAATACATATCTTAAATAATCCGGCAAAACATAATTCGATATAAACATTTGAGATAAAAATACTACAAATATAAATATTTTTTTATTTTTTTTAATATTATTATCGTTGTTAATTATTTTCAAAAATACAATATATTCTGTAAATGTTTGAGAAATAATTATTAGTGGTATAAAGAATGAATTCATAATACTTCCCTCAATCCTTTTTTATAATTTCTTGATAAATAATCAATGCTTTTTCCATTATTAAAATTAATTATACTATTTTTAAAATCAACACTATCAATTTTATCAACATTAACGTAACATGCTCTATGTGTTTGATAAAATCTTGAATCTAATTTGCTTACTATATTAATTAAAGATTCATTTATAGGATATTCATTAGTTGCAGTTACTATGGTTGTTTTATCTGACAAATTATCTTTATAAATATATAAAATATTGTCTAAATTTACATGGTGTATTTCTTTATTACATTTAAAACAAATTACTTTTTTCCTATCTATTTTATTTATAATCATTTTTATGCTATCTGATAATCTTTCTTCATAATTATCAAATTTTGATATAAAATCAAATATTAGTAACTTTTGTTTAGACATATTAAGTTCTAATTCATCATGTGAAGTTAATATTATTATAATACTATCCCAATCAACCTTCCTTATTTCTCTTGCTATATCTAATCCTGTTTTATTTGGTAATTCTAAATCTAATATATAAATTTTAACATCTAATGGTGCGTTTATTAAATTTTTTAGTTTAATATTATACTTATCAAATGAATATATTTTATAACTAAAATCATAAGGCATGGCAACTTTTTTAATGATAGTTTCATTTAAATCTGTGACATATTTATTATCATCACAAAGTATAAAATTTATCATATAGTTATCACCTAATTATAATTATAACATAAAAAAAGAATTCACGAGAATTCTTTTTATATTAAATTATCTAATATTATACCTGTTCCTTCCGCTACACAAGTAAGTGGACTTTTTGCTATTTTCACAGGCACTTTTATTTCTTTTTCTATTAATTTATCTAATCCTTCTAATAATGCCCCACCACCAGTTAAAACAATTCCTTTATCAATTATGTCTGCAGAAATTTCAGGTTCTATTTTTTCTAAAACTGTTTTAGCAGCATGAATAATCATTTCTACACTATCTTTTATTGCTTCTTTTACCTCTTTTGATGATATATTAATTGTTTTCGGTAAGCCAGATAACAAATCTCTTCCTCTTACCTTCATTTGTTTTTCTTTTGATTCATCTAAAACTGTTCCTATTTTCATTTTAACTTGTTCCGCTGTTACCTCACCTATTAATAATTTATATTTATTTTTTATATATTTTATTATATCTACGTCAAGGGTATTACCTGCTACTTTAATTGATTCGCTATGAACTATACCATCTAATGAAAGAACTGCAATATCAGTTGTTCCACCACCTATATCAATTACCATGTTACCACTTGGCATTCCTATTTCAAGTCCGGCTCCTACTGCTGCAACTTTTGGTTCTTCTTCTACGTATACTTTTTTAGCACCTGTTCTTTCTGCTACTTCTCTTATCGCATTTTTTTCAACTTGTGTTATGTTAGAAGGACAACATATTAAAATTCTTGGTTTACTAAAGAAAGTTTTACCTTTTATTTTTTTTATGAAGTAATCTAACATTATTTCTGTTTTATCAAAATCTGCTATTACTCCATCTTTTAGGGGTCTTATAGCTATTACACTTCCTGGTGTACGTCCTATCATTTCATGTGCTTTCTGTCCAATAGCTAATACCTTGCCTGTTTCTTTATCAATTGCAACAACACTTGGTTCAGAAAGTACAATTCCTTCTCCTTTTACGTATATTAGGATGTTGGCCGTGCCTAAATCAATTCCAATATCTTTATTTTTCATTATTTTAAATCTCTTAATTTTTTAATTAATTTTCTGTTAATTCTTTTACAGATTTATCATAATATTTTTCTGGATTGATTACACTACCATTTTTATACATTTCAAAATGCAAGCCTTGTTTTACATCACTGTTTAATGCACAAGTACCACTTTTTGCAATTACTTGTCCTTGAGTTACATTATCGCCTTTTTTTACTAAAACTTCACCTAATGATTGATACATAATTATTATCTCATTTGAATTTCTTATTTCTACTGTTTTTCCTAATAGTGTGTCTTCTGTTACGTTCGTTACTGTCCCTGATACTGATGAAACTACATCAAAACCTTCTTCTGATTTATAATCAACACCAGAATTTTGCATATATATTCCTTCGTGATAAATAATGGAATTTTGTTGTTCTTCTTCTGATGCATCTTTATCATAAAAATTTTTATAAATGCTTACTGTCTCAGAAGTATATGGTCTTACAAATTTTTCTTCTTGATTTACTACTGGATAATAACTATCAAAGATATAATCATTAACATAGGTAAAATCATTATCATTTTTTGACACCGTATCAGTTTTGTTATTATTTAAGTATAAAACTGATACTAAAAACACTATTAATACTACTCCAATCATTGAAATTTTTACAAATGGTTTTAATTTTATTCTTTTCATTTTCTTCACCTCATTTAAAGTTTTAACGAAAGTGAAAAAAATATACATTAATTTATTTTTTTTATTTCACAATTTTTATAATAATGTTTTAAAATATCCTGATATTTATATCCTTCTTTAGCCATTCCGTTAGCTCCATATTGACTCATTCCAACACCATGTCCATATCCACTTACTTTAAATATAACCTTATCTTGTTGTATATTTATATCAAAACTTGTTGATTTTAAATTAAAAGTTGTTTTTATTTTATTTGAATCAAAAGTTTTACCATTTATAGTTAAATTAATTACTCTTCCTGTATTAGTTTTTTTAACGTTACTTATTAAAATTTCGTTTTTATTTTCAAGTCCTAAATTAAATAAAAATTCAGATTTAGAAATTTCGCTAGTGGTGTTAAAGACCGGAGATTCTGTTTTATCCCAAAAAGACTCAACACTTACTAAGTATGGTTTTGATGAGGAAAAAACATCTGCACTATTTTCTGTATAACCATTACTTGTTGAAAAAAACATTGCATCAATTAAATTATTATTATATAAAACAACCTCTCCTTTTGTGCTTTCCACCGCTGTTTTTACTTTATTTAAATTTTTTTCATAATTATCTTTCCATTTATCTTTCATACCATCATAATCAATATAAACTTGGTTTTGTGTTCCATCCGTAACATCATAATCATTATTATTTTTAAGTGCCTTATTTAATACATATGTTCTAGATGCCACCGCTTGTGCTTTTAAAGCCTCAGCATTAAAAGAAGCAGGCATTTCTGCTGCTACTACTCCTAATACATATTCTTCTATTGGTACGTTTATTATTTGCCCATCAGTATTTTTTTTAATTCTAATTATTTTATTACTATAAATACCATATTTAATTTTATTTATTATCTTAGTTGAATTATTTAAACCAACTATGAATAAGGGAATTAATATTATTAGCAATGTTAGTAATAAAAATTTTTTCATGTTATTCTCCTTAAAGAAGACTAATGGTACTATATAAATCAACAAAAAAATTAACTAACAAATAAGATAAAATTAAAGATAGTACAAAATATAATGAATGTATTTGCATAATACTATTTTTTTTAAATATTTTATCTATGTTCGTTGATGTTATTATCCATATACTAAAAGGAATAAATAAACAATATAAAATTATCTTAATACTCATTAGTTTCCTCATATTTTTGTACTTGGTCAATTCTAATTTTATAACATGGATCTGAAAGAAATGTCGAATTAATAAATATATCTATCATTTCTTTTATTTCTTTTGCAGTATTAGATTGTGCACTAAATGCTAAAACATTTGCATCATTATGTTCTTTAGCAGATTTTGCTTCATCTTTATTATCTATTTTCGCGCATCTTATTCCCTTTACCTTATTGCATGCAATAGAAACACCTATTCCTGTACCACACATTACAATTCCTAAGTCAACTTCTTTATTTATTACTGCTTCTGCTAAAGTTATTGCATATTTAGGATAGTCTATTCTTTGTTGTGAATAACAACCATAATCAACTATATCATATTCATCTAACATTTTTTTTAATTCCTCTTTTACTTTATAAGCCCTATGATCATTTGCTATTCCTATTCTCATTTTGTCCTCCATTTATGCTATTTATCAATTTTTATTATTATTTGATACATTTTTTCAAAATCAAATTCTTCTATATTTATATCTTTTCCATCGGTTTTTAATTCCTCTACTAAATCTTTAATTTTATCAACTATTTCTTTAGTAGATTTTTCTTCTTTATTTTCTGTTTCTTCTTGTTCTTCCTTATTTGATGATTCTTCTTCGTTTATATCCATTATATCTAATGTATCTTCAGTATCATAAGAATTTTCTATGCCTAAATCTTGTAATTGAGATAAATCATCATCGTTTATTTTTTTATCTTCTACAATCTCATAATCATCATTTTCGTTTTCTTCTTCTTGTTTTTGTTCTTCACTTGTTGATTCTTCTTCTTTAGAAATTTGTATTTCTTCTTTTTCTTCTTTATTTATTTCATTAAATATATCATTTTCGTCATGTGAATCTTGTGATTGTTGATTTGGTTCCTTAGTTAAATTAATATCCTCATCATTTAATTTTTTGTTATCTATAATTTTATAATCGTTTTCTTTTATTAAATCATTATCTTGTTGATCAATATTATTAAGTTTATTATCTAAAATAGTATAACTTTCTTCTTTTGAATCTAATTCGTCATTTAAATTTTCTTGATGTTTATGATATTCTTCTAAAGGGGGTTGAATGTCAAAATCATTATCTTTTGTATTATCAAAAAGATTTAAAGGTAACTTACCATCAACATTTTTAGATATATTATCTGAATTAATAAAAGAAGATTCTAAATTAAAATCATTATTTACCGAATAATTGTTATCAATATCATAACTATTATTAGTATTTTGTATAATACCAGGTGATAAAAAAGAAGGTTCTTGGTTTGTTTGATTTGGTAACGTAGTATTTGAAGATTCAAAGTTATTTAAGTTGCCATTTTCATACTTATCTAATAAATCCTGCTGTGGTATATTTTCTGGCATTACGTTCATAGGACTTAAAACATCCATGGTTGGTGCACTAAATACAGTAGCATCACTTAAATTTTTTATATCACCTAATTCTGGTGGCATTTCTTGTTCAGTTTGATATTCTAAATTAAAATTATTTTTGGACAAATCAGAATTTTGATTATCTATATTATTAGAATAATTTTGAAAGAACGAATTTGTGTTATTATTAAAATTATTATTAAAGTTTTGATCATTGTTAAACATATTTCTAATCCCCTTTATCATTAACTAAATAATACAACAAAAAAGTCACCATTACAATGACTTTTTTTTAATTTCAGAAAATTTACGTGGATACTTAACACTCGTTATTTGTTTTTTTTCTATTATAATTAATGTTCTTAATCCATTATCTTTAGGAAGCTTAAATATAACGATATCCTTTATAACTCCTCCTAGTGTTTTTATGGCTTTTTTTGAGTTTTCAAGTTCTTGCTTTGCCTCTGCTTTCATTGCAACAAAATAACCATTTAATTTAACCATTGGAATACAAAGTTCTGATAGTATTGGAAGAGATGATACCGCACGGGAGGTTACTATATCAAATTTTTCTCTATTTGATAGGGCATATTCTTCAGCTCTTTGATGTATCACGTTTATATTTTCTAAGTTTAGATTATTAATAACTAATTTTAAAAATTCTATTCTTTTATTTAATGAATCAAGAAGTGTTACTTTTAATGTTGGAAAAATAATTTTTAATACTAAGCCTGGAAATCCAGCACCCGTTCCTACATCTATCAATGTTTTATTTTTTAAATCTACTGCTTTTATTATTGTTAAGCTATCATAAAAATGTTTTAAGTATACGTCTTGTTCATTTGTTATTCTAGTTAAATTTGTATGTTTATTATAATCAATTAACATTTTATAATAAACATCTAGCATCATTAATTGTTTTTCTGTTACTTTTATATTTATTTTTTCAAGTTCTTTTATAAATTCATCTTTATTCATTATAAAACCTCTTTAAATACACCATAAGTATTGCTATATCTGATGGATTTACACCACTTATTCTTGTTGCTTGATCAATGGTTCTTGGTCTTATTTTTTCTAATTTTTGTCTTGCTTCTGTTGCTAAATTATCAACTTTTGAATAATCTATATCTTCTGGAATTTGTTTTTTACCTAATCTTATTATTTTTTCAGCTTCTTTTTTTGCTTTTAATATATATCCCTCATATTTATGATTTATTTCTACTTGTTCTAATGCTTCCTTACTATAATTTTTACTAAATTTATCTTTATAATCAATTATTTTTATTTCAGGTCTTTTTAAATAGTCTTTTAAATTGCATTTATATTCTGGAAAAGTTATATTTTTCATTTCTTCTTCTATTTGATTTATTTCATTTATTTTTTCTTCTAATTTTTCATATCTTTTTTTTGAAAGCAATCCTATTTCATAGGCCTTTTTACTTAATCTTAAATCCGCATTATCACTTCTTAAAAGCAATCTAAATTCTGCTCTTGATGTTAATAAACGATAGGGTTCTATGGTACCTTTTGTTACTAAATCATCTATTAATACACCAATGTAAGCTTCACTACGGGATAATATTAAAGGTTCTTTATTATCTAATTTTAAACTTGCATTAATACCTGCAATTATACCTTGTCCTGCTGCTTCTTCATATCCAGATGTCCCGTTTATTTGACCAGCCGTAAATAAGTTTTCAATTATTTTTGTTTCAAGAGTTGGTTTTAGTTGAAGTGGATCTATTGCATCATACTCAATTGCGTATGCATATTTTAGTATTTTAGCATGTTCTAAACCCTTTAATGAATGAACCATCTTTTCTTGAATATCATGGGGCATAGACGTAGAAAAGCCTTGCAGATAAATATCATCATAATACATACTTTCTGGTTCTAAAAATAATTGATGTCTTTCCTTATCTTTAAATCTTACAATTTTATCTTCTATTGAAGGACAATATCTAGGCCCTGTACCTAAATTTTCATAAAAACCACCATACATAGCTGACTTATTTAAATTATCCATTATTATTTTATGAGTTTTTTCATTAGTATAAGTTAAATAGCAAGGAACTTGATTTTTATAATCATAATAAACTATATTATCAAAGCTAAATGTTAACGCACAATCATCTCCATCTTCCTTTTTTAATTTAGAAAAATCAATTGAAGATCTTTCTATTCTAGGTGGAGTTCCCGTTTTTAATCTTAATAATTTAAAACCTAACTTTGCCAAATTATCACTTAAAAAATTAGCACGTTTTTCACCATGTGGTCCACTTGGCGTTCTATTATCTCCTACTAATATATCCGCTTTTAAATAAGTACCTGTGGTTAATATACATGCATTACAATAAATTGTTTTATTATCTTCTGTTGTTATTGCCTTTACTTTATTATTTTCAACAATTAAATCTTTTACTATTGATTCCATTATTGTTAAATTACAAGTATTTTTTAAAGTATTTATCATTTCTTTTTTATAGCTTACTTTATCTGCTTGACTTCTTAAACTTCTTACAGCAGGTCCCTTAGAGGAATTAAGCATCTTAATTTGAAGAAGGGTTTTATCTGCATTACGCCCCATTTCTCCTCCTAATGCGTCTATTTCTCTTACAACAATTCCCTTTGCAGAACCACCAATAGATGGATTACATGGCATATCTGCTACATTATCTATGTTTATCGTAATAAGTAGTGTTTTTTTACCTAATCTAGCACTTGCAAGTGCTGCCTCACATCCTGCATGACCTGCCCCCACTACTATAATGTCATATTTCATAAATCCACCTTCGTTTCTTTTGGTATTATACAACAAACTTAAAAAAAAGTTAATTACTTAACTTTTTATTTGCCTAAACAAAATCTACTAAATAAATTATCAATTAATTCTTCACTATAATTAGCACCTATTATATCACCTAAGTACTCCCAAGCTAATTTTAAATCTATTTCTATCATGTCTATTTCTTTATTTTTTTCTACCCCTTTTTGAACCTCTTTTAATGATTTAATTGCAGACTTAAGTAAAGCAATTTGTCTTGCACTTGTAAAAATTGTTATATTTTTATTTATAATTTCTTCTACGTTAAATATTTTTTTTATTTCATCTTTTATATTATCTATTCCATTATTATTTTTAATACTTATTTTAATTGTTTTTTCATTATATGAATTTTTAATCTTTAAATCTGTTTTATTCATTATTACTATTCTTTTTTTATTTTTTGTTTTTTCTATTAAAAACTTATCTTCATCTGATAATTGTTCTGATGCATCTAACATTAGTAAAATTAAATCAGCTTCATTTATTAAATTAAGACTTTTTTCAATTCCTATTTTTTCAATTAAATCATCGGATTTTCTAACACCTGCCGTATCTATTAAATTTAATTTTATTCCCCCTACTATTATGTTTCCTTCAACTATGTCTCTTGTTGTTCCTTTTATATCAGTTACAATAGCTTTTT
The DNA here is from genome assembly GCA_947628435.1 of uncultured Bacilli bacterium. Lineage (GTDB taxonomy): Bacteria > Bacillota_I > Bacilli_A > RF39 > UBA660 > Aphodocola. The sequence goes on along the minus strand of CANQZW010000004.1, from coordinate 56,160 downwards.
CTTCTTCTAAAAGTGCGTTTAATAAACTTGATTTTCCTACGTTTGGTTTTCCTAAAATAACTGTTTTAATACCATCTTTTATTATTTTCCCATCTTCAGATAATTTAACAATTTTATTTAATTTATCTAACATTTCATGAACTTCTTGTTTTATTTTATCAACGGTAACAACTTCTATATCTTCATATTCAGGATAATCTATGTTTACTTCTATATTAGAAATTAAACTCACAATTTTATCCCTTAGTTCTATAATTAAAGACGACACTTTACCTGATAACTGATTTATTGCCATTTTTCTTGTGTATTCAGTATCTGATTTAATTATGTCCATTACTCCCTCAGATTGTGTTAAATCTATTCTTCCATTTAAAAAAGCTCTTTTAGTAAATTCTCCTGGTTCTGCTAATCTACAACCTAGTATTAAAAGAATCTCTATTATTTTTTTTACTACCGCAGCTGATCCATGGGTATTAATTTCTATTACATCTTCTTTTGTATATGTCTTAGGTGCCTTCATAACAGAAAGAAGTACTTCATCTATTATTTCATTTTTATATATAATATGCCCATAATTTATGGTATGGGATTTAATTTTAGTTAAATCTTTTTCTTTAAATAATGGGTTAACTATATTTATTGCATCTTCACCTGATACTCTAATAATTGATATTGCTCCTTGTGCTTGAGCAGTAGCTATCGCAACTATTGTATCATTCATGGAAAATCACTTCCTTTTTGATATGTATTATAGCATATTTTAAAATTTTATTACTTTGATTTTTGATTTTTGCTTAAATGATCAATCATTCTTGTTATGTTTTGATTTAAATCTTCTTTATTCATATATTTTCTTGTTGTTTTTGTTAAAACCTTTCGTTGTGTTGTATTAGCCTGAATTTGATAAATTTCATCTGTTTGTTCTATATAGTCATCATAATATTCGTAGCTTGAATCAAAAAACTCATATGTTTGTTTATTCATATTAATTCCTTTAGTAATTGGTATTTTATCTTTTTTTAGACTGTTAAAATAATATTTTTCAGAAATAAATTTATCAAAATTATATCTAAAAGAAGATTCAGCAATACAAACAATATACTGATAAAACATTGGACTTACATATTTCTTATTTTCATTTATCTTTAAATACATATTTTTAAGTGTTTTTATTATTTCTATCTTTAATTCAGTAAGAGATGTATTTTCTTTTTCATTACTAATATTTTCTTTTCTTTTTTCAATAGTAAATTCATTAAACAAATTAAATAAATTTATAATTTCTTGTCTTTCTAATCCTTTATTAATAAATGCATTAATTAATATGTTAATATTTCCTTTAGCTCTTGTTTCAAATAATACATCAGAACCTACTAATTCACATAAAATTCTACAAAACGTTACTTCTTCCTTATAAGAAAAAGACAACTTATTATTATATTCATAATCTAATAAAGACGTTAAACCCTCAATAAACCAAATACAAGATGAATTATTTTCAAATTTAATAATTTTATCTTCTGCATGATATATTTCATGACTTAATGAGCTTTCTCTCCCTTTTTTAGATGTAAAAATTATATAATTAAAAAAAGAATTATATTGTCCACCTGTTATATTTTTATTTTTAAATAAATTTTCATCATTTAAAGGAATGAAAAAATTTGAAAATTTATTATAAATATATTCATAATCTAAATATTTATTATCTATAAAATACTGAATATATGATGTTAACTTTTCTTTTTCTTCGTCAGTTAGATATTTATTTTCTAACAAAGCAAAATATAAAGCATATGCTTTTTTTTCTTTAATATCTAAATTTTTCATATATTCATCTATATCTTTAAACTCATTATCAGAAATAAATTCAACTACCTTTTCAGCTTGATAATCAGCAACCGAATCAAAACATATACTATTACCATTAAAAGGATTAATATGTTTAACAACATAAGGTTTATTATATTTTAAAGATTGTAAACAAACCGTTCCTTCAATTGATAAAATTAATGATAAAAAAGCTGATGTTAGTTTTATATGATTATTTTTTCTTTGTTCTATTTTACTTATTTGATTTTTACTTTTCAAATCTTTATCTTTATACATTTTTTTACTCCTTTCATAAAATATATTAAATAAATATGCTATTTTTAAAATTTTAAAAGTTTTGTTTTTTTAGTGGTTTTTATAATATCATAAAAATTTAATTCTTACAAATTAAATTATAAAATAAAAAAGAAATATTTCTATTTCTCTATTGGTTTAATTATTACACATCTGTTTGGTTCTTCACCTTCACTAATTGTTGTTACACCTTTAAAGTCCGTTAGTTTATTATGAACTAATCTTCTTTCAAATGAATTCATTCTATCCATCTTAACTTCTATTCCTGTTTTAACAACGTCTTTTGCAATTTTAACAGCTAATCTTTCTATGTTTTTTTGTTGTCTTTCTTTATAATCATTAGCATCCAAAATTACGTTAATTTTTATTCCTAACTTACTTTGAATGGATTGTCTTACTAATGATTGTAATGATTCCATAGTACGACCATTTTTTCCTATTAATATAGGATTATTATCAGATAGCATATTTACTTTTATATAATTTTCTCTTTTTGCTATTTCAAATTCTACTTTTATTTGCATTAATTCTGTTATTTCTTTTAAATATGATTTTATATATTCTACAACATCATCTTTTAAAATAATAGTTAAACTATATTTTTTTGATTTAAATAAACTTCCTGATACTTCTTCTTTAATATTATAATAAACCTCATCTTTTGATGCATTTAAATCCGCTAATGCTTTATTTAAAAGTTCCTCACTATTTTTTCCTTCATATTTATTATTTTTTAATTCTAGCATTATTACCACCTCTTTGTACTAATATATTTTGAATGATAGTAAATAAACTAGATGTTATCCAGTATAATCCTATTGCAGTTGATAATTGAAAAGAACTTATTGTAATTATTACTACCATAAAATTCATCATCATTTTTGTTGAAGATGCTGCGGGATTATTATCATTTGACACATCTTTTTGTGTAAATTTAAATGAGAAAAACGTAACAACAAAAACTAAAATTGGTAATATTATATACCAAAAATTACCTTGAGATAATGCAAAACCTGGAGTTGTACCTAATTGTAATCCTAAAAAATTATCTTCAAAAATTGCAGGAGTTCTATTTATTGCTTCTAAAAATGCAATAAATAAAGGCAATTGAATAAATGCTATTATACATCCAGAAAATAATGAAATATTATATTTTTTATATATTGCCATCATTTCCTGACTTTTTTGAATCATTGCTTGTTGATCATCCATTTTATTTGCATATTTTTTTTCTAATCTTTGTAATTCTGGCTGAGCCTTTTTTAAATTTTCTGATTGCATTGCACTTTTTTTAGTTACAGGATATAAAATTAATCTTATAAACAAACCTGCTAAAATAACAGCAAGACCAAAATTTTTAACAAAATAACCTAATTTTAATATTATCCAAGCAAGTGGTTTTATAAAAATATTATCCCATAAACCTTCATTGGATTTTATTGTTGGAACAAATTTGTTACACTGTACTAATTTATCAGTATTAACTTTATTATTTTTATATATCTTATTTAAACTTGCATCTTTTGGTTTACATAATATATTTTTAGTTAAAGTTTGACCTGTTGCATTTTTTCCTTCATCATATTTAACTACTACTTTTGTTTTTTTACCATTACTATTTGTTTTTTCAACAACTAATTGTTTTGTACAACCAGTTAATAAAAAAACCAGTAAAAAAACTATAATTATTTTTTTTAGCCTTTTCATTTGGTTTATATCTCCTATCTAATTATTTTTTTTAATTCATCAATTATGTCTTTTTTTAATTCTAAGTACTTAGTGAATATTACACCTTTCTTCAATACAATTATATAATCTTTATTAGGAAAAAGCAACTCGGATTTATCAATAATATCTTTTACTCTTCTTTTTAACTTATTTCTTTGAACAGCATTTCCTATTTTTTTTGAAACACATATGCCAAAACGATAATGATCAAGATTATTATCATTTATATATATGTAAGAATACTTTGAGGAAAATTGATTTCTTATTCTAAAAATTTTATCAAAATCTTTCTTTTCTTTTATAATATTTTTCTTTTTCACACAATCACCTCTTTAATAACAAAAAACCACTTACCTAAATAAGTGGAATTATGCTGATAATTTTTTACGACCCTTAGATCTTCTTAAATTAATAATACCAGTACCAGCTAATTTTCTAGCAAAAAAACCATGTTTTTTCTTCTTTTTATGATTATTTGGTTGAAAAGTTCTTTTCATTTTATACACCTCCAACTTTTATTTAATATTTCGTTTTTTTTAACACGACTATTATATGAGTTATTTTAATTATTGTCAACTATTTTATTATTTATAAATAATTTTTTAGTTTAACACAAAGTTATCCACATATTATTTAAATTTTTTCTTTATTTTTTATATTTTTTAACATTTATTAACAATCTGTGGATAACTTTTTTAACTTTGTTCTTTTTTTATTTTTTATTTGGTTGTGGAAAAGTGTAATATTTTAAAAATCTTTTATTTTATATAATTTTTGTTGTGGAAAAGTAGTGTGGATAACAATATTTTACAATATTGATTGTTTTTAATTCTTTTTTTTGATAAAATGTAAGTGAAATACTCTTTTTAGGGGGAAAGGAGGTTATTATGAACATAGATAATCTATGGGATAATTTCCTAGAAAAAATAAAATCAAGAATATCTTCTTTGTCATATGATACATGGTTTAAAAACACAAAGCTTTTATCTCTTGATAATAATGTTGCAAAGATACTTGTAGATTCTCCTTTACAAAAGAAAAGTTTACAAGAAACCTGGTATCAAACCATATCAGATGTATTTAGTGAAATTACTAACACAAGTTTTGATTTTGATTTTGTTTTTGAAGACGAAATTGAAAATAATTCAAATATAGATATTCAAAACATTGGCGTACCATTAAATACACCAGAAAAATCAAATTTAAATTCCAAATACACATTTGATTCTTTTATTGTAGGAGATAGTAATAAATTTGCATATATGGCTGCGGTATCTGTTGCAGAAAATCCTGGAAAAACATATAATCCCTTATTTTTATATGGAAATAGTGGACTTGGTAAAACCCATTTAATGCATGCTATTGGAAACTTTATTATTGAAAATTCTAATAAAAAAGTTTTATATGTAACAAGTGAACAATTTATATCTGATTTTCTTAATTTAAATAAAAAGGACGAATCTGGTACTAACTTTAATTACATTGATAGTTTTAAAAATAAGTATAGGGCAGTTGATGTTTTAATAATTGATGATATTCAATTCTTAGGTGGTGCCACTCAAACACAACAAGAATTCTTTAATACATTTAATAATTTATATGATGATAACAAGCAAATTATTATATCATCAGATAGATCTCCAGATGATTTAAAAAAATTAGAAGATAGGTTAAGAACAAGATTTAATTGGGGACTTAGTGTTAATATTTATCCACCTGATTATGAAATGAGAGTACAAATACTTAGAAAAAAAATTTTAGGTCAAAACATGGAAGGTACAATAAATGATGATGTAATTTCTTATATAGCTAATAATTGTGAATCAGACGTAAGACAATTAGAAGGTGCTTTAACAAGAGTAATTGCTTATGCTACTATGTTTAATACCAATGAAATAAATTTATCTCTTGCTATTGATGCTTTAAAAGATTATCTATCAAAATCATCATTTACTAAAAATAATATTCAAAAAATTCAACAAGTAGTAGCGGATTATTATAATATAACAGTAGATGATTTAAAATCAAAAAAAAGAAAAGCAAGTATAGCTTTTCCAAGACAAGTAGCTATATATTTATGTAGAACATTAACTGATGAATCATTTCCTAAAATAGGTATACAATTTGGTGGAAGAGATCATTCAACAATTATGCATTCAGTTGATAAAATAAGTACTGAAATAAATAATAATAATCAATTTAAATCTATAATAGAAGAATTAAAAAAGAAAATATAAATTGTGGAAAAATCTTTTTGTTTAAACATCTTTTGTGGAATAAAAATATTTGTTTTTTCTTTTAATATCAACAAAATTACTTTTTTTCCACATTTTCCACAGTAATAAAAATAATAATTATATATATAAAGGAGAAATAATATGAAATTTAGTGTAAAAAAAGAAGTACTACTTCAAAGTTTAAATTCTGTAAGTAAAGCAATATCTAGTAAAAATTTAATTCCAGTATTAGGAGGTATTAAATTCAATTTAACTAATAATGGTTTGTTTTTAAGTGCTAGTGATAATAATATAAGTATTGAAACTTTTATAGATAAAGAAAATCTTGATAAAATAGAAAAAATAGGAAGTACTGTTATTCAAGGAAAATACATATTAGAAATAATTAGAAAATTAGAAGGAAGAATAATTAATTTTGAATTATTAGATGGAATCAAAGTTTTAATATCATGTGGTAATTCTGAATTTAATTTAAATTGCATGGAAGCATCAGAATTTCCTAATTTAGATTTAGAAGAAAAAAAAGAACCTATTATATTAAAGAAAGAAGAATTTAAAAACTTAATATATAAAACATCTTTTGCAGTTTCTCAACAAGAAACAAGACCAATACTTACTGGAATTAATTTTAAAATAAAAGAAAACAAATTAGAATGCATATCAACGGATTCTTATAGATTAGCTAAAAAAAGTATAAATATAGATAATAATATTAAAGAAAACATAAACATAGTTATTCCTGGTAAAAATTTAATAGAATTAACTAAAATATTAGAAGAAAATGAAAAAGAAATACAAATGCATATTTTTAATAATAAGGTTTTATTTAAATTTGATAATACTTTATTTCAGACAAGAGTTCTAAGTGGTACATTTCCTGATGTAGATAGATTAATTCCTAATTCTTTTGAACTTTCAGTTAAAACAAATGCAACAGAACTTTATAATGTTATAGATAGAGCCTCTTTACTAACAAGTGAAAAAGATAAAAATATTATAAAATTTGAATGTAATGATAATGAGGTTATTATATCTTCTAATTCTCCAGAAATAGGTAAGGTAGAAGAAAAAATAGAAGTTGAAAAAGATAAAAATAAAAATATAAAAATCGCTTTTTCTTCAAAATTTATGATGGATGCTATTAAAACAGTAGAAAGTAAAGGAGTAGTAATAAAATTTAATAGTGAAATTCAACCTATAATTATTCTTGATGAGGATGATGATAGTTTATTACAACTTATTTTACCAATTAAAACATATTAAATTAGCTATTGCTAATTTTTTTTTAAATGTTATAATAATAAACATTTATAGGAGGTTAAGTATGCCAAAAATTTTAGTAAGTGATTTATTTGGAACGTTAATTCCTGATAGTATAATTGGAGCAAATTATTTATACGGAGACATTAATGCTTATAAAGATATTAATGAAATATGCAATGATAAAGATTACCATGCATATTTAATGAAAAAATTATGCTTACAATGTGCAAATGATTTAAAAAAATTTTTAAATAATGGAAACAAACTTATAATAGTATCAGATTTATCTTCCCATGAACTAAATTTAACGTTTATTTATGAAGAAATAATAGAAAAAATATTAAAATATTGTAATAAAAATTTTACTTTATATATGGTAACAAAAGGTGGTGCAGCAAGTTTTGATCAAGAAAAATTAAAATCACATATCACTGAAGAATATAATGAATATGGTATTCATCACATTATATTTGATGGTTATAAAATAGGACTTCTTGATCAAAAAAAAGACATCTTTAAAGTAATTAAGGAAAAATTTAACTTAGAAGAATATGAATTGTATTCGGTTGGAAACGATTATGCCGATATTCCCATGCTTGTTAGTTGTATGGAGTTAGGAGGAAAAAGTTCTTTATTAAACTATAATTTATATTTTAATGAATGCCTTTTAAAAACAACGTTAGAAGACGAAATACACGATAAAATTTATAAGGAAAGTTTAATATTAGGTGAAAAAGAAATATTAAAACATTACCCGAATTTTAGTCAATTAGATGATGACAAAATATTTGAAATTAAGAAAAAATATATATATTTAGGAAAAAGAAGGACAACCTCTGAATATGATCAATGGTATAAAAATACTAAAGAAAAGCTTTATCAAGACGTAAGAGAAGGAAAACTTTCATTAGATGATTTAATTAAAGAAAATATAATGTTTGATCTTTGTCAGATAGCTCTTAATCATAATTTACAAAAGAAAACATTTATTGAAAATAATTTAGATGAAATAGATATGTATTCTACTTTTAGAGATTATTATAATAAAGTGCTTAGTATTGATTCAAAAAAAGAAGACAAAAAAAAAGCACCTGTAAAATCACTTAAACCTTAAAAAAGAAGATTAAATTCTTCTTTTTTTTAAAATTTGACAATTTTTTTAAAAATAATGAGGATAATATATAGCAATATTTTTAAGGGAGGTTTTATTGTGCAAAATTATGAAATAAATAGACAAACACTTGCTATTTTATCTTATGAAAATGAGAAGGCAAAAATAATAGAAGAAAATGATGAGTTTATTGTAAATAATTCTACTATGAAAATAATTGATAATAGTTGTAAATTTTTTGGAAGTTCATATGAAGGAAGGTTAGCAGGAACAAAAAGAATATTAGGTATATCTCATAAAGCTCCTATTATTATAGAAGAAAGTAAAGGAATAATATTTTTTCCAACAGCATCACCAAGGTTAGATAAATGTTCTTGGATTTCTTTAAATAAAATAAGTGAATATTATAAAGAAAAAGAAGAAATTATAATAAAATTTACTTGTGGAAAAACAATTAAATTAAAATTATCTTATTCTATTATAGATAATCAGATATTAAGGGCAAACAGATTAGAAACTTTATTATCAAAAAAAAGAAAAGAATTTCAAAATATTTATTAAAAAAATAAATTTTACTTAATTAAAATGAAAATAAACCACTTTTTATGGTATAATTAATTTGTATGTAGTAGTATACCAAAATATGTGTAGGTGGTTAAAATGGGCATTAAAATAGGTAATAATGTTTTTAAAGAATCTTGAATTAGAAAAATATAGAAATATTTCTAAAATTTCTTTTGATTTTGACAATAATATAAATATTATTATAGGAAATAATGCTCAAGGAAAAACAAATATACTAGAAAGTATATATTTTCTTGCAATAACAAAATCACATAGAACTCATAATGAATTGAATTTAATTAAAAAAAATGAACTATATACAAAAGTATCAGGAACATTTAATGATGATAATGATAATACTCATTCTTTATCAATTTTATTAAATCAAAAAGGAAAAAAAGTAACAATTGACAACATATTACAAAAAAAAATAAGTAATTATTTATCAAAGCTTAATGTTATTATGTTTTGTCCAGATGATTTAGAAATAATAAAAGGTTCTCCAAGTATAAGAAGAAGATTTTTAAACATTGAATTATGTCAGTTTAAAAAAGATTATGTTTTTTTACTTAAAGAATATAATCAAATATTAAAACAAAGAAATGAATATTTAAAACAAAAAAACAATGCTAAATTTGATAAGACATATTATAGTATAATAACAAATAAGCTTATTGATAAAAATATAGAGTTAGTAAAAATAAGATATAATTTTATAAATAAACTTAATAAAGAATTACAAAGTGTATTTAATAATATCTCAAAAATGGGTGTTCTTAAAATAAATTATAAAAGTTTTATTAAAGAAGAGGAATTAAATGATAATAATTTAAAATCTTTATTAATTGATAAATATAATTCAATATTTATGAATGAGTTACTTCAAAAAACAACTCTTTTAGGTTGTCATAAAGATGATTTTAAAATGTATTTAAATGATTTAGATGTTACTGAATTTTGTTCTCAAGGACAACAAAGATTATCCATCTTAAGTCTAAAGTTAGCAGAACTTGAAGTTTTTATAAAAGAAAAGAAAATAAAACCTATTATTTTATTAGATGATATTTTTAGTGAACTTGATGATATAAAGAAAAATAATATAATTAAATATTTCAAAAATGATATACAAATTTTTATTACTACTACTGATATAAATGATATAAATGAAGAATTAAAGAAAAAATCTAGTATTTTTGTAGCTACAAATGGCAATTTCAAAAAGGAGAAATAATTATGATAGAGAAAAATGAACATTATGATGCATCTGATATACAAGTATTAGAAGGCTTAGAAGCAGTAAGAAAAAGACCTGGTATGTACATTGGTACAACGGATGTTAAGGGCTTACATCATTTAGTTTGGGAAATAGTTGATAACGCAATTGATGAATCTTTAGCAGGTTATTGTAATAACATTGAAATTATTATTAATAAAGATAATTCTATAACTGTAAAAGATGACGGACGCGGTATTCCAGTTGATATTCATCCAAAAACAAAAATATCAACAGTAGAAACAGTGTATACGGTACTTCATGCTGGTGGTAAATTTGGAGGTGGAGGATACAAAGTATCAGGAGGACTTCATGGTGTTGGTGCATCAGTTGTTAATGCATTATCTAAATGGGTAGAGGTAACTGTTTATAAAAATAGTAAAATATATAAAATTAGATTTGAAAATGGTGGACATACTAAAGAACCATTAAAAATAATAGGTGATTGTGAAGAAAATAGAACTGGAACTTGGGTTACTTTTAAACCTGATCCTGATATATTTGATACAGATATATATGATTATGAAACATTAAAGGTAAGAGTAAGAGAACTTGCATTTTTAAATAAGGGTTTAAGAATAACTTTAAGAGACGATAGAGATGAAGAAGATACAACGGGTGAAACTTTCATATATGAAGGTGGTATTTCTGAATACGTAAAATTTATTAATCAAGGAAAAACTCCTATTCATGATGATATTATTCATTTAGAAGGAATGGAAGATGGAGTATTTTTTGAAGTGGCATTGCAATATAATACTGGTTATAATGATAACATATATTCATTTGTTAACAATATTAATACGCACGATGGTGGAACACATGAAGAAGGTGTAAAAAGAGCCTTAACAAGAGTTATCAATAGTTATGCAAAAAAATCAGGTATTTTAAAGGAAAAAGATGAATCATTAACTGGTGATGATGTTAAAGAAGGAATCACAATGATTATATCTTGTAAGCATCCAAATCCTCAATTTGAAGGTCAAACTAAAGGAAGATTAGGAAATTCTGAGGTAAGAAAACTTGCAGATAAGGTATTTTCAGAAGGTTTTGAAAAGTTTTTACTTGAAAATCCAGATGAAGCAAAAATAATTGTTAATAAAGCGATGCTTGCCTCACGTGCTAGAAATGCTGCTAAAAAAGCAAGGGAAATAACACGTAAAAGCGATTTGACAACAACAAACTTTTTTGGAAAATTATCTGATTGTAAGAGTAAGGATCCAAAAGTATCAGAAATCTTTATAGTCGAGGGAGATTCAGCAGGAGGAAGTGCAAAAAAGGGAAGAGATTCTATGACTCAAGCAATTCTTCCTTTAAGAGGTAAAATATTAAATGTAGAAAAAGCAAGATTAGATAAAGCATTAGGAAACGAAGAAATAAGAACCATTATAACGGCTTTTGGAACGGGTATTGGTGATGAATTTGATTTAAGTAAATTAAGATATGACAAAATAATAATAATGACCGATGCCGATGTTGATGGTTCACACATAAGAGTATTGTTACTTACTTTATTTTATAGATTTTTTAAACCTATCGTAGAAGCAGGACATGTTTATGCTGCACAACCACCATTATTTAGAATAACGCATGGTAAAACAAGAAAGTACGTACTTGATGAGGTTGCAAAAGAAGCTTATTTAGCATCTTTGCCAGAAAACACAAGACAAAGAGCAGAAATTACACGTATGAAAGGTCTTGGTGAAATGGATGCAGAAGAATTAAACGAAACTACAATGGATATAGAAAAAAGAACTTTAAGAAAAATAACAGTAGAAGATTGTGTTTTAGCAGACGCAATGTTTAATAAATTAATGGGTGAAGAAGTAGAGCCAAGAAGAGAATTTATTGAAACTAATGCTAGATATGTTAAAAATTTGGATATTTAAGGAGGTTTTAGAATGGAAAATAAAGAAGAAAATAAAACAGAAGAACAAAAAGATAAATTTAGTGGAGTTTTTCACGAAAGAGATTCACATGATGAAAATGATATAGTAAAAGAAATTTCTGATTCTTTCCTTGATTATTCAATGAGTGTTATTACATCACGTGCAATACCGGATTTAAGAGATGGTTTAAAACCTGTTCATAGAAGAATATTATGGTCAATGTATGAAGAAGGAAACACACCAGATAAACCACATAAAAAAAGTGCAACAACAGTTGGTTATGTAATGGGACATTATCACCCACATGGAGATTCATCAATATATGATGCAATGGTAAGATTGGCACAGGATTTTAACCAAAGATACATGATGGTTGATGGTCATGGTAACTTTGGTAATATAGAAGGGGATGGTGCAGCAGCATATCGTTATACAGAAGCAAGATTATCTAAAATATCTTTAGAAATGTTAAGAGACATAAGAAAAGATACTGTTGATATGATGCCAAACTTTGATGAAACCAGTCCTGAACCAGTTGTATTACCATCAAGAATACCTAATGTTTTAATTAATGGTTCAATGGGAATTGCAGTAGGTATGGCCACAAATATTCCACCACATAATTTAGGAGAAGTAATTGATGGTTGTATTGCTTACATAGATAATCCTGACATTGATGTTAATGGTTTAATGAATTATATAAAAGGTCCTGATTTTCCAACGGGAGGAATCATTTTAGGTAATTCTGGTATAAAAAAGGCCTATGAAACAGGAAGAGGAAGTATAACAATAAGAAGTAGGGCTTTTATTGAAGAAAATGGTAATCATAGTCAAATAGTAATAACAGAAGTTCCATATGGAACAAATACATTAGAATTAAAAAACAAAGTTGCAGAACTTGTTCATAATAAAATAATTGATGGAATTTCGGATTATCATACAGATTTAAAAAATGGTGTTAAAATAACAATTACGTTAAAAAAAGATGCAAATCCACAAGTTGTTTTAAACAATTTATATAGACATACTAATTTTCAAATTAATTATGGGATAATATTTTTAGTGATTGATAATGGAACTCCAAAAACACTTGGATTAAAGGATATTATTTCAAAATATATTGATCATCAAAAAGAGGTTATCATACGAAGAACTAAGTATGAATTAAATGAAGATGAAAAAAGAGTTCATATCTTAGAAGGATTAAAAATTGCCTTAGATAATATCGATGAGGTTGTAAAAATAATAAGAGGGGCTTTAGATGATCAAGATGCAAAAGAAAAATTAATAAATAAATTTGGACTTTCTGAAATCCAAAGTAATAGTATTCTTGAAATGCGTTTAAGAAGATTAACTGGTCTAGAAAGAGATAAAATAGAAAAAGAACTAGACGAATTACTAAAAGAAATTGAAAATTTAAAATCAATATTAGAATCAAATCAAAAAGTATTAGATATTATAAAAGAAGAAATGTTAGAAATAAAGAAAAAATATTCTGATGAAAGAAGAACATCTATTGATATGACTGCTATTGATTATATAGAAGATGAATCTTTAATACCAGAAGAAGACATAGTTATAGCACTTACTCATAATGGATATATTAAAAGAATGACAACTGATACATATAAATTACAGAATAAAGGTGGAGTAGGTATTAAAGGAATGTCTACGAATGACGAAGATTTTGTGGAAATATTAAAATCAGGAACAACACACAATTACGTAATGTTCTTTACTAATAAAGGAAAAGTATACAGAATAAAAGGATATGAAGTTCCAGAATTTTCAAGGCAATCAAAAGGATTACCAATAATTAATTTATTACCAATTGAAAAAGATGAAAAAATAAATAGTATTTTATTGGATAATGAAGATGAAGATAATAAATATCTAGTTATAGCAACAAAATATGGTATAGTAAAACGAACAAATGTATCTGAATTTAAAAATATTAGAAAAAATGGTAAAATAGCTATTACATTAAAGGAAAATGATGAAGTTTTATCTGTTCATTTTACAACTGGAAATGATGATATAATTATTGCATCTAATAATGGTAGAATGATTAGATTTAATGAAAATGAGATAAGAATAATAGGAAGAACCGCATCTGGAGTTAAAGGAATGGAATTATCTGAAAACTGTATATGTGTGGGAGCAGAAATAGCTAAAGAACATCAAGATGTATTAGTTGTAACTGAAAAAGGATATGGAAAAAGAACAAAAATAGATGAATATCGTTTAACACATAGAGGAAGCAAAGGAGTTAAAACATTAAATATTACTGATAAAAACGGTACCATTGTTGCATTTAAGACGGTAACAACGGATAAAGATTTAATGATAATAACTAATAAAGGTATTGTTATAAGAATTTCATTAGATAAAGTTTCACAAATGAGTAGAGTTACTCAAGGAGTAAGATTAATAAATCTTCGTGAAGGACAAAAAGTTTCAACTGTATCAATAGTTGAAAAAGCAGATGAAAATTATAATGATGATGCAATTTTAGAGGACGAATAGAACAAAAACAAATTATATTTAATGTTTCACGTGAAACATTAAAAATTAGTTAAATAAGATTAATAATAAAACTTGATTAATTTATGATAATATAATAAAATATTTGTGCACAACGGAAATGTTAGAACCAGGTCAGGACCGAAAGGTAGCAGCCTTAATAACCTCTTTCTGTGTGTGCTTTTATTTTATAAAATATATGTTTCACGTGAAACATTATTTTGAGGTAATAATATATGAACGAAAAATTTATTAATGTTGCTTTAGAAGAAGCTAAAAAAGCATATAAAAAAGGTGAAGTGCCAGTTGGTGCAGTTATTGTTAAAGATGGAAAAGTAATATCAAAAGCTCATAATAAAGTAGAACAAAAGAAAAATGCAATATTACATGCAGAAATAATAGCTATAACGAAAGCCTGTAAAAAATTAAAAAATTGGAGACTTAATGATTGTGAACTATATGTTACTTTACAGCCTTGTAATTTTTGTATGAATGCCATAGAATTATGTCGTATAAAAAAAGTATATTTTATGCAAGAAAAAGATAAAGAAATAAAAATAAAATTAGAAAAATATAAACATATTGAGGACGATAATAAATCGTTATATTTAATACAAAAATTTTTTAAAGATAAAAGAAAAAAATAATACAATGTTTCACGTGAAACATTGTATTTAAAGTTTTAAAAAACTTTTTTAAATGATATAATGTTTATGAAAGGAAAAAATATTATGACATATCAAACATTATATAGAAAATATAGACCAAATAGCTTTAATCTGGTTTTTGGACAAGATGTTATTGTAAAAACATTAAAAAATGTTATAAAAAACAATAAATTATGTCATGCATATTTATTTACTGGACCAAGAGGAACCGGTAAAACAAGTTGCGCAAAGTTATTTGCAAAAGCTATAAATTGTTATAATAACGAAGATGGTGATGCATGTAATAAGTGCAGTAGTTGCATATCGTTTAATGATAATGCTAATCCGGATATAATAGAAATAGATGCTGCTTCTAATAATGGTGTTGATGAAATAAGAGAAATAAAAAATAACGTAGGCTTAGTACCTTCAATGTCAAAATATAAAGTATATATAATAGATGAGGTACATATGCTTTCTATAGGAGCTTTTAATGCTTTGCTAAAAACATTAGAAGAACCGCCAGAATATGTAATATTTATTTTAGCAACAACAGAACCACAAAAAATACCAACAACTGTTATATCAAGATGTCAAAGGTTTGATTTTAAAAATATAACTCAAGATTACATGAAACAATGTCTTGAAAATATTATACAAAAAGAAAACATACCTATTGAGCAAGACGCATTATATGAAATTATTCGTAATTCAAAAGGCGGAATGAGAGACGCTATTGGAATGTTAGATCAAGCTTTTGCATTTTGTGATAATAAAATATCATTAGAAGATATTCAAGAATTATCAGGCACAATTTCTGATGGAGAAGTCGAAAAGTTTTTTAATAATTTATTAAATTTAAAATATGATAAAATAATTGAAATGTCTCATAAATGGTCAAATAATGGTAAAGATTTTTATTTAGTGTCACAAAAATTAATTACATGTATAAGAAATGTTATTTTATATAGAAAAAAAGTGTTAAAGGATGCAAATAATAATTTGTTTGTTTTGTTTGATAACTTATCTGAAAAAAAACTATATGATTTAATAGATGACTTAATAGAATTATCAAACAAATTACAATACAATATAGATAAAAATTTGATTTTTGAGGTAAATATAATAAAATTAATGAGTAAATTTGATGTTTCACGTGAAACATCAAATAACAATCTAAGCAATTCAAGTAAAAAAGAAGAAAATGTTTCTAATGTTTCACGTGAAACATTAGAGGAAGATGATTTTTTAAAAACAGTAGATGAATTAAAAAATGTTAGAATAAATAATATATTAAAAAACTCATCTCGTGATGAATTGAATTCTATTAATAAAAAATGGAATACGCTTAATGAATATTTAACAAATGAAAAATATAAAAAAAGTGCTGGAATATTATTAAAATGTAAACCAGTAGCAGCTTCAAAGACAGGCGTTATTGTTACTATACCAATAAAATCGTTTTTGACAAAAATAGAAAAAGAATATGATATAAGTAAAAAAATATTTGAAAAAATATATGATAATACATACAAAATAGTATATATAACAGATGAATATTGGCAAAAAATAAGACCAGAATATGTTAATTTAGTTAAGAATAATGAATTGCAACTAAAAGATGAAAAGTTGCTGTTATCAAAAGTGAAAAAATTAAAAGATAGAACAACTTTAAGTGAGTTTAATGAATTAATAGAAACGGAGGAAAAATAATATGAATTTACAAGCATTAATGAAACAAGCTCAATCTATGCAAAAAAATATGATGGAATCTAAAAGTAAAATAGAAGCAATGAAATTTACTGGAAATTCAGAATTAGTAGAAGTAGTAATAAACGGAAAAAGAGAAGTCTTAACTGTTAAAATTAAAGCAACAACTTTAGAAAAAGAAGATATAGAAATTTTAGAAGATATGATAACTATTGCTTTTAATGATGCTATGAGTAAACTTAACAAAGAAATAGAATTAAAAATGGGGAATGCAGCAGGAGCATTAGGTAACTTTTTATAAGGTGATGAAAAAATGAATTATCCAAAAACATTACAAGAACTTATAGATTGTTTAAAATTATTGCCTGGAGTTGGAGAAAAAACAGCGGAAAGATATGCATTTTCAATATTAAATATGCCAGAGGAAAAAATAGATTCATTTAGTAAAACATTAGAAAATATAAAGAGTAATATAAAGACATGCCCTATATGTGGTTGTCTTATGGATTCAAACAAATGTATGATATGTGATGATGATAATAGAGATTCAAAAATCATTTTTGTAGTTGAAAATCAAAAGAATGTTTTTATTTTAGAAAAAATAAGTGATTTTAAAAATAAATACCATGTTTTAGGTGGATTAATTTCTCCTATGGATGGAATAAATCCTGAGGATCTATCAATTAATTCTTTAATTGATAGAATAACAAAAGAAGATATTAAAGAAATTATATTAGCTTTAAGACCTGGTATAGAGGGAAATACTACATCTTTATATATTAGAAAACTTTTAGAAAATACAGATGTTAAAGTAACGCAAATAGCTCAAGGGGTACCGATTGGTGCGGATATGGAATACTTAGATGCATTAACATTAGAAATGGCATTAGAAAATAGAAATGAAATATCATAAAATTGGTAAAAGAACATATTTTTTACTAGAGGTGAAAATATGTTCAGATTTATATTTAAAATATTAAAAAAAGTAGTTATAGGAATGATTTTGCTTTTTGGTTATAATACATTTTTATCATCTCTTAACTTGATGATACCAATAAATGTAATAACCATATTAGTAGCAAGTTTTTTTGATGTTCCTGGTATTATAGGATTAGCTTTATTTCTTCTTTTTAACTACTAAAAGAGGTGATTTTATTGAATGACGTGGTAATAGAAAAACAGCCTATTTTAAGTAAAATATTAAGTAAATTGAACAATTCATTGGTAGGAGCTCAAGCTTATCTTCTTGTTGGTGATGACGAAGATAATTTAGAAAAATATTCGCTTATTTTTTCAAAAATATTAATTTGTCCAGAAAAATATACTGATAATTGTTCAAAGTGCAACATATGTTCAAGAATTAAATCTGGTAATTTTGGCGAATTAAACATCATAAAACCAGTAAATAACGTTATAAAAAAAGAAGAAATATTATCATTGAAAGAAAAATTCAAAACGAAGTCAATAGAAGGTAAAAATCAGGTCTATATTATAAATAATGTAGATACTTTAAATTCTTCTGCGGCAAATTCACTACTTAAATTTTTAGAAGAACCAGATGATACTAATACAATTGCCATATTTACTACAACAAACATTAATTCTGTAATTTCTACAATTGTATCAAGATGCCAGGTTGTAAGACTAAATAACGAACAATTAAAAAAAGGAATGAAATACATAAAAAAAATTACTTTTTTAACCGAGGAAGAAATAAATAATATTTTAGATTTTTTATTTATTATAGAAAATAACTTTGTTAAAGCAGTTTCTTTAATGAAAGTTCAATTTTTAGATTATTTTAATACGAAAGAATCTTTAAAAAATGCCTTAATGGTAATTCTTTTATCCTATAAAGATGCTTTAAATTATAAAATATTTAAAAATATGGACTATTTTAATAATGAAACGGGTATAAAAAATATAGCTGATTGTCAATCTGAAGAAATTATAATAAAAAAAATAAAATTTATTTTAGAAAACATGCAAAAATTGGAGTACAATGTAAATATAACATTATTTATTAGTAATTTTATAATAGGAATAGGAGAAATAACAAATGGTAAAAGTAATAGGAATTAAATTTATGACAGGATCAAGAATATACTATTTTTCTCTTGGAAAAAATAACATAAATATTAATGATTTTGTAATTGTTGAAACAGAACGAGGACTGCAATTCGCACAAGCTGTTACAGAAGTTCTTGAAATGCCTGAAAAAAACGTTTTTTTACCCTTAAAAGATGTTATAAGATTAGCAACAAAAGAAGATCAAAAAATTAATGATAAAAATATAAAGGATGCACAAAAAGCTTTGAAGTATGCTAAAGATTTAGTAGAAAAAGAAAAATTAAATATGAAATTATATGAAGCGTCATATACATTTGATAAGAAAAAACTTATTTTCAAATTTATCGCAGATGAACGCATTGATTTTAGAGAGCTTGCTAAACTTTTAGCATCTAAATATAAGACAAGAATTGAATTAAGGCAAATAGGCGTAAGAGATAAAGCAAAAGAAATAGGGGGACTAGGTCCTTGTGGTAGACCACTATGTTGTAGTGATTTTTTAACTAATTTCGATAGTGTTTCTATAAATATGGCAAAAAATCAAGGTATTGCATTAAATCCAACCAAAATAAACGGATCATGTGGTAGATTGCTTTGTTGCTTAGGGTATGAAGATGACGTGTATAGTGAATATAAAAAAGAATTACCAAAAATTGGACAGACAGTTACACATAATGGAAAAACAGGTAAAGTATTTGAGTTAAATATATTAAAAAGAAGTTATAAGGTAAAAACTCCAGATTCTGAAGAATTTGAGGTTTGTATAGGTAATAATGGAAGTAATAAATGACCTTTTAAATTATAAAAATTTAAAAATATATCAAAATACTAATTGGTTTAGTTTTTCATTAGATTCTGTTTTGCTAGCAAACTTTGTTAAAGTTAATAATAAAATGAAAATAATTGATTTTTGTTGTGGAAATGCACCAGTTCCGCTTTTTTTAAGTACTAGAACAAAATCTAAAATAATAGGAGTAGAACTTCAAAAAGAAGTATATAATTTAGCACAAAAAAGTGTGAAATTAAATAATCTTGATAATCAAATAACAATTTTAAATTTAGATGTTAAAGACATAAATAAAAATTATGATACTGATTATTTTGATCTTATTACTTGTAATCCGCCATATTTTAAAATAACTAAAAACAGTAACACAAATGATAATAAAATAAAAGCAATTGCAAGACACGAAATATCAATTTGTCTTGATGACATATTTATGTGTGCAAAGAAAATATTAAAGAACAATGGTAAAATAGCACTTGTTCATAGAACAGATAGATTAATAGAAATAATAGGTTTAATGAAAAAATATAACATAGAGCCAAAAAGATTAAAGATTATATATCCTTTTAGAAATTCTGAGTCTAATTTAGTTTTAATAGAGGGTGTTAAAAATGGTAAAGTAGGTCTTAAAATAGAGCCTAATATAATAGTACATAACGATGATGGAACATATACTGATGAAATAAATCAAATATTTAATGGAGGTTAACTAATGAAGATAAAATTAATCGTAGGATTAGGAAATAAAGGAAAACAATACGAAAACACAAGACATAATATTGGTTTTAAAGTTTTAGATGAGTTAGCAAAAAGATTAAATGTAAAAAAATGGGAAAAAAGAGATGACGCACTTTATTTTGATTGCTATATAGATATGTGTAGGGTTGTGTTTATTAAACCTCAAAATTATATAAATTTATCTGGAGATGTAATGATAAAGTTTGTAAAATTTTTAAATATTAAAACTGAAGACATAATAGTTATTAATGACGATTTAGATCTTCCGTTAGGATCTATGAAGTTAAAAGAAAAAGGTAGTTCTGGTGGTCATAACGGTTTAAAGAATATAGAACAACAACTTCATACAAATGAATACAAAAGAATAAAAATAGGCATATCAAATAATAAGAGTATTGATACTAAAGATTATGTCTTAGGAAAATTAAGCAAAGAAGAACAGGAAATATTAAAACCGATAATATCAAAAGCAGCAGATGCGGTTTTAGATTCCATTTCAAAACCTTTTTTATTGGTAATGAATAAATATAATACTAAATCAAAAAGCTAAAAACAAGGTGGTATGATGCTAGAAAAAATATTTAAAAACAAGATTGTTAATACTGATTCACCCGTTGTAGTTACAGGTCTTAACAAAGTAGTCCAAGCAGAGTATGTTTGGAATCTTTTTAGTGCTTTAAAAAAAAATATTTTAGTAGTTACAAACACTTTATATGAGGCAAATAATTTATATAAATATCTTACCTTTTATGGTTTTAATGACGTATTATTATTTCCAACGGATGATTTTATTACAAGTGAGGCACTTGCCTTATCACCTGATTTAATGGTAAAAAGAGTAGAAACTTTAAACGAATTAACTTGTACAAATAATAAAAAAATAGTTATTACTAATTTAATGGGATATTTAAGATTTTTACCAAGTAAGGATTTGTGGAAAAGTCTAAATATTAATTTAAAAACAAAAGAAGCTATAAAAAGAGAAGATTTATTAAATAAATTATTAATGCTTGGTTATGAAAAAGAAAGTATTGTAACTAAGTCTGGAGAGTTTTCAAACAGAGGATACATATTAGATATATATCCATATGGTTATGATAATCCTATTAGAATAGAATTCTTTGATGATCTAATAGAAAGCATAAGAGAATTTGATGCAACATCGCAGCTGTCAATAAAAAATATAGATCAAATAAAAATAATGCCATTTACTGAGTTTATAAATGAGAAAAATATAGCTAACATACCTAAAAGACAAAGCCTTCTTCCAAAAGTAGTTAACAAAGTATCTAGTTTATCACAATATATTTTAGACTCATGTCAGTTATTTATAGATTTAGATGCAATTTTTTTAGGATATACTAAAATCATGGAAGAAGTAACAGAGTTTAAACAAACAGATTCATTTAATATAGATAATTATATGTATGATTTAAATGATTTAATTCCAGATAAATATATAAATATTTTATCAGTTGATAATTATTACGATAAAAATAAGATTATTGAAAATTATTCTTCTTCTTTGATAGAAAAATATAATAGTAATTTTAATAGAATAAATAATTTTATTTCTAATATGTTAAGGTGTGGAAAAAAAGTTATTGTTTGTTTAAAAGAAAAAAAATTAATTGATGATTTTATAAGCAAAGTAAACGATAAAGTAGTTATTACTTTAGAAAATGATTTAAAAAATGACGTAATAAATATTATTAAAAAAGATATACCAGAGGGCTTTATATTAAATCAATACGTGTTTTTATCTAAAACAGAATTATATAAATCTAGTAACAAAACTTCTTATAAAAGTAAATTTAAGTATGGTTCTAAAATAAAAGATATAAACAAATTAAATCCTGGTGATTATGTTGTTCACTCTTACCATGGAATAGGACGTTACTTAGGAATTATTACTTTAGATGTAAAGGGTTTAAAAAAAGATTTTTTACACGTTGAGTACAAGGATAATGACCGATTATACATACCTGTTGAAAAAATAGAATACATAAGTAAATATTCTTCTAATGAGGGTATTAAACCAAAGTTAAATAAATTAGGAAGTACAGAGTGGTCAAAGCAAAAAGCACGTGTTAGAAAAAGGGTTAAAGATATTGCAAAAGAATTATTAGATATATCTGTTAAAAGAAAAATTTCAAAAGGTTTTGCATTTTTAAAGGATGATGAAGAGCAGGAAATATTTGAAAATAATTTTGAATATGATGAAACACCTGATCAGATAAAGGCAATAAAGGAAATAAAAGAGGATATGCAAAAACCTTATCCAATGGATAGATTATTATGTGGTGATGTTGGGTATGGAAAAACCGAGGTAGCATTTCGAGCAATTTATAAAGCTATTAAATCAGGTAAGCAAGTAGCATTTTTGTGTCCAACTACCATATTATCAAAACAACATTATGATAATGCGAAAGAAAGGTTTTATGGGTTTGGAGTTAATATAGCAGTATTAAACAGATTCGTTAAATCTAAGCAGACAAAAGACATTTTAGAAGATTTACAAAATGGTAAAATAGATTTGATAATAGGAACTCATAGGTTGTTAAGTAGTGATGTTAAATATAAAGATTTAGGTCTTTTAGTAATTGATGAAGAACAAAGATTTGGTGTTACTCATAAAGAAAAAATAAAAAAATATAAGGAAAATATTGATGTGTTAACACTTTCTGCAACACCAATTCCAAGAACTCTTCAAATGTCTTTAACGGGTGTAAGAGGATTATCACTTATAGAAACTCCACCGGCATTTAGGTATCCGATACAAACTTATGTATTAAGGGAAAGTAATCAGGTTATAAAAGATGCTATTTATAAAGAAATGGCTCGTGATGGACAAGTTTTTATTCTTTATAATAACGTATCAAAAATTCAAGATAAAGTTATTAAAATAGAACAATTAGTTCCAGAGGCAAAGGTAACTTATATCCATGGTCAAATGAATAAAGAACAAATACAAAAAACCATGGATAGTTTTATCGATAAAAAATATGATGTTTTAGTATGTACTACGATAATTGAAACAGGTATAGATATTGAAAACGCAAATACGTTAATAGTATTGGATGCAGATTATTTTGGCTTAAGCCAGTTATATCAGATAAGAGGAAGAATTGGTCGTGGTAAAAATATAGCATATGCTTATTTAATGTATAATAAAAATAAAGAGCTAAATGAAATTGCCGTAAAAAGATTAAATGCCATAAAAGAATTTACTGAATTAGGTAGTGGTTATGCTTTAGCAATAAGAGATCTTTCAATAAGAGGAGCAGGCGATATTTTAGGAGCAGAACAGTCTGGTTTTATTGATACGGTTGGTTATGATATGTATTTAAAAATTTTAAACGAAGAAGTAGAAAAATTAAAAACTAATAATGATTATGAGACTGAAGAGGTAAAACCCGATGAAAAAGCTTTTATTAGTGTTTCTACTCATATAAGTGATAAGTATGCAGATAGTGAAGATTTAAAAATAGAAATTCATAAAAAAATTAACACAATTAATGATTTTGATGATTTTATAAGAGTAAAAGAAGAATTAACAGATCGTTTTGGTTTGTTAGATGAAAATATAATAATCTATATGTTAGAAGAATTATTTCAAACAAAAGCAAAACAAAAAGGTGTATTTAAAGTAGAACAAATAAAAGATAAGATAATTATTTATTTTAAAAGTGAAGTATCAAAAAGACAAAATGGAGCAAAACTATTAACAAAATTATTTAAAATTAGTAGTAATTTTGAGGTTAAATACATAAATGATATGTTAAAAATAGAGCTGGTAACGAAGAATTTAAAAGAACACTTTCTTTATTATTTGATAAAAATGATTGATATTATTGAATAAAAATAGTAGATTTATACATTCTAAAAAAGAAGGGAAGAAATGTATGAAAACTACTGGAATAACAAGAAGAATAGATGAATTAGGACGTGTTGTAATACCTAAAGAATTAAGAAAAAATATGCATATTAAATCTGGAGAATTATTAGAAATCTTTTTAAGCGATAAAGAAACAATATCATTAAAAAAACATACTATAATAGATAAAAACGAGGAATTTATAAACTTATTTGTTAAAACCTTATCAGATAAATTAAATTCTAATATCTTTGTTACGAATTTAGATGAAATTGTTTTTTCAAATTTAGATGACATGTTATCTCAAAAATTATCAAATGAATTTGATAATAATTTCAATAATTTTAAACTTAATCATTATTTAACAAAGGATTATAAACTAATAAATCCATTTAATATATTACCGATATCTCCAAATGGAGATTTAGCAGGATATTTTATAATAGAAAAAATGGATAACAAAAACGAAGAACTTATAAAATTTGCTTTATCTTTTTTTGAAAGTTACTTTGAAACCATATAATTAACAATGTAAAATTTTGTCTAATTATAAAATTAATTGTCTAAAATATTTACACATAAAGTCTTATATGTTATATTTTTATCGTTGTGAATGCAGTAAAAATCCTATGAAAGGAAGAAAATGTATGCACCATAACGTGTTAACGAAAGAAAAAAAGGGTTTTATACTTAAAGTTTTATTTTTTATTAGTTTGTTATTATTAATAGGTTTTATATATCTTGATAGCAGGTTATTAAAAGATGCAATATATTTTGTGGTAGTATTTATTTTATTTATAAAATTTTTATTTATTAAATTATATCATTAATGATATAATTTTTTTGGTGGTAATAATATGTTAATAGATTCACATTGTCATATCTTAAAAAACGAATATTCTAATCCAGATAAGGTAATAAAAGAAAGCTTTAAATCTGGGGTTGATAAACTTATTATAAACGGATATGATTTAGAAAGTAGTATTGAGGCTGTTGCTTTGGCTAATAAGTATGAAAACGTATATGCTGCTGTCGGAATTGGTCCAGAAAACATTGATGATTTAAAAGAATCGTTTATTGATAAAATAAACGAATTATCAAAATTAAAGAAAGTAGTAGCAGTAGGTGAAATTGGTTTAGATTATTATTGGACTAAAGATAATAAAGATAAACAAATATATGTTTTTAAAAATATGCTTAAAATAGCTAAAGAAAACAAACTGCCAGTAATAGTACATTGTAGAAAGGCGTTTTTAGACACATATAATTTATTAAAAGAATATAATATTAAAGGGATATTACATTGCTATTCAGGTAGCATAGAAATGGCCCATAAATTTATTAAATTAGGTTTTTTATTAGGAATAGGAGGGGTAATTACTTTTAAAAATGCTAAAGAGTTAACTGGTGTTGTAAAAGAAATTGATTTAAGTAATTTTTCTTTAGAAACAGATAGTCCTTATTTATCGCCAGAACCTTATAGAGGAAAAACAAATAGTCCTTCTAATATTAATTTAGTTGCAAAAAAAATAGCACAAATAAAACAAATAAAAGAAGATGAGGTTATTGACATAACAGGGAATAATGTTTCTTCAAAATTTGACTTGTAGTACCATTTATGATATTATTAATAACAACCCGTGTGTATTGGGTTATGAGGTGAAAAAGTGAAACATTTAAATAGAAAAATTAAGGGTGCATTATTAATCCTTGTGGTTTTTTTAATAGCATTTATTGGTTTTTCAAAAGCAGGAATATTATTTTCTGCTGAAGGTGGAGATGTAATTACTGTTTCTACCACTAAAAAAACGTTTGATCCTAATAATTATGTTGCAACTGCTTCTTTAGCTTACACAAATAATGTGCAAGAAGAAGTTACAACAACAACCGCAGTTACAACTACGCAAAAAGTAATTACAACAACGGTTCCTACTACTACTGTGCTTAAGGGTAGTTGGACAGGTGAAAAATTATCAAGAAGTAAAGGTGTAATAATAGGTCCTTCTGGTAAAGAGACATATTATAACCTAAATATGACAAAAGTAGTTAATGCCATGAGACGTGCAGGTTATTCAGAAACAGAATATCCATATTGGGTTCGTGAAGATGGAGTTAAAATGTTAGGAAACTATGTAATGGTCGCAGCAAATTATGAATTAAGACCTAAAGGTACGATTTTAGAAAGCTCTTTAGGATATGCAATAGTTTGTGATACTGGTGGCTTTGCAAAGAAAAACCCAACACAAATAGATGTTGCGGTTAATTGGAGATAATTTAAATTTATGTTAAAATAAAAACAAATAAAATATTTTATTTGTTTTTTAATGTTTAGGTGAGTTTATGAATGTTAAAGAGATTTTAAATAAAAATAACTTTGTTTTCAAAAAGAAATTTGGACAAAACTTTTTGCTTGATCAAAATATCTTAGATAATATCGTGTCACTAAGTGGTGCAAATAAAGATACTCTTGTTATAGAAATAGGTGTTGGAGCAGCAGCTTTAACAAAAAAAATATGTGAAAAAAATGCATATGTCATTGGTTATGAAATAGATAAAACATTAAAACCGGTTTTAGATGAGGTTTTAAATAAATATGATAATGTTAATATAATTTATGATGATTTTTTAAAAAGAAACATAAAAGAAGACATAAAAAAATATGATTTTAAAAGAATAATGGTTATTGCAAATTTACCTTATTATATTACAACGCCTATAATAACTAGCTTTATTAAACAAAAAATAGATGTAGAAAAAATAATTGTTATGGTGCAAAATGAAGTTGCGGATAGATTTTCTGCTATACCAGGAACAAAAAGTTATAATTCTTTGACTATTTTTTTAAATTACTATTTTGATGTAAAAAAAGCTTTTACCGTATCTAAAAATGTCTTTTATCCAAAACCAAATGTTGATTCAGCCATAGTAGTTTTTAATAAAAAGAAAGATAAGTTAAAGTTAAATAACGAAGAACATTTCTTTAAACTTGTTAAATCAGCCTTTACACAAAAAAGAAAAACTCTAAAAAACAATTTATCAAACTACGATTTAAATAAGGTTAATAACATATTAAAAACATTTAATAAAGATATAAATGAAAGAGCGGAAAATATAACAATAGAGGAATTTGTTAAAATTTCGAACGAGTTAAGTAAGAAAAAATAAAAATAGGAGTATTTATGAGTGAATATAAAATAGGCGAAATACTAACAAAAGAGGAATTGGAAAAAAGAAAATTACAAGCACAAATGGAAAGTATGGCGTTTCAGCAAGAAGAGATGCACTTTAAAAAGAAACAGAAAAAGAAATTTTTAATGATAGTATCAATAATTATAATAATTATATTATTATTAAGAATTATTTTTGGTCCAATTATAATTAATTTAGGATATCATTATTATGATAATAGATTTTATAAAATACAATTAAATGATAAAGTTGTGCTAAAAGGTGGAGAAAAAAGAGAAAAAATAACGATTATCCCATTTCTCTTATATTTATCACTTAGTAATACAAATAACGCTTTAACCAAATCAATGGAAAAAGATTTTATTATTAATAATTTTGAAAAAAAAGCATATAAATTAGATATTATAGTCTATGATTGCTATCCTAAATATGAAAATAAAAATATGGAAAAGTGTATAAATTTAAATAAAAAGTATAAAGGAAGAAAACAAGTTAAAGATATAGAAAATAAAGAAATTGAAATCTTTGATAATAAGAATAGTAAAACTTTATATGAAGGCAAAATGATTAATGATATTACTAAATACATAAATAAAAAAGGTGAATATTTTATAACTATTACCGCCAAAGAAAATAAAAAACTATTTGTTAAGAAAACTTCTATAATAAGTTTTAGTGTTATTAATGAATAGATAGTAATTCTTTTATCTCATTTGATGTTATTTAATCTGATTTAGAAAATAAAATTATTATTAATTTAAACATAAATTGAAATGCTAAACGATAGAATGTTTAGTTTTTTTTTGCATATATTTAATTGGGTGATAACAATGTTTAAAGTAGGAGATTTAGTTACTAGAATATCGCATGAAAATGATGTTGTTTTTAAAATAGAAAAAATAATTGATCAAGTTGCATATTTAAAAGGAGTAAATGTAAGATTATGTGCGGATAGTAGTGTAAATGATTTAATATTAGTGCAAAAAAATAGTAATGACGATGATGATAGAAAGTTTTATGAGAAGTTAGAATCAATAAGGAACTTTGAAAGAAGCGATTATTTTTATATTCCAGGTAAAATTCTTCATATTGATGGAGACAAAGAATATTTAAATAGGTGTTTAGATTTTTATAAGAAAGCAAATGTTTTAGCGTTTGGGGTTTATTCCCCAGAAAATGAAATGGCTCAAAATATTGAAAAGTATTTAGAAGATATTAATCCTGATATTGTTGTTATAACTGGTCATGATTCGGAAATTAAAAAGAATTCAAAGTATTTTTCAGATGCCGTAAAAGTATGTAGAAAATATCAAAAGGATTATGATAAATTAATAATAATTGCAGGAGCTTGCCAATCAGATTATGAAAGATTAATTAAAGCAGGTGCAAATTTTGCATCAAGTCCAAAGAAAATAAATATTCATGCATTAGACCCCGCAATTATTGCATTATCTCTTAGTTTGTCAGATAAAAATAAAAACGTAGATTTATTAACGCTTTTAGAAAAGACAAGCAATGGCAAAAATGGTATTGGTGGTGTTAACACAAGGGGTGTTATGACAACGGGATATCCGAGATAGGGTGAATCAATGATAAACGAAATAAAAAAGAAAATTATTAATCTTAAGGGTAAAAAAGTAAAAGTTTTTGTTGATGTAGGTAGAAATAAAAGTGAAACATATGAAGGAATAATACTAAATACGTATAAAAATATTTGGACACTTAAAACCGATACTGATGTAAAAAGCTTTGGATATACGGACATTTTAATTAATACTGTTATAATAAGTTCATAAAGTATGAACTTTTTTTTTGTGCGTTTATTGATTTTTATTCGTATTTATGGTTAAATTAATATGTATAGACTAGAATGGGAGGTTTATGCTATGAAAACTAAAACAGACGATTTTAAAACAAAGTTAAAAGATTGGTTTGTTATTCAAAGAATAAGAATAACCAATTTTATTAAAGAACATAAATTTATATCATTATTTATTGGAATATTTATTATTTCATGTATAGTAGCATTAGTTGTATTTGCAGAAGATGATGAGCCAGGTGTTGCTACTTTAACATCGGTTGCGGTAAAAAACGCGGAATCAACTGAATCTGTTGAAACTGTAAAAAGTTTTAGTACAATCATATATGAAGTATCTTATACAGCAGAAACTCCCGCTGTTAAAATAACAGCAGAAATAGATAAGAGTATAGATGCCTACTGGGAAACATCTGATCCTACTGCTTTTTATGATGTGTCAGAAGACGGTAAAAAAGTTGATGTTATTATTTATGATAATGAATCTGGTAGTACCTTAACGAGACAATTATATTTAAAAGTCGGAAACATTGCGAACCAAACAAAAATAAAGCCTACAATAAAATCGGGAGATAATAATTTAGATTCTGTTCCAGAAGTTACAATCGAAAGTAAAGAAGTTACCTTAACTCCAAAGATCGTTTCGGGTAAAGCTTATAAAACTGATGATTATCCAAATGGACGTTTAGCTCCGTTTGGTATTGTACTAGGATTTAATAAATCCGAGCTTAATGGAGCAAATAGTTTAGAAGGTCTTTATTTTAATCCAGATCCTACGCTAACATTACAAGCTACTCAAACTGTAGATAATGTAGAATCTGAAATAGAATTAGCAACAGAAGAAAAGTATTTTGGATTATACGATAAAAAAACTAATCTTTTAGAAAAAATGCCCCATTATAAAAAGGATTATGAATATAATTCCGGGAATTATTTCCAATATAATTCTATAAATGATTTTGTATATGATTCGGGTACGGTTGAGAGTTTAACTAAAAATGAAAATCAAGTTTCTGAAAGTGCGCTTTCTACACCAAAATTAAAAATTAATACAGCTCAAAACATCAATGAAAAAAGCAGTCCAGAATTGTATTTGCTTGGAGATAAAAAAATCACTTTAGAAAATGGTGAAGTATATACTGAATATGGCATTTCAACTTCTTTAAATGCCGCACCAATATGTACGGAGTTAAGTAATGAATGCATAAGAAAAATAACGGATGCAAAGGGTAATATCATCCAAGAAAAGAACATAACAAAAGAAAATGGTAAGCATACTGTAATTTATGAGTATTCTACATCAACAGGTAAAGTAACACTTAAAAGAGAGATAGAAGTTGTTGATAGAACTACCGTAAGTTTAAATAACGATATATATAAGTTAAATGGTAATAAGAATATAATGTTGGTAAAGGGAACTGCTTATAGTGAACAAGGACTACTAAAAAACGATAGAAGTTATACGGATTATAAAACTACTATTTCAAAGAAAGATTCTGATGAAAAACTTGAAGAGATAGATGTAAATTCTATTGGCCAATACACAGTAACGTATACTATTTTAGATTCTTCTAATCAAGATGTTACTTTAACTAGAACTATAAACGTTGTTGAAAAAACACCTTATACTAAAGTTCAAACGTTAACAGCAGATTCTGTTAATGTTGCAATTAATTCAAAACTTAATACTCCTATTATAAAGATAGATGGTGAAAATAAAACTTGTAATGATCAAAATAATTGTACAGTTAAGTACTACAATGTTTCATCAAATAAAGAAACAACAATTAATAGTTCTAATATTGGAACTTATAATGCATTATATAAAATAAATGACGAAAATGGTTTTGAAGTAGAAGTTGTAAACACAGTTAATGTTAAGACAACTTATAGCTTAGTTATTAAAGGTATAAAAACAGATGGAACAATTAACTTGTATGGAAATGACTTTGTTGCGTTAGGATCATATTTTGTAACAGCACAGTCTCCGCGTAATGATTCAAAAGATGATATATCAGTCAAACTAAAGATAGGAGATGTTACATCAGATCCAGTTATTAACCCTCTTTTTTCAACAGGAACAGTAACAAATGAGTTAACAATTAATACTGAGGAAGATGGAACAATAAGAAAATTACAAGATAATTCGTATTTATCTTTTGGTGAAGAGGCAATTGTAAGATCAAGAATTAGTTACTCATCAGAAGCAGATGCAGATATAAAAAATTTAAGTGTAGAAGTTCCAATTAGTAGAGGAACGTTTGCATTTGGTAATCAAACGCCAGTATTTACTATGGTTGAATATAGTGGGGATGTAGAATCACCAACACCTTATTATATTAATGAAGAATATAAAGATAAAATAAAAGTCACATATACAGTATGTCAAGTAGAACAAAACGGCTCTTCCTGTGTTAATGGAACAACCGCTACATATGATTCTTTTGAAAAAGCAAATGAACAATTAAACGGTGATAAAGTTATAGCGCATTTAACTTATACTATTGATAGTGTTAGCCCGGGTTCTAATATAGATTTTAGAGTAAGAGTATTAACTAATGTTGGAAATAAAGGAGTACAAGTATCATTAGATTCAAAATTTAGTTACGTTAATGGTCGTTTATTTGCGGGAAATTCTTCTACATCAGTAAAAATAACCCCATTTAAGGCAAGAACAAAGGTATATGTAGAAGGTAGCGAAATAAATGCAATTATTGATGGTGCAAATACCAACACCTCACAGATAAGTATATATCCAAGCGTTAGTATGCCAGCGGCATTAATTAATACGAGTGCAGTAAAAATTAAAGATTTAAAAAATGTTACTATAACAGTTACTTTGCCTGATGGAGTTAATTACATTTATAACGAAAACTATATTCTTCCTAAGGTAAGTGGTAAAACGTTAACTTATACATTAACAGGAAAACAAATTAATGAATGGATTGATTCAATTGTATTTGATATAAGTTACGATATTAATATAAAGTCACACACAGATCTTCCAATTAAAGTTGTTATTCAAGCAACATCATCTGATGGAATAACAGATTCATCACCTGAGGATTTAAGAACAACAACAAGAAATATAAATTACATAAATAGTGAGGCTATTTCTTTTTCACAGTATGCATTAAAACCAACCATTCCAAAAAATACAGCTTTTGAAACTAGCATAAAATTATATAATAATGATAGTAGTAATGTAACTCATTCAAACATGGAAATAATAACAGTTTTACCATATAATGATGTTGAAAATGAAGAAGATAATTATACAGGTACTTATACATTATCTGATTTGCCATCTAACGCTTTTTGTACAACAAGCCCATCTGCAATAGTAAGTGATGCAAGCAAATTAGCAAATGCAAGTGAAATTACTTGGGATGATTGCTCAAAGTATAAAAATGATAATTATTTAGAAGTTACGGCAGTTAAAGTAAGTAATATTAATCTAGAGGCATCTAAGACATATGAACAAAAAATAAAAATAAATCCAAAAAGTAATAAAAGTGGTGATAAGTATACTATAAATTCTTACTTGATTTTACAAGAAGAAGAGAAAATAGTTAAAAATATAAGACCAATAGATGTAGAAGTAATTAGTAAAAGAATAACCGGTAATGTTTGGGAGGATTTTGATGCTAATGGTATGATGGATTCTTCTGAAAAGAAGGTTGCAGGTGTTACTTTAGGATTATATAATGCAGATACACAAGAACTTATTAAAACTACTGTATCTGATGAAAAAGGAAATTATGTTTTAGCAGATTTAAACCCAGGAAATTATTATGTTACGGCAGAATATAATACTGCTAAGTATGGAGTATCTCCTTACCGAGTAATTCCCGATAAATCATTTACATCATCATTTAGAGTTATGTATGGAAAAGCTATAATAGATGAAGTTACTAAAGTAAGCTACAGTTTAGGTGATGTTAACTTGGATAATGACATATCTGTTACAGATTTTAAGCTTATTATGAACTATATTAGTGAAAAAGTAGAGTTTACGGAGTTGCAGAAAAAATTGGCTGATGTTAACCAAGATGGGAAAATAAACACAGTAGATGCCACATGGATTATGCAAATAGTAGCAAACACAAAAGAAGAAACCATAGTAACAGAAGAACTTGATGATGGTATAGATAAAGAAATAGACGTAGGAGAATTTAATTTAAAAACAGATAATATTGAAATTACTGATGATACTAGAACTGTTAGTAATATAAATTTAGGATTAACACTAAGAAAAGAATATTCGGTTAAGTTAACTAAATATATTACAAAAGCAATAACTACAAATCAGCTTGGAGTTTCAACAATAAAAGATTATGGTAATTCAAAGTTAGCTAAGTTAGATGTAAAGGATATTAATAATCTAAATATAAAAGTAGTTTATACAATAGAACTTGAAAATATAGGATATTATCCTGGATATATATATACTGTTAAAGATTATATTCCAGACGGAATGACTTTTAATGAAGAATATGAAGAAAATAAAGGCTGGGTATTAAATGAAGATGGGTATGTAGAAAATAGTACGTTATTTGATCAATTAGTAAAAGGTGGAGAAAAGAAATATCTTACTATTGCCTTTGATATAACAAGAAAAGAAGCAGGCTCATTTGTTAACTACGCCGCAGTAGATGATGAGGATTTACAAATTCTAGTAGTTGCAAAAAATAGTAGTAATACTGAAGAAGGTGATAACAATGAATAAAAGATTAATAAAGAGCTTAAAACTATTATTATTAATAGTTATCACCTTTTTTTCATTTAATCTAAAAACATTCGCAGCATTAAAACCAAAGTGGATATATCATAAGTGTCTTTCTAATATTAGTTCTTCAGATTATGATATATTAGTTTACAAAAAAAGTGAAAGTAGTGGCGCTTGGAGTTATGGCTACACAATAAAAATGAATCCGAAATTCGTTGGTATTTATAGTATGGATGGCAAACAAGCTTATTGTATAGAGCCGGGTGCACATTTAAATGCCCCTACATATACCTCTTCTTCATTAGGAGGTTATAACCATAAATTTTTAGCTGACTCTCAAGGAGGAGCAACTAAGAAAGAAATGATACAAAAAATTTTAACTTTTGCAGCTAAGGTTGATAAAATTCCAAGTGAAAGTACTAATGCTAATAAAAACTCTGTTGATTGTCCAACAGATAGCAAATATGTTTTTCAAGTATATGCAACCCAACAATTAATATGGGAGGTTGCAACGGGTGAAAGAACTATAAGTGATATAAAAACTGGAAAAGTAGCTCCATCAAATAAAGCGAAATCAAATAGTTTTTATGATAGATATATTAGTGGCAAAAATAATGTATTATCTCAAACATATAACGCTATAATAAAAAAAGTTTATGAAGCCTTTTATAAAAATCCTAAAAATTTTAGTACGGAGGCCAAAGCAAAAACCATATCACTTTCTTGGAATGCATCAAAAGGTAAGTTTACAACAACTATATCAGATTCATTATTTTCTTATTGGGAAATTTCTGAAAAAAGTGGTTTAGAAGTTACAAAAAATAATAATTCTATTACTATTTCTAGTTCTAACCCTATTGATAAAAATAGTGCAAAAACAGTAAAAATATCTGTTTATAATAAAAATAAAGGGGATCTTAAAGCTTATTATCATTCAACTTCTCAGGATCTTATAGGAGTAGTTGGCACTACTAGGACTTTAGCTGTAAAGGTATATACTCCTAAATATCAATTAAAGATAATAAAAAAGAGTCAATTAGATAATAAACTTTTAAAAGGGGCAACTTTTAATATATGTTCGGATAGTTCTTGCACAAAAGTTTTAAAAACTGATGTAACAAATGATAAAGGTGAAATTACTTATAGTAATATCCCTGCTCCAGGAACATATTATGTAAAAGAAACTAATGTTCCTCAAGGTTATGAACTTGATTCAAGTGTAAAAAAAGTTACTGTTACAAATAGTAATACTGCAGGTTCTTCAAGTTATGCAACCATTACTGTTACTAATAAAAATAAAGAATTTAATTTAACTAAAAAAACTGTCGATGAAGATGGAAATGTTGTTGTTTTAGATGATGGTTGTGGAACTGATACTTATACCGGACCAGAGTTTGAAATTTTGGAAAATAATAAAAACGTTTATTTTAAGGAAGTATCACCAGGAGTTTATGATGTTTCTAGTAGTAGTACCGATGGTGCAGTAAAATCGCTTAAAACATGTAACGGAAAATTTAAAGTTCGTACGTTACCTAGTTGTAAATACACAATAAACGAGGTAAAGCCGCCAGAAGGACTTACCTTACCATCCGAACCAAGTAAATCAGTTAATGTATGTGGTGCGGATAGCAACGTATCATTTACTAATGGTTTTGCGGGCTTAGAATTTCAAAAAAAGGATGAAGATGGTAACTTTGTTAATGGTGGAAAATTCTCATTACAAAGAAAGATTAATAATGTATATAAGGATATTTTATTAAAAGAACAGCAGCCTGGTATGTATTCTTATGATGCAAATTTAAGTACTAATAATGGAACATATATAATACTTACTCAAGGTGGAATAGCACATATTTCAAAGCTTCCACCTGGAGAGTATAGGGTAGTTGAAAAAGAAGCACCAGAAGGATACGAACTTATTGAAGATAAAAACTCAACAGCTCTTGTTACTATTAAAGATAGTGATGCTGATGGCTATTACTTAACTGAAATGATTGATCAAAAAGTTGTTAAAATAGGTAGTAGAGATTCGGCAGAATTAATAGTTACGATAACAACAGGTAGGAAGGTTCCTAATTATGTTCTTATCATTTTAGGGTTAACGGCTGTATTAGTAGGTGTAATTTTATTAAGAAAAAAAGTAAAAAAATAACATTTTTTTGCTTTTTTTTTAAATAATATGGTAAAATTATGTTAGTTAGTAATAGTAAAGGAAGTGGTGTTATGGAGATAACAAGTGTGTCAATTCAAAAAGAAAACAACGAAAATTCTAGGATGATAGGATATGCAGAGATAATATTTGATAATTGCTTAAAAGTAAATGGAATAAGAATAATAAAAGGTAATACTAGAATTTTTGCTGCTATGCCAAATAAGAAACTAAAAGATGGTAAATATAAAGATTATGTTCATCCTATTAATGCTGAGTTAAGAAATAAAATTGATACGGCAATAGAACAAGCATATAATAATGAAGAGTAATATGTTATCATATTATTCTTTTTTTATAATATACTTTATCAGGAGGACTTTATGAATAAAGATACAGATAAAGTAGAATTAATAACTCATGAAATTAAAATTGTTGAAAGACAAAATATAACAATAAGTGGAGTAACTAAAATTGATAGTTTTGATAGCGAAGAATTTCTCCTTGAAACCAGTGTTGGACCTTTAGGAATTAAAGGACAAGAACTTGAAATAATAAAATTAGATACCTATGATGGCACGATTGTAATTAAAGGAATAATAGATGGTTTTACTTATTTAGATAATGAAAAAACAAAGAAAGAGGATTCAGTAATATCTAGGTTATTTAAATAATGAAATTGGAAAATCAATTTAAGGTAATATTTTATTCTTTTATTTATGGTATGTTTTTTGTTGCAACATTTAAACTATTTAAATTATTAAAGATAAAAAATAGAATATTAAAAATAATAAGTGAGTTGGTATTTTGCTTTTTTCATATGGGACTTTTTTATTTTTTTCTATATAAGATAGATTATGGTATGTTAAATTATTATATTTTTATATTTTTGATACTTGGTGGTTTATTTTGTCATTTGTTTTACTTTAAAGACAAAAAACACTAGAAAATTTAAATATTTAATTATATAATGATTTATAGTGGTGATGATATAGTGAGTAATAGATTAATAGTTAGGAAAAAAAGAAGAGTTGTTTTAACATTTATTTTTTGCTTTTTTATAATTGGATTATGCGTTGTATCATCTATTGGTAATATTTTTAAAATAAGAGAAAAAACGAAAGAAAAGAATAATTTAACGTCACAATTAAATTCTCTTATGGAAGAGGAAAAAATACTTTCTGATGATGTTGAAAAATTAAAAAATCCAGAATATGCTGCAAGATATGCAAGAGAAAAATATTTATATTCAAAAAATGGCGAAAAAATACTTAAAATAGATTAACAAGGTTTTCCTTGTTTTTTATGTTTTTATGTGTTTTAATACTTATGGATGTGAAGAAAGTGAACATAAATGAAATAAATGTGGGTATTTTAGCATACATAGGAGATGCTGTGTATGAGGTTAATGTAAGAAACTATTTAGTAAATAATGCAAAGTTAAAAGTTAATTTAATGGATAAGGAATCCATAAAATATGTTAGTGCTAAAAATCAAGCTATTATACTTGATGATCTTATTTATAAAGATATTTTTACTCAAGATGAATTATATACGATTAAAAGAGCAAGAAATTATAGGCCTAATTCTAAACCTCATAGTACTAAAATAAAGGAATATAAAAAAGCGACCGCACTAGAAGCTTTATTTGGAATGTTATATTTAAAAAAGGATTATAAAAGAATAGAACAATTAATGAAGGAAATAACGGGTGATTAATATGTATGTTTTTGGAAAAAATGTAGCAAAAGAATTAATACAAAATAACAGAAAAATAAAAAAAGCTTATTTATCTAAAAATATGATTGACTCTGATATACAAAAGGCATTACAGCAGTTAAATACTCCTATTTCTTATTTAAATAAAAAAGAGTTAGATAAACTACAATCGGGAAACCATCAAGGGGTAATTTTAGAAATACCTGATTTTAAATATTTAACTGAAAATGAAATGATTCTTAATTTGAATTCTAATCCGTTTATTATTATATTAGATCATATAGAAGATCCTCATAATTTTGGTGCCATAATTAGAACGGCAGAAGCAGCTGGCGTTAATTACATCGTTATTCCAAAAAACAGAAGTGTAAAAGTTAATTCAACGGTAATGAAAACCAGTGTTGGAGCATTAGATAATGTTAGTATTGTAGAAGCTACTAATATTAATAATACAATAAGAAAATTAAAAGAACACGGCGTATGGATCGTTGGTACGGATATGGATAATAGCGTTATATATAATGATATTGATTATACGTTGCCTGTTGCGATAATAATAGGAAGTGAGGGCTTTGGTATGAGTAGCTTGGTTAAAAAAAATTGTGATTTTATAGCACGAATTCCTATGTATGGTAAAATAAACAGTTTAAATGCGTCTGTTGCGGCAGGAATAATGATATATGAGGTTGTAAGACAAAGAAAATAATTTTTTAAGGGGGATAATAAATGATAAAAAATAAATATGAAGATGATTATGAACTATTATATATGGTTTCAGAAAGTAATGAATTAGCAAGTGAGACAATATATAAAAAGTATGAATCTGTAATTGATTATTTTGCAAAAAAATATTCTCGTTTAGTTGAGGGTAAAGGATTGGATTATAATGATTTATATCAAGAAGGATTAATCGGATTAGATTCTGCAATAAAAAGTTATAAGGATCAAAAGGATATAAAATTTTGCACTTTTGCATTTGTATGTATTAAAAGAAAGATAATAAGTGCAGTAAAGCAAGCTAATCGTAAAAAGCATAAGATTTTAAATGAATCATATTCTATTGATTATACAAATGACGAGGATGATAAAAATGGCTTTAAAAATATTATTTATGATAAAGACAGCAGTATCGAGGATCTTTTAGTAAGTAAAGAAAATACTGAAAGTTTTAATAAAATGTTACAAAAAGAGCTAACTTATTTTGAAAAGCAAGTATATACTCAAAGATTATATGGTCTTAACTATGAAGAAATTTCTAAAAATTTAGGTAAAACTCCAAAATCAATAGAGTGTGCTTTATTTAGGATACGAATTAAATTAAGGGATATATTAAGTAAAATAAATTGACTATTTTATTCGTTTGTGTTACTATCATAGGTAGTAAACACAAAAAGTGTTTTTTATTTTGAGGTAATGGGAGATATATAATGGCTAAAAAGAAAAACAAAAAAAATATTTTTAAAACTTTAAAAGACTTTTTTATAGATGTTAAACAAGAAACTAAAAAAGTTATATGGACATCTAAGAGTAATTTGTTTAAATATTCGGTTGCAACACTTTCATTCATGATATTTATATGTTTATTTTTTGTTGGTACAGACTTAATTGTAGCATTATTATCATACGTAAAGGAGCTAGTAAGTTAATATGGAAGAAAAAAAATGGTATGTCGTTAACACTTATTCTGGACATGAGGCTAATGTAAAAGAAAAGTTAGACATGAGAATAAATTCAATGGAAATGCAGGAAAATATATTTAGGGTAATTGTTCCTGAAAGAAAAGAAGTTGAAATAAAAGATGGTAAAAGAAAAGAAAAACTAAAAAAATTATTTCCTGGTTACGTATTAGTAGAGATGATTATGTCAGATGAATCATGGTATATTGTACGTAATACCCCTGGTGTTACTGGATTTTTAGGATCATCAGGTAAAGGAGCAAAACCTGTTCCATTATATGATGAAGAAGTAGAGCGAATTTTTAAGGAAATAGGATATACTGGTGAAAACGTTGTTGTTGACTATAAAGTTGGTGATAAGGTTAAGATAACTGATGGACCATTTAAAATGTTAGCAGGTAAAATAAATGAAATAGATAAGGATGCAGGTAAAGCTAATGTTACGATAGATTTATTTGGTCAAGAAACGAATGTTGAACTAGAATTTACTAAATTTACTAAGGAATAAAAATAAAAAAACTATTGCTTTTATCATATATGCTGTGTTAAAATTAATTGGCAGCTATATATTTATATAGATGATGAAAGAAAAAAGTGGAAGGCGCGGATTTTAAAAGAAAGCTATTTGACCACTCGCGAAAAAATAATTATAGGAGGTGTTTTTCGTGGCAAAAGAAGTTGTAAAGATGATAAAGTTGCAATTGCCAGCTGGAAAAGCAACACCAGCTCCACCAGTAGGAACTGTGTTAGGTCCAGCAGGAGTTAACTCAGGTGAATTCTGTGTCAAATATAATGATGCAACTAAAGATAAGATGGGAGATATAATTCCAGTTGAAATTACTATATATGATGATAGAAGTTTCGATTTAAGATTTTTGACTCCACCAACTCCATTTTTGCTTAAAAAGTATGCAAAAATCAAATCTGGTTCTGCTAAAGGATCTAGTGAGGTTGTTGGAAGTATAACTAATGCACAATTAAAGGAAATTGCTGAAATTAAGTTACCTGATTTAAATGCGTATACTGTTGAAGAGGCAATGAAAATTGTTGCAGGTACTGCTAAGAATATGGGTATTGAAATTAAAGATTAATATTAATAAATAATAAAAAAACATATAGATTTATCTATGTGGGAGGAAAATCCGCTATTAACCACAAGGAGGTAAGAAAATGAAAAAGAAAAGTAAGAAGTATCTTGATGCTTTAAGCAAAATTGAAAAAGGTAAGTCATATACTCTACAAGAGGCTGTTAAATTAGTAAAAGAAACTTCAATCTCTAAGTTTGATGCAACAGTTGAAATAGCTGTTAGATTAAATTTGGATACAAAGAAAAATGACCAACAATTAAGAGGTGCAATAGTATTGCCTCATGGTACAGGAAAAACTAAGAAGGTTTTAGTTTTAGCTAAAGGTGATGCTGCAAAAGCAGCTGTTAGTGCAGGTGCTGACTTTGTTGGTGATGTTGATATGATTACTAAAATTGAAAAGGAAAATTGGTTTGAATTTGACGTAATTATAGCAACACCAGAAATGATGCCACTTTTAGGAAAATTAGGTAAAATATTAGGTCCAAAAGGTTTAATGCCAAATCCAAAAACAGGAACTGTTACAATAGATACTAAAAAGGCTGTTGAAGACGTTAAAAAAGGACGTGTTGAATATCGTACTGATTCATACGCAAACGTTCATGCTATTGTTGGTAAAGTGTCCTTTACTGAAAATCAGTTAATTGATAACGTTAATGCCTTTATGGATGTAATAATTAAATCTAAACCACAAGCTGCAAAAGGTATTTATTTAAAAAATGTATCTTTAGCATCTACTATGGGTCCTGGAATCAAAGTGGATTTAACATCATTTGACAAATAATTAAAATTGTTTTAAACTTAAGTGTAGTTATTGCCTTTATGGCATACTAAAGAGTACCAAAGACAGTAGGAGCGAATAAACGCATAACTTTATTCCTACCGAGGACAAAAAAATCATATTTGGATTTTAAGGTCTTTATGTCTTTGATGTAAAGACCTTTTAATTTAGGTACTTATTACTAAAGAAGGAGGAAAAAGCATGGCAAATCAAGCGATCATAGCTAAAAAAGAAGAAATTGTTAATGAAATAACCGAGCGTGTTAAAAACGCAAATAGCGTTGTTTTATTTGATTACCGTGGTTTAACTGATGCTGAGATAGTTGATCTTCGTCGTAAACTTCGTGAATCAGATTCTTCATATAAAGTATATAAAAATACTTTAACTAAAAGAGCTTTTGATAAGTTATCTATTAAATTAGATAATTGTTTGCAAGGACCATCTGCAATTGCAACGTCACAAGATGCTGTTGCACCAATTAAAGTTTTAGCAGATTTCGCTAAAGATCATCCAGCCTTAGAATTAAAAGGTGGATACGTAGATGGTAAAGAAACAACTCTTGATGAACT
Source organism: uncultured Bacilli bacterium (assembly GCA_947628435.1). GTDB lineage: Bacteria > Bacillota_I > Bacilli_A > RF39 > UBA660 > Aphodocola. Next base: position 13,903 of record CANQZW010000004.1, on the reverse strand, counting down.
TAAGGAATTATCAAAAATACCATCAAGAGATGGATTACTTACAATGTTTGCGGCAGGTTTAATGGAACATGTTAAGAATGTTGCAATTTGCTTAGACTTACATAGTAAGAATTTAGAAGAAGAAAAATAAATAAAAAATAGGGAGGAAATTAAAAATGGCAAAATTAAGTACACAAGAAATAATTGATGCAATTAAGGAAATGAAAATTCTTGAAGTAAAAGAATTAGTAGACAAAATGAAAGAGGAGTTTGGAGTTGATCCAAGTGCTGTTGCAGTAGCTGCTGCACCAGTTGCTGCTGCTGCAGAAGAAAAAACATCTGCAACAGTTGTATTAAAAGATGCTGGAGCAACTAAGATTCAAGTAATAAAGGTAATTAGAGATGTTACTGGTTTAGGACTAATGGAAGCTAAGAAGTTAGCTGATGAAGGTGGAAATATCAAAGAAAATGCTTCAATGGATGAGGCAAATGATATTAAAGCTAAGTTAGAAGAAGCTGGAGCAACAGTTGAACTTGCATAAGTTAGTTTAATAATAAGTACTAAAAGAGCTACAAAACGTAGTTCTTTTTTGTTATAATAAAATCAATGTTTATAAATTAATAGAGGTGTATATATGGCACATTATTTTACAAATGACGAAAATTTAAAATCTAATATCAGAAAAATAAATACGATTATTAATGATACAAGTTACTATTTTTATACGGATAATGGAGTTTTTTCGAAAGATGAGTTGGATTTTGGTACAAAATTATTATTAACAACATTCGAGTACACTTTTCCACAGGAAAAAAGATTATTAGATATAGGTTGTGGTTGTGGACCTATTGGAATTTATGCGGCAAAAAAGGGTTTTGCTGTGGATATGTCAGATATAAACGAAAGAGCGATTAATTTATCAAAAAGATCTTTAAGTGAGCAAGGATTAAAAGCAAATGTGTTTAAATCAGATGCATATGAAAATATAAGTAATAAATATGATTATATATTATCAAATCCACCTATTAGGGTAGGTAATGAAAAGTTATATGAAATTATAATGGGTGCTAAAGATTATTTAAAAGATGATGGACAGTTATGGATAGTTGTAAGAAAAAAACAAGGAGCAGAATCATTGACTAGACATATGAAGGAAAAATATAAAAAAGTAGATGTTATAGCAAAGAAAAAAGGCTTTTATATAATAAAATCTATTTAGTTATTTAATTTGTTATTAAAAGCAAATTAAACTTTGAAATTTATAGAAATATAAAATAAATGTCATAATTAAATAAAATTATGATTTTTTATTGAATATTTTGAAAAAAATATTGACAAGTCTAGATTTTTCTTGTAATATTTTAAATTGGTACTGTGTCTTTAATTTTAGACATGTTCTTTAAAAATTTATAGTTTAGGGGTGGAATTGCGTGGCTTATAAGATAAAAAAAGTAAACGAATACCGTGAAAGAAGAGACTTTTCAAGGGTTAATAATTCTTTGGAATTATCTGATTTACTTGAAATACAAACCAAGTCATATAATTGGTTTATTCAAGAGGGAATTAAAGAAGTGTTAGAGGAAATAAGCCCAGTAGAAAATTTCTCTGGAACATTATCTTTAGTATTTGGTGAATATTCATTTGATGAACCAAGACATACAATAAAAGAATGTAAGGAGAAGAAAACTACTTATGCTGCTCCGCTAAAAGTTCAAACTCGTTTGTTTAATAATGAAACTGGCGAGGTAAAAGAGCAAGAAATATTCTTAGGTGATATGCCATTAATGACTGATTCTGGATCATTTATATTTAACGGTTCAGAGCGTGTTATTGTATCACAATTAGTTCGTTCTCCAAGCGTTTATTATGGTAGAGAAATTGATAAAAATGGGCGTTCTATAATATCGTCTCAGATAATACCAACAAGAGGAACTTGGCTTGAATACAAGCTTAATAGTAAAGATGTTGTAGATGTTAGAATTGATCGTAATAGAAAGGTTGTTATTACTGCTTTTTTACGTGCGTTTGGACTTTCATCTAACGATGATATGTTAAAACTATTTGGTAATGATGAATATTTGATGAATACTTTGGAAAAAGATTCTACTAAGAATACTGATGAGGCATTACTTGAAATATATGAAAAATTAAAACCAGGTGAACCTGCAACTTTAGATAGTGCTAAGAATCAGTTAATAACTAGATTTTTTGATAATTTCAGATATGATTTAGCAAAAGTTGGACGTTATAAATTTAATAAAAAATTAAATATATGTGATCGTTTGTTGAATCAAACTTTGGCTGAAGATATAAAAGTAGACGGAAAAGTTATAATTAAAAGTGGTACGAAAATTACCAATGAGGTTATGAATACTTTAAAACCAATTTTAGATAATGGTTATGGAATGATTGATGCAACTATGGATAAAGAACTTGATGATCATACAATGGTTCAAGTTGTTAGTGTATACTCACCACTTGATTCTAAAAAAGTTGTAAAAGTAGTTGGTAATGATCAGAGCATAAATGTTAAAACACTTACTATATCAGATATATATGCATCAGTATCTTACTATTTAAACCTTTTACATAATATAGGATCAATAGATGAAATAGATCATTTATCTAATCGTCGTTTAAGACAAGTTGGTGAATTATTACAAAATCAATTTAGAATAGGTGTTGCTCGTATGGAAAGAGTTATTCGTGAAAGAATGACTACTTTAGACGTTGAAACAGCTACTCCTAAAACATTGATTAATATAAGACCAATAACAGCGGTTATTAAGGAATTTTTTGGATCAAGTCCGTTATCACAATTCATGGATCAGATTAATCCGTTATCAGAATTAAATAACAAACGTCGTTTATCTGCTTTAGGACCAGGTGGTTTGTCTCGTGATAGAGCTGCTATGGAAGTGCGTGATGTTAATGTGTCTCACTATGGTAGAATATGTCCTATTGAATCACCAGAAGGAGCTAACATAGGTCTTATTACATCACTTGCTAATTATGCAAAAATAAATGACTATGGATTTATAATGACACCATATAGAAGAGTAAAAAATGGTAAGTTACAAGATCAAATAGATTATTTGACAGCTGATGAAGAAAATGGACATATAATAGCTCAAGCTAAAGTTGAAATGGATAATGGTACTATTATTCAAAAGCATGTTCCTGCTCGTCAAAATGGAGAGAATATTTTAGCAACCCCTGAAGAGGTTGACTACATTGATGTTGCTCCACAACAAATTGTATCTGTTACAACAAGTTGTATTCCTTTTCTTGACCATGATGATGCACACCGTGCTTTAATGGGTTCAAACATGCAGCGTCAAGCTTTACCTTTATTAAAAGCAGAAGCTCCACTTGTTGCAACAGGTGTTGAGGCTCAAGCTGCTAAAGATAGTGGTGTTGCCGTAATTGCTAAAGCTGATGGTGTTGTTGAATACGTTGATGGTAAGAAAATCATTGTTAAAACAACAAAAGCTAAAGATATATATATGCTTAAGAATTTTGAAGGATCAAATGCTGGTACGTGCTATCATCAAAGACCAATTGTAAGGGTTGGTGATGCTGTAAAACGTGGACAAATAATAGCGGATGGTCCATCTACTGATAAGGGTGAGGTTGCTTTAGGTAAAAACTTAGTAGTAGCATTTATGACTTATAATGGATATAATTATGAGGATGCAGTTATTCTTAATGAAAGAATGGTAAAGGATGACGTTTTAACATCTATATATATTGAAGATTATGAAATTCAGTGTCGTGATACTAAGTTAGGACCAGAAGAAATCACACGTGATATTCCTAACGTAAGTGAGGAAAGTCGTAAAAATTTGGATGCTAATGGAATTATTAGGATAGGTACTGAGGTAAAAGAAGGAGATATCCTAGTTGGTAAAGTAACGCCAAAAGGTATGGTAGAACTTACATCAGAAGAAAAACTATTACATGCTATTTTTGGTGAAAAAACCCGTGAGGTAAGAGATACATCACTTCGTGTTCCACATGGTGGGGCTGGTATAGTACATGATATAAAAATATATACCAAGAAAGACTCTGATGAATTACCAAGCGGAGTTAGTAAAGAAATTCGTGTATACATAGTTCAAAAACGTAAGATTCAAGTCGGAGATAAAATGGCTGGACGTCATGGTAACAAAGGTGTTATTTCACTTGTTGCACCACAAGAAGATATGCCTTATTTACCGGATGGTACACCAGTTGATATCTTGCTTAACCCATTAGGCGTTCCATCTCGTATGAATCCTGGACAAATACTAGAAATGCATTTAGGTATGGCAGCTAAAAAACTAGGTGTTTATACTGCTACTCCTGTATTTGATGGTGCAACGTGGGACGATATAAAAGATATGATGGTAGAAGCAGGCATGGATCCAGATGGAAAAACAGTTTTATATAATGGTAAAACAGGTGAGCCTTTTGATAATCGTGTTGCAGTTGGTGTTATGTATATGATAAAACTAGATCACATGGTTGATGATAAGCTACATGCTCGTGCAACTGGACCTTATTCATTAGTTACACAGCAACCATTAGGTGGTAAGGCACAATTTGGTGGACAAAGATTTGGTGAAATGGAAGTTTGGGCATTATATGCGTATGGCGCTGCTCACGTACTTCAAGAAATTTTAACCGTTAAATCAGATGACGTTGTTGGACGTGTTAAAGTTTATGAGTCAATTGTTAAAGGAAAACCAGTTAATCAAGCCGGCGTTCCAGAAAGCTTTAGAGTACTTGTTAAAGAGTTCCAAGCTTTAGGTTTAAACATTGCAATGATAACTGAAGATGGAAAAGAAGTTGATGTTAAAACTCTTGAAGAGGAAGAAGAAAAAGAGGTTTCTCCACTATCAATTGAAGAAATAGATAACGTTTCAATGATTGAACCAAAACAAACGGTTGATGTTGTCTCAGAGCAAGAAGTTGAATCTGAGTCTGATGAACTTGTAAGTGAAGAAGAACAAGATGATTATGAGGCAGAAATTGAAGATGAATTAGATGAAATAGACGACGCTTTAATGGAAGGGGATGAAGAGTAATGTTAGATGCAAATAAGTTTGATGGAATAAAGATATCTATCGCTTCACCCGAACAAATTAGGGAGTGGTCTTATGGAGAGGTTAAAAAACCAGAAACCATTAATTATCGTACTTTAAAACCTGAAAGAGATGGTTTGTTCTGTGAGAAAATATTTGGTCCAAGCAAGGATTATGAATGTGCTTGTGGAAAATATAAAAGATTAAGATATAAAAATATTATTTGTGATAGATGTGGAGTTGAAGTTACTAAGTCTAAAGTTCGTCGTGAACGTATGGGACATATAGAGCTTGCTACTCCAGTATCTCATATTTGGTTTTTTAAAGGTGTTCCATCTCGTATGGGATTAGTACTTGATATGTCTCCAAGAGATCTAGAAGAGGTATTATATTTTGTTTCTTACGTAGTAATAAATCCAGGAGCTGCACCTCTTGAAAAGAAGCAAACGTTATCTGATAAAGAATACCGTGCTTATTATGAAAAGTATGGTAATACTTTTGAGGTTGGTATGGGTGCAGAAGCTATTTTAAAGCTACTTAAAGAAATAAATGTTAAAGAAGAAATAAAGAAAATAGAAGCAGAATTAGATGGTGCTCAAGAGCAAAAAAGAACAAGACTTCTTAAAAGATTGGACATATTAGATTCATTTGATAAATCAGGAAATAAACCAGAATGGATGATATTAACAGCTTTACCTGTTATACCACCAGAATTAAGACCTATGATTCAATTGGATGGAGGTCGTTTTGCAACCAGTGATTTAAATGATTTATATAGACGTGTTATTAATCGTAATAATCGTTTAAAAAAACTTCTTGAATTAAATGCTCCATCAATTATTGTTCAAAATGAAAAAAGAATGCTTCAAGAAGCAGTAGATGCTTTGTTTGATAATGGAAGACGTGGTAGAAATGTAACTGGTCCATCAAATAGACCACTTAAATCAATTTCTTCTATGTTAAAAGGAAAACAAGGACGTTTCCGTCAGAATTTGCTTGGTAAACGTGTTGATTACTCAGGACGTAGTGTTATTGCTGTTGGACCAACACTTAAGATGTACCAATGCGGTATTCCAAAAGAAATGGCACTTGAGTTATTTAAACCTCATGTTATTCATGGTTTAGTGCAAAGAGATATTGTTCATAATATCAAATCTGCAAAAAAATTAATTGAAAATCAAGATGAGAGAGTATGGGATATAGTTGAAGATGTTATAAAAGAACATCCAGTAATGTTAAACCGTGCTCCAACACTTCATAGATTAGGTATTCAAGCATTTGAACCAAAATTAGTAAGTGGTAAGGCTATTAGACTTCATCCTTTAGTTTGTGCGGCATTTAATGCTGACTTTGATGGAGACCAAATGGCTGTTCACGTACCTTTATCTGATGCAGCTCAAGCTGAAGCTAGAATTTTAATGCTTGGTGCAAATAATATTCTTTCACCAAAAGATGGAAAGCCAATTGTTACACCATCACAAGACATGGTATTAGGTAACTACTACATAACCATGGAAAAAGCTGGTATAGAAGGCGAAGGAAGGGTATTTAAAAATGCTGATGAAGCAATTGAGGCTTATGAAAGAAGAGAACTTACTTTACATGCAAGAATTGCTTTACCTGCTAAATCATTAAAATATAAAATGTTTACTGAAGAACAAAAACAAATGTATTTAGTAACAACGGTTGGTAAGTTAAAGTTTAATGAAATTTTACCTGATGGTTTTCAGTATATAAATGAACCTACTGATGATAATTTTGAAAATTTAACACCAATGAAATATTTTTTACCACGTGGAACTAATATTCCAGAGGCTATTAGTAAAATGGAACTTGTAAAACCTTTTCCACAAAGTGCATTAAAGAGTATAATTGCTCAGATATTTAAACGTTATAAGACTACCGAAACATCAATAATGTTAGACCGCCTAAAAGATTTAGGATTTAAATATTCAACATTATCTGGTATATCAATATCAATAGCAGATGTTGAAACAAGTGAACATAAAGGTGAAATTGTTGAAAAATCACAAAAGTTAGTTGATACGATAAATAAACAGTACAGACGTGGTTTAATAACAGATAAAGAACGTTATGAAAAGGTGTGCTCTGTATGGAATGATGCAACCAATAAAGTTCAAGAAGAATTAAAACAAAAGGTAGAGGCTCCATCAGATAATCCAATTATGATGATGATAAATTCTAAGGCACGTGGTAACTTATCACAATTTACGCAGCTTGCAGGTATGCGTGGTTTACTTGCAAAACCAAACGGTGAAGCAGTAGAAATCCCGGTTACATCATCATTTATTGATGGTTTATCAGTTTCTGAGTTCTTTATTTCTACACACGGAGCTCGTAAAGGTAATGCTGATACTGCATTAAAAACAGCAGATTCTGGATATTTAACCAGACGTTTAGTTGATGTTGTTCAAGATGTAATAGTAAGACAAGAAGATTGTGGAACAATTCAAGGTGTTTTAGTATCTGAATTTATTGATGAAAATTCTAATACGGTAATTGAAAGCTTACATGAACGTATTGTTGGACGTTACACTAATAAAAAAGTAATTGATCCAGTAACAAAAGCAGTAATAATAGATAAAAACGAATTAATTACTGAACCAATTGCAGATAAAATTGATAAGGCTGGAATCAAAGAAGTTGAAATAAGAACAGCTTTAACATGTAAAACTGAAAATGGTGTATGTAAGCACTGTTATGGTACTAACTTAGCTACTGGTAATGTTGTTGAAATTGGTGAGGCAGTAGGTATAATGGCTGCTCAGTCAATTGGTGAACCAGGTACCCAACTTACCATGAGAACATTCCATACTGGTGGTGTTGCATCAGGAGAGGATATAACTCAAGGTTTACCTCGTGTACAAGAATTATTTGAAGCAAGAATACCAAAAGCAAAATCTACAATTGCTGAAATAAATGGTAAAGTAACAAAGATTGAAGATTTAAATGGTAAATATAAAATAGAAATTACTAATGATGTTGAATCAAGAGAACATACTACTAACTATGGTGTAAAACTTTGCGTTGAAAAAGGTCAAGAAGTAAAAGCAGGTGATAAGCTTAACGTAGGTTCTATAAATCCTAAGGAATTACTTGCTGTAACTGATCCAATAACTGCTCAAAATTATATTTTAGCAGAAGTTCAAAAAGTATATAAATCACAGGGTGTTGATGTTTCTGATAAGCATATTGAGATTTTAGCTCGTCGTATGATTGCAAGAATTAAGATTGTAGATGGTGGTGATACCTCATTAGTATCTGGTAAGCTAGTTTCAATGCATGAGTTTACAAAAATAAATAAAGAAGCTATTATTCAAGGTAAGAAACCAGCAACTGGAAGACCTATAATGCTTGGTATTACTAAAGCATCGTTAGAGACAGATTCATTCTTATCAGCAGCATCATTCCAAGAAACTACTAGAATCTTAACAGATGCAGCTATTAAGGGAAAAGTTGACCATTTAACAGGATTAAAAGAGAATGTTATTATTGGTAAATTAATTCCAGCTGGTACTGGTTCTAAGTTCTATTCTGGTGTTGACTATTCTTTAGAAAGTGAACAAGTTGATAATGATGCACTAGATGTATTAGAAGAACAGTTAGTTGATTAGAGGGCTATTAGCCTTCTTTTTTTGTAATATTTTAATTTAATTATTGACAATTGTTATTATTCTTTGTATCATATACGATTGTTAACAAAAGGGGGATTAAAATGTATAAAAAAGTAAAAAAATTTAAAAGGCGTGCGTTTGATGATAGATTAGCAGCAATATGTGAAGAATTAATAGAAATCAATGATGGAGCTTTTTTTGCAATTTCAAAAAAATTTTTTGTTAAGGAAAATGGTGAATTAAAAGAAGAGATAAAAACGGTACCTATTATTATTTCCTCTATAAATATATCTTCACTAATAATTCCATCAACATATTACTTTGATGGAGAGAATTTATGTAATTGGTGTGATAATACTGTGTTGGTTAAAATAGTTTATAGTCCAATGAAATTTATTGATGGTAATATAAAAGGAAAAGAAATAAAAAATCTATATCTAGATATAGAAAATGAAGATTATATACAAAAAGTTTTAAAATATTAATATAATAAAAAGAATGTTATATATGATAATTATATATGTTCTTTTTGTTTTTTTGTGTTACAATATACCTTAAGGTGATTTTATGGAATCTGTTTATGATTTTTTAGAAAAGTTAAGTATAAGTTCATCAAAAACTTTAATAGTAGGGGTATCATATGGTCCAGATTCGATGGCATTATTAGATATTTTGTGTAAATATTATCCTAATAATAAAATCATTTGTGCGCATGTCCACCATAATCATAGAAAAGAAAGTGATGAAGAGGTTAGAAAGTTAGAATATTTTTGTAAATTAAAAAATATAACTTTTGAATTTATGAAAATAGATTCTTACGAAAATAACCGTTTTACTGAGCAAGAAGCTAGGGAAAAAAGATATGCTTTTTTTGAAAATCTTATTAATAAGTATGATTCTAATTATTTATTTACAGCACATCATGGTGATGATTTAATTGAAACCATATTAATGAGGATTGTAAGAGGATCATCCCTTAAAGGTTATGCTGGTATATCTTTAATAAGTAAAAGAAAAAATTATAATATTATAAGGCCTTTACTTTTTGTTACAAAAGATGAATTATTAAATTATTGTGATAAGAATAGTATTAATTATGCTATTGATAAGTCTAATGATGATGATACGTATACAAGAAATAGGTATAGAAAGTATATATTACCATTACTTAAAAAAGAAAATCCTTTTGTTCATAGACAATTTTTAAAATTTTCGACATTGCTAGGTGAATATAATAGTTATTTTGATAGTATTATCGATAAATTATATCCTAATATTGTAGTTAAAAATGAAATATTAGTAGATAAGTTGTTAATGCATGATAACTTAATAATAAAGAAAATAGTAATGAGGTATTTATATAATAATTATGGTAGTGATATTACATATATAGATGATAATAAAACTAATTTAGTAATATCTCTTATTAAGAGCAAAAAAACAAGTGAATTGATTAATTTACCAAAGAAAAAAATATTAGTTAAGTCTTATAATAAGATATATTTCGATAATAAATTAAAATATAATGATTATTGTTTTGTTTTTGATTCCTATCAAGAATTACCTAATGGTTTTATTGTTAAAGAAGTTAACAAATTGGAAAATACTACTAATTATTTTACGGCGTTTAACAGTAAAGACATTTGTTTTCCATTATATTTAAGAAACGTAATTAATGGTGATAGAATAGAAGTTTTAGGACTTAAAGGTTCTAAAAAAGTTAATGATATTTTTATTACAGAAAAGATTTTAAGACAAAATAGAATTACGTATCCTTTATTAGTTGATAGTAAAGGAAAGATTCTTTGGATTCCAGGAATTAAGAAATCTAAATATGATAAGTCAAAACAAGGAAAGTATGATATAATATTAAAGTATTACAAGGAGGAAGAAAATGACAGGTCAAAATAGTCAAAATATGAAAAAGGGAATGTTTCCTTATTTCTTACTATTAATTATTGGATTATCAATAATGTTCTTTTATAATATGAGTAGTGAGAATAATAAGGAATTAACTTATAATGAGTTTAATAAAGCTTTGTCTAAGAATAATGTTAAGGAGGTTGTAATAACTCCAAGTACATCAGCATACACTTATCAAATCACTGGTAAGTTAAAAGATGCTAAACAAGGGCAAACGTTTAGTGTAAAAACACCACTTTCAGATACTGTAATAAATAAAATAGTTGATGCAAGTGAAGAAAAGGATTTTAAAATTGTATCTAAATCTGATCCTTCTGCTAATCATTGGGTAGTATTTTTAGTAAATATTGCTCCAACAATATTATTAATAGGTTTAGCATTTTGGTTTTTTACTAAACAACTTAATGGTCAAAAAGGATCAATGGACTTTGGAAGAAGTAAGGCTAAGTTGAATCCGGATAATGGTAGGGTTACTTTTAAGGATGTAGCTGGACTTCCAGAAGAAAAAGAAGAATTGCAAGAATTAATAGACTTTTTAAAGTATCCTAAAAAGTTTCAAAAATTAGGAGCTAGAATACCTAAAGGAGTACTTTTGGTAGGTCCTCCAGGAACAGGTAAAACTTTACTTGCAAAGGCAGTTGCAGGTGAGGCTAACGCACCATTTTATTTCATATCTGGTTCTGATTTTGTAGAATTATATGTTGGTGTTGGTGCATCAAGAGTAAGAGATATGTTTAAACAGGCAAAACAAAATGCCCCTTGCTTGATATTTATTGATGAAATTGATGCAGTAGGACGTCAAAGAGGTACTGGGATTGGTGGAGGACATGATGAAAGAGAACAAACCCTTAACCAATTGTTAACTGAGATGGACGGTTTTGGTGCAAATGAAGGAATAATAATCATTGCAGCAACTAACAGACCAGATGTCTTGGATCCAGCCCTTTTAAGACCAGGACGTTTTGACAGGCAAGTAACGGTTGCATTACCAGAGCAAAAGGCAAGGGAAGAGATATTAAAAGTTCATGCAAGAAATAAAGTATTATCTAAGAACGTACATTTAGATAATATAGCCAAAAGAACAGTAGGTTTTTCAGGTGCAGATTTGGAAAACTTACTTAATGAGGCTGCACTTCTTGCTGTTAGAAGTGAAAAATCAGCCATTACGATGACAGAAATCGATGAGGCAATAGACCGCGTTATAATGGGTCCTGCTAAAGTAACAAAAAAATATACAGCTAAAGAAAAGAAATTAGTAGCATATCATGAGGCAGGGCATGCAGTATTAGGTATTAAACTTGATGATGCTAACGATGTACAAAAAGTTACTATAATACCAAGAGGTCAAGCCGGTGGATATAATTTGATGCTTCCTAAGGAAGAAAAGTATACGGCTACTAAAACTGAATTATTAGAACAAATAATGGGATTACTTGGTGGTCGTGTATCAGAGGAAGTTGTATTTAATGAAATAACAACAGGTGCTCATAATGACTTTGAAAAGGCAACTAAGATTGCAAGAAGTATGGTAACAGAATATGGTATGTCAAGTCTTGGACCAATACAATTAGAAACACCAGAGGGAAGTTCATTTTTAGGAAGAGATTATAATAAAAATCGTAATTTCTCAGATCAAGTAGCATTAGAAATTGATAATGAAGTTAGAAAGATAATTAACGAATGTTATGAAAAAGCTAAAAAAATTATTGAGAAAAACAGAGATTTACTTGATCTTATAGCAAATACTTTAATTGAACATGAAACATTGACTAAAGAACAGATTGATTATTTAGCAGAAAATGGTAAAATGCCAGATGATGATATGTTAGATGATGTTTCTTTGCCTAAATTAAAAGAAATGGCAAAAGAAAAGAAAATTAAAGGTTATAGTTCAATGAGTAAAGATGATTTAAAAAAGGCTTTATCAGGTGAATTAAAAGAAGAAAGTAAAAAAAGTGAAGACAACTAAGGTTGTTTTTCTTTTTTTTGAAGTAGTAAAATTTCACCAATTTACAATTGAAATTATACATGATATAATGAACGTATAATAATGGAGGTTAATACTTTATGGATGATAAAAAGAAATACTTTGATAACTTTGAAACAAGATTAAAGGAAGTTTTAAAAAAGGATATTGATTCAGAATACAAGCATATATTAATAAGATTATATGATGCTTATAAACAGTCTTATAACAGTTCTGAACCAATGTATAATTTATTACAAATGGAAACTTCATATAAAAGAGTAAGCAAAGCAATGGATAACTTATATAATAAAAATAAATTAAATACTAAATTTAACGATAAAGATTTTGTGAGTGATAAATTTATTAATGACAAAAATATTAAAACTTTTGATAATAATTTTAATACCTCACTAGATTCCAAAGATTATTCTAACATTAATAATTATAAATCAAATATTGAATACTATAATAATACGGAATTTTTATCATATTTATTTGAACATTATATAATGCTTAGTGATTGCATGTCTAATTATGATGAAAAAGAAAATGAAATAAGGAAAAGAACTGCGCTATTATTAACTGAAATGGAAGCGTTATTAAAATTGTCTATTACGTATCCTTCTCAAATAAAGCCTTGTATTGATGATGTGACAAAAAGGATAAACTTAGTAAAAAAGGCATAAAAAGGAGCTTGGTATTAATGATTGATGAAATTATAGATAATTTAAAGCAAAGAATTAATGATTTAATATTGGAAGTTAATGAACAATTACAGGCGCAAACTAATGATTTTTCAGTTGAAGAAAGCACTTTAAACAAAGTTAATTTATTTTTAGATACGTATGATAAAAATGGTGAATATGATTTTGAATTACTAGAAGAATTTATTAATTATTTCTATCTAAAAAATATTATTCAAGAAGAAACTAATTACAAACAACTTTATGAGATTAGACAAGAACTTTCGAAGAATTTTCCAGAAAGAACAAAAGGAATTGACGATAAGTTTAAAACGTTAGTACAAACCGCTAGACAATACACTAATTCATCACTTAGTAACTGCAAACAAATTAGAGCAAAGATTGTTGATTTAAACGCATTAAAAAGCGATTATAATGAGATGTTAATTGTCTTAGATAAAATTATAGAAAATAAGTTTTTGTCTAATGAAGAAATGCAAATCTTGGATAAATTACCAAATATATCAGACGAAGATTTATTAACTATTTACATGTTTGTTGTTAAAGCAAATTATAACATACGGCAGACGTTGTCCGCAACCTAACTTCTAATTTACAACAAAAAAAGCAAACCTCACTTGAAATAG
>CANQZW010000003.1 GCA_947628435.1 uncultured Bacilli bacterium | reverse complement strand
TAAATATGAAAATGCCGCAGAAATACATTCTTTATATATTTTAAAAGAATATCAGGGAAATGGTTATGGCAAAATGTTATATGATTATGCTATTAAAAATGTTATGAAAAAAGGAATAAAAAAATTAATAATTGGCTGTTTAGATGGTAACCCTTCTAATAATTTTTATAAGCATCTTGGTGGGAAATATATAGGTAATCATTTATTTAGAGAAAAATATATAGAAAATGTATATTTATTTGAATTATAAAGTTGTCGTACTTCTTCCTTTAGGACACCAGATTGATACCAAACCCGAACCAGAAAGGTTCGGGTTTTAAAATTTTCAAGTATATGATATTATATAATTGTTGGAGAGTGATTTATGAAAAGTTTAAAAGAATTGATGATTTATCAACAAAAAATATCAAATATTCAATATACGATTAATATTCTAAGATGGGAATTAAAAATTTCTACCCCCATAAAGGCAGAACAAAATTTAATTGATTTAATTGCTTTTTATGAAAGCCAATTATTTGAACTTCAAACCTCAGAATATTATGGTAAATTGTTAAGTAAAGTTATAAAAGATCCTAATTTTAAAAGGATAGAAGAAGCAGAACAAAACTATATTTGTAATTTGTTAAGACATTATGAAGAAAAAAGAAGGATTCCTATGGATTTCTATACGAAATATATAAAACTAAAGAATGAATCTAATCTTGTATGGAAAAATGCAAAAGAACAAAATAGCTATCAATTATTTAAACCATATTTAAAACGAATAATTGAAATGACAAAGCAATATTATAGATATATTGATAGCAATTCTAGTAATTTATATGATGTCATGATAAATCATTATGAAACAGGTATGACATGCAAAGTTATAGACAAATTATTTGATAATTTAAAAAAAAGATTACTTCCTTTAATACCTAAAGAATTAAATAAAGAGTTATTTAAAGATAAATTTGAATATACTGATCAAGAATTAATTGATTGTGCACAGTTTTTGTTAAAATATATAGGGTTTGATATGGATAAAGGATTATTAGGTGTATATCCTCATGGCTTCACAGAAAAAATGAGTATGAATGACATAAGAATAGCGTTTAAGCATACAAATAATCCATTTGATTTTGTTACAACAATTATACATGAAGGTGGTCACGGGATTTTTGAACAAAATATTAAAGAAAGCTTATCTAGATATGAGAATACAACGATAGATAATTTATATGCTTTGCATGAAAGTCAATCCAGATTTTATGAGAATATTTTAGGTAGGAATATAAATTTTTGGATACCAATTTATGATGAAATTAGTAAAAAATTACATTTAAACCTATCTCTGCATGATTTTATAGATATATTAAATCATCCTACGCCAAATGTTAAGAGGATTGAATCTGATGAATTAACATATTGTATGCATATAATTTTAAGATATGAAATTGAAAGAGCAATATTTAATGATAATATTTCACTTGATGAATTACCAAATTTATGGAACAAAAAAATGAAAGATTATTTAGGAATTGAGGTAAAAAATGATTCAGACGGACTAATGCAAGATGTTCATTGGTCTGAAGGAGATTTTGGATATTTTCCTTCTTACCTATTAGGAACTATATATGATGGGATGTTTTTAGATGCTATTGAGAAAAATGTAGGTAATTTGGATGAATTATTAAGAACAGGAAGAATAAAAGAAATAACAAATTATTTAATTGAAAATATTTATCAAAATGGCGGTGCATACACTTCTAGTGAAATAATCAAGAAAATATGTAATTCAGAAATTTCGGTTGATCCAATAATAAATTATTTTGAAAAAAAATATTCTAGAATAAAATAAAAATATATAATATTATTTTCAATATTAATTAATTTTGAAAAACACATTTGCATATTAAAAAATTAAATACTAAACTTGCTTCTAAGAAAATTTTATATGAAGGAATTTGTAAATATGACCTTAAAAAATAATAATTGTTTTTATCACTATATTTTTAATAAAAGGAAAATATGTAAAAAGTATTATATCACCAAATAATAAATATAAAATGAATGCGTATTTATATAGTGGTGAAGCTACATTAGACTGGACTCTAAGGGTAGAAGTAGAAAATATAAAAACTAGCCAAAAACATAATATATATTGAAAATATCACGAAAACAAGGCAAATATTAAATGGATAGAGGATAATTGTGTTAAGATAAATAATATGAAATTAAATGCTTTTTAAAGATAAATATAATTTTCGTTTTTATTAAAACCAAAAATATATAAATAAAGGAAACTAAAACTTACTACAATATATTTTTATATATTTATAAACTATTTATATGAATAATTAGAAATGGGTAAACAAGCACAATAATAAGTAAAATTTGATTTTTATTTATTATTGTGTTATATTATGCTTGCAGTAAAATAAAAATATTTAATTGAGGGGGATACGTTATGAACGTAGATTTTAAAAAATTAAAAGAAGAAGTATCAAAAATAACAAAGGCAGGAGAAATAGAAAAGATTTTAAAGCATGACACGCTTTATAAAAGAATCGAAGAAACTGCACTAGAAAATCCAGATTTAGTTGCAATTAATTATTTAGGTAATAAAATAACTTATAGACAATTAATGACCTTAATAGATAATGCGGCTAAAGGGTTTAGCAGTTTGGGTGTTAAAAAAAATGATGTTGTTGTAATGAGCATGTTGTCAGTTCCTTATGGAATTGTAACATTATATGCTTTAGACAAAATTGGTGCAACTATGCACATGGTAAATTGTGCTGCTAACAAAGATGAACTTGTAAGAGAACTTTCTAATTTTAAATCAAATTTATTTGTTGGCAATGATATCTTTTGTAGTGAAGATACTATGCAAGCTTTAAAAGAGCAAAATATAACGAAGATAGTTACAACATCGCTTACTGATGCACTTCCTAAGGGAATGAACGTTGATAAGGCGAAATATAAATTTATAGAGAAATTAAAAGGATTAGATAAGAAAAAATATGATAATATTAATATCTTAAATTATGAACAACTACTAGAATTGGGAAGGAAAAGTAATTTTGAATTACCAGCTTGTAGTTATGAAAAGGATCATATTGCTGCTGTTGCATATACATCAGGCACGACAGGTCATGCAAAGGCATGTGTTGCAACATGGGATGCTATGGATTCAATGGTTCAAATTATGGGTATGACTGAACAAGATCGATTTGAAAAGGGCGATGTAATGTTTAATATGACGCCTTTATGGATTTTTTACTCACTTCTTAATATGGTTCATGAACCTTTATGTCTTGGTGTTACTTTAGGTTTAGATCCATTGTTTGATCCTAAAGATATGGTTAAAAGAAATGAACAATATAAATTTAATCATTGGTTGACATCTCCACCTTATATAAAGGATTCAATTGAAAAAGCAAAAAGGAAAACTGATTGTTCTAAATGGAAAATAGTATTAACTGGTGCTGAACCTTTAAAAAATGAAGTTAAATTTGCCGCTGATGAATTCATTAGAAAAAATGGTGGTAATACGCAGTTAGTTCAAGGTTATGGTGCAAACGAAGGATTAGGTTCATTAGCCTATTGCTATTATGAAAACCCAAGTTTAGGATCGGTTGGTAAGCCTTGCGTAGGTAATTTTATTAAAATAGTTGATCCAGAAACAAAAAAGGAAGTTGGGCCTAATCAATCAGGCATTGCATACATTTATAGTCCTACTTTAATGAAAGAGTATTATAATGATGAAAAATCAACTAAAGAAGCTTTAGTAAAAGATGAAAATGGTGCAACATGGTATAACACTGGTGATTATATTTGGCTTAACGATAAAGGTGAAATGTTTTTCGATGATAGAGTAAAAAGATTAGTACTTACAAAAGACTCTCAAAATAATCCTACTAAAATTAGTCCTGCAAGAGTTAAAATTGCAATGGAAAATATGGATATTATTGAAGAAGGTGAACTTATTACTATTCCAGATAATCAGATAATTAATAGACCAATAGGTATTATCAAATTAAAAACTGGAATTGCTAATACAGTAAAAACACAAGATGAAATTAAAAAATATTTAAATACGGTAGTTCCTGAATATATGGTTCCTAAAGAAATAAAATTTGTTGACAGTATTCCACTTACTTCAACAAAAAAGCCTGATATTAAAAAGTTAGAACAAATGTATATTGATGATGAATTTGAAGCCGTAAAAAAAACAGATAAATTAAATACAAAACATATATTTAAAAAATAAGAAAGACTAATTCATAATAATTTATTTTAAAAATAATTTTATTAATATAATGTGTTGTAAAGGGGAGTTAGTATGAATATAATATGGTTACAGGTTACTAGTTTAATTTATATTACATTATTAATAATTGTGTATTTTTCTAAAAAACGTTTAAAAACAAAAGAAAATCAAATATATGAGAAATTACTTTTTGCAAACTTCATTGGTTTAATTATTGAAATTTCTTGTATGTTTTCTGCCACTATGATTGAAACTAAAATCCCTTTACGTCATTATATTCTTACGAAAGGGTTACTTATTTATTATCTTGGATTTATATTTATGTATTCTTATTATGTGTTTTTGGTATCTAAAAATAATCTTGCGATAAAAAAAATAGATTCTTATTTAAACAAAGTAAAAAAAATTTGTTTAGTATTATTTATAATTACTTCAGTGATAGTATGTAAATTACCAATAAAATTTTTTGATGATGGTATTTCTATGTATTCTTATGGCAAATCTGTCGATTTTTTAAGAATGGTTTTTGTTGTTTCGATGTTTATATGGATAGTAGTTTTAGTAAAAAATTATAAGCATGTAAAAACAAAAAAATATACTCCAATTATATTATTTATATTACTAGCAGGTGTTGGTGGCTATGTACAAAGTGTTAAACTTGGATTGCTTTTAACCACTGCAATTGAAACTTTTATTGTATTTTTAATGTATTTTACAATAGAAAATCCAGATTTAAAGGTAGTAAATGAATTATTGAGAAATAAAGAGCTAGTAGAAAGACAAATGGAAGATAAGTCAAGATTTTTATTTGAAATATCACAAGATATTAAAACACCAACAAAAAATATATTAGGGATTACTAAAAACTTTGATAAATTAGATAACGATATTGATAAAAAAGATGCGGTAAGATTAATTTCAAGTAATGCTAATGATTTACTATTTAAATTAAATAACGTACTAGATATATCATCTATGGATGCAAGTAAAATTAAAATAAAAGAAGAATATTATGATACGACTATGTTCTTTAAAACGATTGAAAGTATGACTAGAAATGCTATTGGAAATAAGAATATAAAATTAAAATTTGAAGTAAATAGCAATGTTCCACAAAGACTTAATGGTGATGATGTAAAACTTAAACAAATTTTAATGTCAGTATTATTAAACAGTATTGAAAATACTGAAAATGGTTTTATAAACGTAAACATAGGTAGTATAGTAAGGTATGATGTTGCAAGATTAGTTATAAAAATAGAAGATTCAGGAGTTGGAATGAGTCTTGATAAAATAAATAGTATATTAGACGATAATATGGAATTAACTTTAGATGAGACAAATAAACTTAATAAACTAGATATGGACTTAAAAGCAACTATTAAAGTAATAAAGTTACTTGGTGGAAGTATCAATATCAAAAGCAAAAAAGATGAAGGCACAACATTTATGATAGTATTAGATCAAAAATGTGACATTGAACAATCATCAGATTTTATGAAAGACATAGAAAAATACTCTTCTGATATATTTGGCAGAAAAAGAGTTTTATTAGTTAATGATGATAAGGAAGAAAACTTTATGATATCAAATATTTTAGGAGAATATAACATTGATTTAAATATAACAATGACAGGTAAAGATTGTATTGATAGAACTAATAATGGTGAGTTTTACAATCTAATAATAATAGATGATGAGTTAGGTGAAACATCTGCTTTACAGACATTAAATGAATTAAATAAAAATAATAAATTTAAAACACCAGTAATTGTTATGTTAAAAAAAGATAAAGAACATTTAAAAAAATATTATATTGATGATGGTTTTAAAGATACAATTTTTAAAGAAAACATAGAAGAAGAAATAAAAGAAAAAATAGATAAGTATTTATAATTCATATATAAATCCTATAAAAAATAAATATGAAATTAAATATCTTGAAGTATCTTATATTCTTAAATGTATAATAAATAATGGTTCATGGTGATTGCACTTTAGGAGGAAGAACTAATATGATTAAAGTTATTGCATTTGATTTAGTTGGAGTTTTAGTGTCTGAAAGGGATGTTGTATTAACAAAAGAGGAAGAACAGTTAGAAAGAATGTTTGGACCAAATATAAATGATTCTGATTATCTAATAAATGCCAGAAAAATTATTTCTAAAGACTCAATAATAATACGTATGACAGAAGACATTATAGATAAAATATACGATATTAGAGATAAAAACTTATTTTATAATTTAAAAAATAAATATAAAGATAAAAAAATAGTTATTGCAACCAATCATGTATCTTTTATTAGAAATTATATAGGTGAAAGTTTCGGAGTTGAATATTTGGATGATATAATAATCTCTGCTGAAATTCATAAAATAAAACCTAATAAAGATTTTTATGAGTTTATTTTAAAAAAATTAGAAATAAAACCTGAAGAATTATTATTATTGGATGATAATCAAAAAAATATTGATTCTGCTAAAGACATGGGAATAATAACAATTAGGGTTGATAAAAATACAAATATTTTAGAATCAATAATCAATAAAATTGAATCTGAAAAATAAAGTTAAATAATCAAAAATTATCGTTTGCTGATATTAATAAAAAATAGTGGTTAGCATATTAAGTGTTGACCATTTTTTATTATGTAATTTACTTTGAATTTAATTTTTTAGATTAATGTTTACAAATACAATTGTTCGTGGTAAAATTAAGATATATAAAAATGAGGTGTTTTATGTATTCATATATTAAAGGTGTTATAACAATGGTTGAACCTAGTTATGTTGTGCTAGAAAATAATGGAATAGGTTACATGATATTTGTCGCTAATCCTTACTTATATAAATTAAACGAAGAAGTTTTAATTTATTTGTATCAGCAAATAAGAGAAGATGAAAATACGCTATATGGATTTAAAAATAAGGAAGAAAAAGATTTATTTTTAAAATTAATCAGTGTTAAAGGTTTAGGATGCAAGATGGCTCTTCCTATGCTTAGTGGTGATAATAAGGATAGTATTTATTCTGCAATTGAAAGTGGAAACGTTAATTACCTAAAAAAGTTTCCTAAAATAGGTGATAAAGTAGCAAGACAAATTATACTAGATTTAAAAGGAAAGCTTGAATTAGATACAAATTCAAATAAACAAGATTTTACTAATCTTACCGAAACTTTAAAATCTTTAGGCTATAAACCTGTTGATATAAAAAGAATTTTACCAAATATTGATGCTAATAAGACTCTTGAGCAGCAAGTTAAAGATGCACTAAAATTATTACTTAAATAGATGAAAGGATATTGTTATGGATAATAGAATAATCACATCTGAAAAACTAAAAGAAGATGGTTTTGAGGCGACTATAAGGCCTCAAACAATTGATGAGTATATTGGGCAGAAGGATATAAAAGAAAACATTAGAATTTTTATGTCCGCGGCTAAAATGCGTGGGCAAGCACTTGATCACGTTCTTTTGTATGGACCTCCAGGGCTTGGTAAAACAACAATGGCGTATGTAATTGCAAATGAAATGGGTGCAAACATTAAAACTGCATCTGGTCCTACCATTGAAAAATCAGGCGATTTAGCAGCAATTTTATCTTCTTTAGATGAAGGTGACGTACTTTTTATTGATGAAATACACAGAATTCCAAGATTCGTTGAGGAAATACTTTATTCTGCTATGGAAGATTTTACTTTAGATATAATAGTTGGTGGAGAAGGTTCTAACCGAAATTTGCGAATTGATTTACCTCATTTTACTTTGGTTGGTGCAACAACAAGAGCTGGAGATTTATCAGCGCCATTAAGAGATCGTTTTGGAATTGTTGCAAAACTTAATTATTATACTGAAGAAGAAATTACTAAAATTATTAAAAGAAGTGCAAGAGTGCTTGATTTAATAATTGAAGATAAAGCAGCAAAAGAACTTGCTAATAGATGTCGTAGAACCCCTAGAATAGCTAATAGATTACTTAAAAGAGTAAGTGATTTTGCTTTGGTAAAAGGTGATGGAACAATTACGCTTGATATTACAAAATATGCTTTAGATTCTCTTAAAGTAGATAAACTGGGACTTGATGAGGTAGACTATGAACTTTTAAAAACTATCATATATAAATTTAATGGTGGCCCAGTTGGAATTGAAGCAATTGCAGCATCAATTGGTGAGGAAGTATCAACCATTGAGGACGTATGTGAGCCTTATTTATTACAAATTGGATATTTAAAAAGAACACCTAGGGGAAGAATCGTAACAGACGTTGCATATAAGCACTTGGGAATAGTTAAAAATAATAATAATAAATAATTGATATTTTATAAAAAATAACTTATAATAGATACTTGTTTGGTATCTATTTTTTAAAGGAGGAATTATTTTGAAAACTGATGATTTTGATTACTATTTACCAAAAGAGTTGATTGCGCAAACTCCTTTAAAAAAAAGAGATTCATCAAGAATGCTAGTATTAGATAAAAATACTGGTGAATATTTTGATAAACATTTTTATGATTTAATTGATTATTTAGATGAAGGCGATACTATCGTATTAAATGATACTAAAGTTATTCCGGCAAGATTAATTGGGCATAAACCTGAAACGGGTGCAGTAATAGAAGTATTAATGTTAAAAGATTTAGGTAATGATGAATGGGAGTGTTTAACTAAGCCTGCTAAAAGAATTAAATTAGGTACTATTGTTAAATTTTCTGATGAGCTATCATGTAAGTGTACTTATGTAGGAAGTGACGGAATAAGAAAATATAAATTTATTTATGACGGAATATTTTTAGAAATATTAGATAGATTAGGAGAAATGCCACTTCCACCTTATATAACTGAAAAATTAGAAGATAAAAACAGGTATCAAACTGTTTATGCTAAAACTCCAGGTAGTGCTGCTGCCCCAACAGCAGGTCTTCATTTTACTGAAGAATATTTAAAAAAGATAATGGATAAAAAAATTAATATTGCTTATGTTACACTTCATGTTGGGTTAGGTACGTTTAGACCTGTTAGTGTTGATGATGTAAAAAAACATCAAATGCATAGTGAATATTATGTTTTAGATGAAAAAACAGCGAATTTATTAAATAAAACAAAAGAAAATAAAAAAAAGATTATTGCTATTGGAACTACGTCAACTAGAGTCTTAGAAACGATAGCATCTTCAAACGGACACTTTAAAGCACAAAGTGGATATACTAACATTTTTATATATCCTGGATATAAATTTAAAGCAATTGATGGATTGCTTACTAATTTTCATTTACCAAAGTCTACATTAATAATGCTTGTTAGTGCTTTAGCAGGTAAAGATAATATTTTAAAGGCATATAATTATGCTGTAAAAAATAATTATAGATTTTTTTCGTTTGGAGATTGTATGTTTATTAAATAGGAGGTTATTAAATTGGATAAAAATCACCGATGTAATACTAAAATTAATAAATTAGAGGTTTGTAAATTATTTAGAGAAAATAAATATAAATTATTAAAAAGAGATTTTGAATTATCCACTATTGAATTTAATAAGAATATTAAGTATATTATGCAAAATAATGAATACTATAATAATTTTTTGTCAAGTATACTTACAATTGGTTGTGCGGAAAGTAAAATAATGAATAATTTTATAGATTATATTCTTTCTTATGTTGATGTTAAAAATTTTAATCAATTATTTATAAATTTTAAAGAAGATGAATATGAAAATTATTTATTATTACATGATGCAATTAATAATGTAATTGAGTATCTTTCATCATGTAAAAAGGCTGAATTAGAAATGAACAAATTAAGTTTTAAAATATACGTTGATGATATTAAAATAAAAATATTAAAACGATTAAATACTAACAAGAGGTAGTAGTTATGAAAATTAAATATGAGTTAATTAAAAATAACAAAGAAGATGAAAATGTAAGATTAGGTTTGTTACATACCAATCATGGTACTTATCAAACTCCAATTTTTATGCCAGTTGGAACGCTTGCGAACGTTAAAACATTAATGCCAGAAGAATTAAAGGCATGTGGTTCTTCTGTTGTATTATCAAATACATATCATTTATGGCTTAGACCTGGTGAAGATGTTGTTAATAAAGCAGGTGGACTAAATAAGTTTATGAATTACGATGGTCCAACGCTTACTGATTCTGGTGGATTTCAAGTTTTTTCTTTAGCTAAACCTTGTGATATAAGTGAACAAGGAGTTAAGTTTAAGAGTCATATTGATGGTAGGAGTTTGTTTTTAACTCCTGAAAAATCAATTCAAATTCAAAATAAATTAAATTCTGATATTGCAATGAGTTTTGATGAGTGTGCTGCGTATCCTTCAACAAGACAATATATAGAGCAATCCATGAGAAGGACTCTTCGTTGGGCTAAAAGAGGTAAGGATGTGTTTGATAATCCTAATCAATCATTGTTTGGCATTGTTCAAGGCGGAGAATTTGAAGATTTAAGATACGAAAGTGCAAAAGAAACTGTTAAAATGGATTTTGATGGATATTCTATTGGAGGTACTTCTGTTGGTGAGCCAAAAGATATCATGTATAACATGATTTCTTATGCTACAAAATATTTACCAAAGGATAAACCCAGGTATTTAATGGGGGTTGGAGACCCGATAGATATATTACAGGGAGTATCAAGAGGAATTGATATGTTTGATTGCGTGCTTCCTACTAGAATCGCAAGACACGGTAACTGTTTTACTAAACATGGAAGAATTAACATTAAAAATGCAAAATATAAAGAGGATTTTACGCCAATTGATGAAAATTGCGATTGTTATACATGTAAAAATTTTACTAAAGCATATGTTAGACATTTAATTACTTCTGGTGAGGTAAACGGAGGAAGACTCCTTTCTATTCATAATATAAGATTTTTAATAAGACTTACTGAAGAAATTAGAGAGTCTATTAAAAATGATAGATTTGAAGAATATAAAGAAGAATTTATAAATGCATATAAAAACGATGGTAATAATTAAATATCATCGTTTTGTTCTTTTAAGTTTTTACCAATAATTCCACCTAAAATACTAAATATTAAAATTATTAAATAGTAAATTAAATTATTTAATTTAAAATCAACTTTAAATATTGTTAAGCAAAAAAATGCCATTATAATAAAACATATCATAAAGTATAATAATCCGTTTATTATTCCTTTATATTTTAATTGTTTAGAAAAGAAAATGGATCCTATAAAAATTGCAATAATACTAATTAAATAAAGTAAAATATTATTTATCTTATCACTTGTTATATTAAAATAATATAATATGCTTGATAATAAAGCCCCAATAATAACCACACAAATCGTGTATAAAATAGGAATTAAATATTTTTTAATATGTATCACCTCTAATAAAATATATTATTTGAATATGAAATTATGATTAATAACATAATATTAATGGTGATAATATGCAATATTTAACAATAATTATTAAAACGTTTATTATATATCTTTTAGTTGCTTTTATATTTAGAATTATGGGTAAAAGAGAAGTAGGACAATTAGGAACTTTTGATTTAGTTGTTTTTATATTAATCGCAGAATTAGTAGCAATGGCAATAGAACATGAAAATAATTTCCTTTTTAATTTAGTACCAGTTGTAATTTTGGTTATATTACAAATTTTAATTTCAAAAATATCTCTTAAAAATACTAAGTTTAGAAGATTTATAGATGGAAAACCAGTAGTCATAATAAAAAAAGGACTAATTGATTTTAAAAATATGGTTGAACAGCGTTATACCCTAGATGACTTACTTTTACAACTTCGTGAAAAAGATGTAAGAAGTATCGATGAGGTAGATTATGCAATATTAGAAATTAATGGTAAGTTATCTGTTTTTAAAAAAGATGATAAAAAAGATAAAAATATATATCCTTTACCTATTATATTAGATGGAGAAGTACAATTTGATAATTTATATAATATTGGAAAAAGCAAAAGATGGTTACTTAATACATTAATTTCAAAAAAATTAACCGTTGATCAAGTTTTTTATGCTTTTTCAAAAAATAATGAGTTATATATAATAAAAAATAATGATTTAACTGATAAAAATGCCATATAGCATTTTTCTTTTTACTTTCTTGTTTATTATAATTATCTATGGTATAATCTTTAAAGATAATAGGAGGGTTGCTATGGATAATAAAAATGATGAAATAAAAAATGCTATTGATGATATTTTTGGAGATGATACAATAGAAATAAATAGTGATATTAGCACAAATGAAAACAATACAAGCAATCAAACAAATTCAAATAATAATTTGGCAGAAAATAACTTATTTGATCATAGGAACTTTAATAATATTGTTAATCAAGAAAATATTAGTAATATATCAGAAGAAAATAATAACGAATTAGGTTCTAACTTCTTTAATCATCAAGAGTTTAATAATACCCAAAATGTAATTTCTAATAACGAAAACATTAATAACAACGTTGAAAAAAATGTATTTAATAATGAGAATAATAACGAATTAGGTTCTAACTTCTTTAATCATCAAGAGTTTAATAATACCCAAAATGTAATTTCTAATAATGAAAACATTAATAACAGTGTTGAAAAAGATGTATTTAATAATGAAAATAATAATGAATTAGGCTCTAATTTTAATGATCAAGAGTTTAGCAATACCCAAAATGTAATTTCTAATAATGAAAACATAGATAATACTTTAGATGATGCTAGCAAAGATGTTAATGATTACAAATCTGAATTATCTACTAATAAAAATGATAATAACAATAATAGCAACAACAATAGCTTTTTAAAGAAAAGTTCAATTTTATTTATCTTAATAGTAGTTGCAGTATTAATAATTTGTTTTGTTATATTTAATTTATTAGTATCAAAACAAACCGATGTTATTTGTAATTTTACTGCGGAAGATACTGGTTATAAGGTTACTGATCAGTATAAAATAACTTATAAGAAAGATTTAATATTATATGTTGAGTCTGAATATAACTATTTAGCTAAAACAGATGAGTATAAAAGTCAAATAAGTTATATTAAGAAAGATAAAACTCCAGTTATTGTTAATTCAAATGGCATGAGTGGTTTTACATATCTTTTTGAAGAAAGTGATGTATCTATTAAAGTTAATGGCTATCTTGATTTTGAAGCTTTTGACTATAAAAAAATAAAGAATATTAATCAAGATGCATTACCAATAAGTTATTTTAAGATAGATTCTAAACGTAGTTTTAAAAAACTTAAAAAAACTTTAGAAGATCAAGGATATGTTTGCACTGTAAATAATTAAAAATGTTTTAAATAATAAAAAATATGTTATAATATCGTTTACAAAGGAAGTGTTATAAATTGAGAGAATTTAGCGAACAAGAAATGGTAAGAAGAGGAAAATTAGAAAAAATAAAAGAATATGGCATTGATCCTTTTGGCCATAGTTTTAAAACTACTGCTTGTGCAAGTGAAATAAGAAAAAAGTATGAGAATATTGATCATGATGAGTTTGAAAATATAAATGATGAATATACTGTTGCGGGCAGAATAATGTTTATAAGAAAAATGGGTAAAGCATCTTTTTTCTCTATTAAAGATAGAACCGGATTAATTCAAGTATATATATCAGTTAATGATATAGGTGATAAAAATTACGAATTATTTAAAAGTGCTGATTTAGGAGATATTGTTGGGGTTAAAGGAAAGGTAATGAAAACTCGTACCGGTGAGGTTACTATTAAATGTTTAGAATATACTCATTTAGTTAAAGCTTTAAGACCACTTCCTGAAAAATTTCACGGATTAACTGATAAAGAAGAAAGATACAGAAGAAGATATGTTGATTTAATAGTAAATGATGATGCAAGAAATGTTTTTCTAATGAGGACTAAAATAATAAGATGTATTCAGAATTTTTTAGATAAAAAAGGTTTTTGTGAGGTTGAAACTCCTATTTTAACAACTCTTTTAACTGGGGCATCTGCAAGGCCATTTGTTACTCATCATAATACTCAGGATTTAGATATGTATTTACGTATTGCTTTAGAACTTAACTTAAAAAGGTTGTTAGTGGGCGGTATGGAAAAAGTATATGAAATAGGACGTACGTTTAGAAATGAAGGAATGGATCTGCAACATAATCCGGAATTTACTATGATGGAAGTTTATGAGGCGTATTCTGATTTAGAAGGTATGATGGATTTAACAGAAGAAATGTATCAAACTATTGCTAAAGAAGTTTGTGGTAAAACAACTTTTAATTACCTAGGTCATGAAATTAATTTAGACGGCAAATGGAAAAGAATTTCTATGGTTGATGCTATTAAAGACCAAACTGGAATTGATTTTAGTAAAAATATGTCTTTAGACGATGCTTTAAAGTTAGCTAGTGAACATGATATAGAAGTTCAGGAACATGAAAAAACGGTTGGTCATATAATTAATTTGTTTTTTGAAAAATACGTTGAAGAAACTCTTATTCAACCTACGTTTTTGTATGGTCATCCAATTGAAATATCACCACTTACTAAGAAAAATCCTGATGATCCAAGATTTGTTGATAGGTTCGAATTATTTATTTCTGGTCATGAATGTGCAAATGCGTATACTGAATTAAACGATCCAATTGATCAATTAGAAAGATTTAAAGAGCAATTAAAGGAAAAAGAACTTGGTAATGAAGAGGCTAATGATATTGATATGGACTTTATTGAAGCCCTTGAATATGGTATGCCACCTGCTGGCGGTATAGGTTATGGAATAGATCGTTTAATAATGCTATTTACTGAGCAAGCATCTATTAGGGACGTATTATTATTTCCTCTTATGAAACCAGAAAATGATAATAAAAATTAGAAAGAGAATTCTTTCTTTTTTCTTTTATTTATTAAATAAGTATGTTATAATTTTTAATGTAATTTAGTATTAAGGAGTAGTTATATGTTTATTGGATTTTATAATGCATCTGTTGTTTTAACTTATTTAGGACTTTCATTTTCGGTTGTAGGTATGGCTTTAGCTTTTTTAGGATTTATTCCAGGAGCTATTATGTGTCTTATTTTATCTGGTGTGTGTGATATGTTTGATGGCACCGTAGCAAGAGCTTGCAAAAGAACTGAAAAAGAAAAAAAATTTGGTGTTCAAATTGATTCATTAGTAGATACTGTATCATTTGGTGTTTTTCCAATTATTATTGGTATATCAATGGGATTTACTTCTAGGTTAAACATAATAGTATATGTTATATATGTTTTAGCAGCAGTAATTAGGCTTGCTTATTTTAATGTCTTAACCGAGGAAAAGAAAATAATAACTAAAATGGAAAAGGTATCTTATTATCATGGATTACCTGTTACCAGCATAGCAATTATATTGCCATTTATTTATAATTTATATATTTTTATGCAACCACTTATATTTAAAAAAGCATATCCTTTAGTTATGCTTGTTGTTGCGTTCCTATTTGTATTTGATTTTAAAATAAAAAAACCAACTGGTATTTGGTTTGTAATATGTTCTTTATTAGCAGTAATTGAAATATCAATTATATCAGCATCAATGTTATGGTAAGAAAAGTAGTAAATAATAATTCAAATAAAAAATTATCATTTTTATATAATACAAAAATAGGAAGAATAATTCTAAAACCTTTAGTATCTAATAAATTTATAAGTAGTGTAATTGGTTTTATATTAAGTAAAAAAATATCTTGTATAGCAATTAAACCATTTATAAAACACAATAATATTGATATGGATTATTATGAGGAGAAAAAATATAATAGTTTTAATGATTTTTTTACTCGTAAAATGAAAAAAGAAAAAATTAAAATAGCAAATGATAAAAATGATTTTATAGCTCCGTGTGATTCTAAGCTTATGGTATATAACATAGATGATAATTCAATATTTAATATTAAAAATACGCTATATACTGTTAATTCATTAGTAAAAAATAAGAATATAGCTAAAGAATTTACTGGAGGTTACGCACTTGTTTTTAGACTGTCTCCAGAAGATTATCATAGATATTATTTTATTGATGATGGTTATGTATTAAAAAAGTATAAAATAAATGGATATTTTCATTCTGTTAACCCAATAGTTTATGATAAATATGAAGTCTTTAAAGAAAACGCAAGGGAATGCACCTTACTTAAAACTAATAATTTTGAAAAATTACTTTATGTTGAAGTAGGTGCGCTGTTAGTTGGAAAAATTAACAATTACAATATTAAAAAATTTAATAAAGGCGATGAAAAAGGATATTTTATGTTTGGAGGATCTACGGTTATAATTTTAGTAAAAAAAGATATTATAAAAGTTGATAGTAAAATATTAAAAAATTCAAAATTAGGCTATGAATCATATGTTAAGTTTGGTGAAAAAATTGCCAAAAGATTGTAAAATTATTTTTAAATAAAAAAGTTTGTGTTATTATATTAACATAAGGAGTGATACTAATTGAATAATGAAAATAAAAATGATGAAATAAAAAATAATGATTTTAATGAAGAAAATACTAATGTTGAATTAAAAAATAATGATTTAACTGAAGAAAATACTAATGATGAGAATAATAAAATAGTTAACGAGCCTGATAATGTAACAAGACAAATTAATCTTGATGAACTTTATGATGGTGCTGTTAATAATACTGTTGTTATTGATCCGGTTACTAATGATGAGATTTTGCTAGCTGAGAAAAAACCTAATTATACTTTTATTGGAATTTTATTAGCAATAATTGTATTACTCGTCTTATATTATGTATATAATAAAACAAACATTGCAAGGCCAAATAAGAATGTTGAACCTAAAACAAATGTTGAAAAAACAACAATAAAAAAAACTAATAGTAATAATGGCACTTTAACTTGTACTTATAATTCAAAAAGTGATGCTGAAACACAAAGAGCTGTTTTTGTTGCAAACTATGAAAATAATAATTTAACTGATACTAATTTTAACTTTGTAGTTATTTCAAATTTAGAAACTACCTCGGCTATTATAGAAGATTTAAAGAATCAATATGAAAATTTTTATATAAATAACTCAGCAGTTATAGGAAATAACATAACTTTTGAGAAAAATGATAAAGGTTTTACTTTTAATATTGAGACTAATTATGATAGGTCTGAATTTGATAAAATTATATTTGAGGATGGAAAAACAATATTATATTCTAAGCCATCAAATACGGATACTTATCAAAGTATTCAAGATGTTTATACAAAAAAAGGTTATACATGTGTTATTTCACAGGATTAAGAGGTTATTATGAAAATAAAAAAAGAAGATAAAAACAAAGAAAGAAACGTTTTAAAAGGATCTGTTATTGCAATTATTATATTTGATATTATTGCACTTTTTAATCTTGCTTTACAAATATATTTAAAAGATATTACGTACTCATCTTATATTGTGTTATTATTTAGTAACATAATAGTATTTGTAACTTATAAGATATCTAAAAAATCATAATTTAATTTATGATTTTTTTATTTAGTGTTTTTAATACGATAATTAAATTTAATGATGTAGTAATTATAATGCCTACTATCATAGAAAAAATAAGGCAGTTAATTCCAAATCCTATCGTACCTAAAATAAAAAGGGTAGTATATTTTAATATTGTAGATGTAATTGAAACAAAAAATAAGCTGTTTGTTTTACCCATGGCTTGTATAGCTGCTGATAGGGAAGGTTGTATATATAGTATTAAGAAAAATGGACCAATTAAATATATATAGTTTATTCCAAAGTCAACTCCATATATAATTCTTAAAATATCCTTTGGGAATAACATTATAACTGATAAACATATTATTCCTATAATAATTGATATTATAATTAGTTTTAATAGTTTATTATTAAACTCATTATATTGTTTTTTTGCATATAATTTTGTTATGTTTGGCAGTAGGGCTGATGCAACTGATAAAGAAAAAAAACTAGGCATTTGAAGAAGGGGAATAACATATGAATTAATTATTCCATATTCAAGTGCTATATAACTTGATGAATAACCATTATTAGTTAAAACAAATGTTAATAATATTGGTTCTAGAAAAAAACCAATTGATGATATTAGTCTTATTAAGGTTGTAGGAAGGGATATTTTTATAATATCAGTTATAATATTTTTTTTAATTTTTACTTTATCTTTTCTTAAGTATTTTTTAATTGATTTATTCATGATAATAATACTTGAAGATTCAGTT
Organism: uncultured Bacilli bacterium; assembly: GCA_947628435.1. Taxonomy (GTDB): domain Bacteria; phylum Bacillota_I; class Bacilli_A; order RF39; family UBA660; genus Aphodocola. The sequence goes on along the minus strand of CANQZW010000003.1, from coordinate 52,440 downwards.
ATGATGTTAAATAGTATTAATGTTATAACAGCGTTTATATCTGATTTTGCAACTGCAAACGGAAAAATTATTATTATAAGAATAATTTTAATTATCTCTTCAGTAATGTTAGTAACTGATGCTGGAAACATATTTTCTTTTCCGTGTAAAAAACCTCTTTGTATACTTGAAATGGTTATTAAAGGTAATATAAAAATAATTGATATTATAGCTTTAAATAATATTTTATTATGTAATAATCCTGCGATAGTTTTTGCAAATAATAAAATTATAATTATTAAAATTATATTGATTATAATTCCAAGAAAATATGCTGATCTTAATAATTCTTTGTTATCATGCTTATTTTCGGCAGAAAGTTTACTTATAGAAATCGGAAAAGAAAATTGACAAATTGATATTAAAAGCATAAGAGTAGGGGTTATAAGAGTATATAAACTTATTATGTTAATTCCAGCTTGTCTTGTATATATAATTTTACTTACCATTCCAATTAATTTTGCAATACCACCAGATACTAATAAAATAAGTATATTTTTAATAAGTATGTTGTTCTTTAATTTAGTCATGTTAAATTATATGATTTCTAATTATTAATTTACAATAATTAAATATATTTATAATTTTTATGAACTTAAAATTTATAGTTTTTTTAGGTTTTATCTTTGATTTTAGAATAATATGTTATATAATTGTTTTGTAGCTAATGTTTATTAATTATTAAAGAAGGATGGTAAAATATGAAAAAAAAATTTATAAAAAGATTATTAATATTTTTTGTATGTATTATTTTATTTAGCTTAGTATACGTACCTCTTTTTAAGGATATGAAATTTGGTCTTGATTTAAAAGGTGGCTTTGAGGTTTTATATCAAGTAAAAAGAAGTGATGGTAAAAAATTAACATCAAGTGATGTAAATAGTACGTATGATGTTTTAAAAAGAAACGTTGATTCACTTGGGGTTTCAGAACCAGAAATAACGTTGGAAGGAAAAGATAGAATAAGGGTAAAATTGGCTGGAGTAACTGATATTGAAAATGCAAGAAAAGTATTGTCAAACGTTGCAAACGTATCTTTTAGGGATACTAACGATAAGTTACTAATGGATTCTAGTGTTATAAAAGGTGCTAAATTATCATATGATGAATCTGGTAAACCTGCTATTTCTTTATTAGTTAAGGATAAAGAAAAATTCTTAGAAGCAACAACTTTAGTAAGTGAAAAATCAGATGGAAATAACTTAATGGTTATTTGGTATAATTTTGAAAATGGAGTAAATTCTTACGCTAAAGACAAAGAAACTTGTGGTGATAACCAAAGCGTATGTTTATCTGCCGCAACTGTTTCACAAGGATTTTCAAGTGATGTAATAATAACTGGTAATTTTACTAAAGAAGAGGCTGAAAGTCTTGCAACAAGCATTAACGCTGGGTCAATAACTACCAAACTAACTGAGATTTCATCTCAAAATGTTAATGCCTCATATGGAGAGGGTACTTTAAGTAAAACTCTTGTAGCAGGAATAATTGGAATGTTATTAGTTATAGTATTTATGAGTATTATGTATAAGTTTATTGGTTTTGTACAAGGTGTTACTTTACTTTTATACATGTTATTAGTAATGGGTGTTTTTTGGTTAATAGGCGGTGTTTTAACTCTTCCTGGAATTGCAGCCTTAGTCCTTGGTATTGGTATGGCAGTTGATTCTTGTGTTATTACTAACGAAAGAATAAAAGAAGAATTATCTAAAAAAGTAAGCTTAAATAATGCTTATGAACTTGGTAATAGTGAGTCTTGGAGTTCAATATTTGACGCAAACGTAACTACTTTAATTGTTGCAATAGTATTATTTATATTTGGAGAAGATCAAATTAAAGGTTTTGCAACTATGTTAATAATTACTATTTTTTCAACTATGTTTATAATGGTATTTATAAGTAGAAAGATATTAAAAGCATTTGTTAATACGCAGTATTTTAATAAAAAACCAAATAGTTTTATAAAATATAAAGGTTATGAAAAACGTAAAAATACTGGTAAAGAACTTAAAATAGATTCTATTAAAATTCTTAAAAAATGCTTTATGGTATCTATTACTTACGTAGTTATTGGTATTGTTATATTATTAGTTAATAAGTTTAATTTAGGTATTGACTTTAGAGCAGGTACTGATGCTACTATAAAGGCTCGTAATCTTACGGTTGAAAAAGTAAAAACTGATTTTGATAAGTTAGGTTATAAAATTGTTTCAATAAATAAACAAGAAAATGATGAAATATATGTAAAATTGGATAATGAGTTAAAGGAAAAAGGAATTAATAAATTAAATAACTACTTTAAAGATAAATATAATGCCACTTTACAGATAAATGTTGTAACTAATATTGTTAAACAAGAACTTGTTAAAAATGCTATTTTTTCAGTTTTAATAGCATCTATTGCAATAGTTATATATATTTCAATTAGATTTAAGTTTAGTTATGCTATTTCATCTATTTTAGCATTGGTTCATGATGTTTTATTTGTAATGATATTATTTTCACTATTAAAAATTGAGGTGAATGTTATTTTCATAGCAGCATTACTAACGATTATTGGATATTCAATAAATAATACGATAGTAGTTTTTGATAGAATAAGACAAAATATAAGTTCTAATAAAAGTAAACTTAATAGTGATGCGTTAAAACAGGTAGTAAATAAAAGTATATCTGATACGGTAACTCGTTCTATATATACTACGATTACTACTTTAATACCAGTAATTTGTTTGATTATTTTAGGATCAAAAAGTATCTTGCCATTTAATATTGCATTAATTTTTGGTCTTGTAGCAGGATTATATTCATCTGTATTTTTAGCAGGACAATTGTGGTATTTATTTGAAAAAAGAAAACTAAAAAAGTAAAATATAAAATAATAGGAGGATAAAGATGAAACAGCAAGAAGAAGCATATACGCTTGAAGATTTATTAATTAAAGCACGTAGTTATATTAAAAATGATGATGATATTAATCTTATAAAAAAAGCTTATGCGTTTGCTAATAAGGCTCATTTTGGGCAGTTAAGATTAACTGGCGATGATTATATGCTTCATCCTCTTAATGTTGCTTATATACTTACTCAAATGTATGCTGATAGTCAAACTCTTTCAACGGCACTTTTACATGACGTTATTAATTTTACTGATGTTACTATCGAAGAGGTTGAAAAAGAATTTGGCAAGGAGATTAAAAAACTTGTAGACGGAATTTCTAAGATAAATAAATTATCGTTATCTGCGGATAACGAAGCTTTAATTTCTTATTATAAAAAAATTTTAGTTGGATTGTCAGAAGATGTTCGTATAATTATATTAAAAATAGCAGATAGACTTCATAACATGAGAACACTATGGGCTATTCCAGAAAGAAAAAGAAAAGAAAAGGCTAAAGAAACTCTTGAGATTCTTGTTCCAATTGCACATCGTTTAGGAATAAATCATATCAAAAGCGAGCTTGAGGATTTATGTCTTAAATATTATAAACCAGATATTTATAATGATATTTTAGAAAAGTTAAGTGAATCAAGAAGTGAACTTGATAATTCGGTAAATGAAATGATGCAAAGCGTCTCTAAAATATTAACTGATAATAATATCTTTCATGAAATGAAAGGTAGAACAAAAAGTGTATATAGCATATATAATAAGCTAAATAAGGGTAAAAAGTTCAGTGAAATATATGATATTTTAGCATTAAGATTTTTAGTTAATACTGAGGCAGAGTGTTATTTAGCTCTTGGCCTTATACATGCTAAATATAAACCTGTTCCAAAAAGATTTAAAGATTATATAGCAAGACCTAAGACTAACGGATATCAGTCATTACATACTACGGTTTTTGGTGTTGATGGTAAATTATTTGAAATACAAATAAGAACCTTTGATATGGATAAAATAGCAGAATATGGTTTTGCATCTCACTGGTCATATAAAGAAAATGGTGTTAACAAAACAAATGCAATGGAACAAAAATTACAATCATTTAGGTCAATTATTGAATTAAACGAACAACAAGTTGGTGAAGAAGAATTAGTTAATACCGTAAAAAATGAGGTCTTTAACACTAATAATATTTATGTTTATACACCAAAAGGAGACGTTTTTGAACTTCCAATTGGATCAACCCCCATTGATTTTGCATATCGCGTTCACACATCTGTTGGGCATCAAATGGTAGGGGCTATTGTAAATAATAACATTGTTGCTTTGGATTATAAATTAAAAGATGGCGATATTGTTAAAATAAACACGAATAAAAATAATAAAGGTCCATCAAAAGAATGGTTAAATATTGCTTATACAGCTGGTGCTAAAAATAAAATTAAAGCTTTCTTTAGCAAGGTAGATAAAGATGAATTAATTTCAAACGGAAAAGAACAGTTACTTAAAACAATAAGAAGAAAAAAACTATCAATAAATGAAGTATTATCACAAAAAAACATTTCTATAATACTTAATGAACTTAATTTGAATACTGAAAACGAACTATATTATGAAATTGGAATAGGTAAGTATAATCCTACTTCTATAATTAAAATTGTTATGGGTAAAGAAGATGAAGAGAAAAGTGTTTTAGATAAAGTTCTTAAATATTCATCTAATCAAATGCAAGCTACAAAAGAAATAATAGTAGATGGTATAAGTGATTTGAAGGTAAGTTTTGGTGGGTGCTGTATGCCCGTAAAAGGTGATCAAATAATTGGTTACATATCAAAAGGAAATGGTATAACCATTCATAGAAGTAACTGTCATAACATATGTGATGCAACAGAACGTATAATAGAGGTTAAATGGAATTTAAATAGCTCAAGAAAATATGTAACTAATATTTTAATTTATACTCAAAAGAAAGATAATTTACTTTTAGATATTATTTCTAAAACTACTTCTTTAAACATTGGTATAAAAAGTGTTAATACAATAACTAACACCAATTATAATATCTTTGATATTGATATATTAATTGAAGATATTGAAAGTCTTAATAAATACATTTCAATAATAGGACAATTACCATACGTAACTTCTGTTGAAAGGGGTAATAAATAATGCGTGTTGTAGTTCAAAGATGTAAAAACGCAAGCGTTTTAGTAGATAATAAAATAATTGGTAAAATAGATAAGGGATATGTCCTTTTTACCGCATTTAGTTTTGATGATGATGAAAACATTGTTAAAAAAATTGCTAAGAAAATAGCAACATTAAGAATTTTTGAAGATGAAAATAATAAAATGAATCTTGATATAAGCAAGGTAAATGGTAGTATATTATCAATTTCACAATTTACTCTTTATGCTAAGTTAGATGGCAGAAGGCCCTCTTTTTCAAAGGCTATGGCATTTAATGATGCAAATAAATTATATGATATGTTTAATTATGAATTAAAAAAATATAATATAAATGTAGAAACTGGTATGTTTGGTGCTGATATGAAAGTTAGCTTGTTAAATGATGGACCAGTAACTATTATAATTGATAGTAAGGAGTTAGTATGAAAGAAAAAACTAATTATAAATATCTAAATCTTTTACTTATTTTGGCAATAGTATATTTATTGTTTTTAATGCGTAGTTTATGGATTGGTGTGTTAACTAAAATAATTGCTATTATATTACCATTTATAATTGCATTTTCTATATCTTATATTTTATATCCGTTTTTGAAATTTTTAATGAGTAAAAAAATACCTAAGGCAATATCAATTATTATTATAATGTCTGTTATATTATTAATTGTTGGACTAACTATTTATTACGTGGTACCATTATTTTTTAACCAATTAGTAAATTTATTATCTAGTTTAGGAAAAATATCTACTGATTTAGCATCAAAATATAATATTGATACGAAAGTAATTAATGATACGATTAATATGTATTTATCAAAGATTATAAAAACTATTGGTGAGTTTTTATCTAGTGGTTCATTTATTCCTTTATTAAGTAAATCAGTTGATTACATATCAAAATTTATAATTATCTTAGTTGCATCAATTTATTTTTTGATTGATATGCCAAAAATAAGACTTAAAATCAAAAAAATAGTTATGAAAAATAATTTGAAAAAATATCATTTACTTCATAACATTGATAAAGAAATTACATCTTATTTAAAAGGCCTTGGAATTTTTATGCTTATTCAGTTTTTTGAATATACAATTTTATTTTTAATAATTGGTCATCCTAATTTCTTATTAATAGGTGTATTAGCAAGTATTACTACTATAATTCCTTATTTTGGAGGTATTATAACAAACGTAATTGCATTATTAATTGCATCGGTAATATCTTCTAAATTATTTATTTTAACTCTTATAATAACTGTTATTTTTCCAAATATTGATGGCTATATCATTTCTCCTAAAATATATGGTAAAACTAATCAAATACCACCTTTACTTACTATTTTTGCCGTATTTGCAGGAGGTAAATTATTTGGATTTTCAGGAATAGTTATATCTGTTCCTTTAACAATTATTATAATGGCTATCGTAAGATCATATAAAAATGAGATTTCATCTAAAATAAAAAAAGTTAAATCAAAAATATAATTTTATATTTATTTTTGATAATATATATTATATAATACTATTATAGGAGGATAAAATGATAGGTATAATTATTGCAATCGTAATTGTTGTGTTATTACTATTATATGTTGTTGGTACGTATAATTCGTTAGTAAGTCTAAGAAATAAGGTAAAAGACCAATGGTCACAAATTGATGTGGTATTAAAAAATAGAAATGATTTAATACCAAACATCGTTGAAACTGTAAAAGGATATGCAAAGCACGAAAAACAAACGCTTAATGATGTTATTAATGCAAGAAGTAAAGCAACGTCTGCAAATACTAAAGAAGAACAAATAAAAGCATCTAATGAGGTTACTCAAGCTTTAGGAAGGTTATTTGCTCTTGCAGAAAGTTATCCTGATTTAAAAGCTAACGAAAACTTTATTAATTTACAAAACAAGTTAAATGAAGTAGAGGAAAAAATAAGATTTGCAAGACAGTTTTATAATGACTCAGTACTAACTTATAAAAATAAACTTGATATGTTTCCATCAAATATAGTAGCTAATATCTTTGGATTTAAACCTGAGGCTTTTTTTGAGGCTACTGAAGAAGAAAGAAAAAACGTACAAGTTAAGTTTTAGTCTGCTATTTATAGTAGACTTTTTATTTAGGAGGTTAATATGAAACGAATATTAAGTTATGTAATTTTATTAGTTTTTCTTTTAATACCAATATCAATTAAGGCAAATAGCATATCAAATATTAATATGGATATATACTTAGATAATAATGGAACAGCTCATATAACCGAAACATGGAGTGCTAATTTAAATGAGGGTACAGAAGGGTATAAACCTTATTATAATTTAGGTAATGCTAAAATAACTAATTTTAAAGTTAAAGAAAATGGCAGAACTTATAATTATGAAGATTATTGGAATACCAATGATGATTTTGAAAATAAAGCGTATAAAAACGGAATTAATTATATATCTGATGGTGTAGAGTTATGTTGGGGTATATCATCATATGGATATCATAATTATGTTCTTACTTATGACATTGAAGGCTTTGTATCAACTTTAGATGATGCTGATATGATTTATTGGGAGTTAATTCCACAAAAATTATCCTCAAAACCTAGTAATGTTCATATCAAGATATATAATGATAATTATTTTGATGATAAATTACCTGTTTGGGGTTATGGTAATTATGGTGGTAGCGCATACGTATATAATGGATACATTGAAATGAATTCTGAAGGTTCTTTAAATAGTAATGAATATATGACAATACTTGTAAAATTTGATAAAGGAACGTTTAATACTTATAATACTTTAAATAATAATTTTGATTATTATTTAAATATGGCAAATGAAGGTGCAAAAAAGTATAAAGAGCAAGAAAAAATTGATTCAATTATAGCGTTTATTGTTATGTTTTTCCAATTTGTGTTTTGGACAGTAATGTTATTTATATTTGCAAAAACATTTAAGAACTCTAATAATAAAGTTGGTAGTAAAATACTTGAATTTGCCGATGGTAAAAAGTTACCAAAAGATATACCTAACATACGTGAAATACCATTTAACAAAGATATTTATAAAACTTTCTGGATTGCACAAAGTTATAAATTAAATAAGAAAAAAACAGATTTCTTTGGAGCTATATTATTAAAATGGCTTATGCAAAAGAAAATATCTATAACTAAAGCTCCAGCGGGATTGTTTAAAAATAAGGAAGAAACAGTAATTGATTTAGGAAAAAATGAAGTATTTGATAACATACTAGAATTAAAACTATATAAAATGATGAAAGAAGCAAGTAAAGATGGAATGTTAGAATCAAAAGAGTTTGAAAAATGGTGTAAAGATAATTATGATGAGATTCTTTCATGGTTTGATGAAGTATTAGACTATCAAAGTAATAAATTTATAGATGAAGGAAAAATTATTTTTACCATTAAAAAAACTTTTAAAATATTTAGTTCAAAAGTGTATAAAGTAGATCCATCATTAAAAGATGATGCAATCAAATTAAAAGGTTTAAAAAACTTTTTAGAAGAGTTTTCAAGAATAGATGATAAAGAAGCTATTGAAGTTAATATGTGGGAGTATTATTTAATATATGCTCAAATACTTGGTATAGCAGATAAAGTAGCAAAACAATTTAAAAAATTATATCCTGAGTTATTAGAAAATAATAACTATGGTTATACGATAAATGATATATTATTTATAAATATGCTAAGTTATAGTAGTATGAATACCGCAACATCTTCGATGCAAAGGGCAAGAAACTATTCCTCTGGTGGAGGTGGATTCTCTGCTGGTGGCGGAGGCGGCGGTTCCTTCGGTGGAGGATCAGGTGGAGGTGGCTTTAGATAAGCCATCTTTTTGTAAAGTTATTTAAGTTATTATTTAAAATATTGACTATCTAGATAAAATATACTAAAATATAATTGTGTTTTTAGTAAGAGTGACAGCTTACAATATAAATAAAAGCATGACAGCATATAAATTGAAATTAAGAGCACTTAGTGAAGTAGGGTGGCACCGTGGACTTTTCGTTCACCCCTATAATATAAGAGCTCTTTTTTATAGAAAGGAGCGTTAAAATGATAACAAAACCGAAAGGAACAAAAGATATTTACGGAGTTGAGGCTAAAAAATGGCAATATGTATCTAAAGTAATTGATGAAGTAATGGAAAAGTATAACTATGATTTTATACGTACACCCGTATTTGAATCTAGTGAATTATTTCATAGAGGTGTTGGACAAACAACTGATATAGTAACTAAAGAAACGTACGATTTTATAGATCGTGGTGGAAGAAATATGACATTAAGGCCCGAGGGGACAGCGGGAGTAGTAAGATGTTATATTGAAAATAAAATGTATGGAAATGATAATAAACCAACTAAACTTTATTATAATATGCCAATGTATCGTTATGAAAGACCTCAAGCAGGAAGGTTAAGAGAACTTACTCAATTTGGTATGGAAATACTAGGAACAGATGATCCAATGTCTGATGCTGAAATAATATCACTTGCGGTTAACATATATAAAGTATTAGGATTAAAACAAATAAAGGTTAATATTAATTCTCTTGGAGATGAAACATCAAGGAATAATTATAGAAATGCATTAATAGAGTATTTTAAGCCACACATAAATGAATTATGTGAAGATTGTCACGAAAGATTAGAAAAAAATCCTCTTAGAATAATTGATTGTAAAGTAGATAAAGATAAAGACATAATGAAGATGGCTCCAAAAACAATTGATTATTTAAACGATGAATCAAGAAAAAGATTTGAAAAAGTAAAGGAATATCTAGAAGTTATGGGAATTGATTATGTAGTTGATCCTACGGTAGTAAGAGGTTTGGATTACTATAATCATACTGTATTTGAAATAGAAGCTAAAGTACAAGGATTTGGTTCTCAAAACGTTATTGGTGGCGGTGGTAGATATAATTATATGGTAGAGCAATTAGGAGGGCCAAAGACCGCTGCTATTGGATTTGCATCAGGTTTTGATAGATTAATGCTAGCATTAGAAAAAGAAAACATAGATATTTTGGTAAATGATAGCGTTGATTTGTTTTTACTTTACGTAAGTGAGGATGAAAAAAAATATGCTGCATATTTATCAAATGATCTTAGAATGCATGGTTTTATAGTTGAAACTGATTATTTAAATAGAAGCTTAAAAGCACAATTTAAGCAAGCAGATAGATTAAATAGTAAATTTACGATCGTTCTTAATGACAATGATTTAAAAAATAATGAGGTTAAAATAAAAAATAATAATACTAAAGAAGAAGAAATGGTATCATTAGATGCATTGATATATTTTTTAGATGAAAATTTAAATGAAGAAAGTAATTATGATGCAAACTATAAAAAGGATGGAGATATTTAAAATGGAAGATTTAAAAAAATATGTAAATAAACAAATCACAGTAAGTGGTTTTGCAGAAAAAATAAGAAACTTACAATGGGTTCAGTTTATAGTGATAAGAAGTGAGGGTAAAAGATTACAAATAACCATAGAAAAGTCTGATGAGAAAAATAGTAAATTAATTAATATAGTAAATAATCTAACACAAGAATCTACTATTAAAGTAACTGGAATATTAAAAGAAAATGAGCATGTTAAAATGGGAGGTATGGAGTTAATACCATCAAAAATAGAAGTAACAAACTTATCACAAGATTCTCTTCCTATTAATATTACTAATAAAGATGCCGCATTAATTGATACTCGTATGGATAATCGTTTTTTAGATTTAAGAAATGATTATAATTATTATATTTTCAAAATACAAAGTGAGTTTGTAAGAGCAATGAGACAATATTTATATGATAATGGTTTTACTGAGATTCATACTCCAAAATTAATAGGTGCTGCATCAGAATCTGGTAGTGAGGTATTTAAAGTTGATTATTTTGGTCAGAAGGCATATTTAGCACAATCACCTCAATTTTATAAACAAATGGCGATTGCCGCAGGTTATGAAAAAGTATTTGAGGTTGCTCCAGCATTTCGAGCAGAAAATTCAAATACTAACAGACATGCAACTGAATTCACATCATTTGATTTGGAATTTGCTAATATAAATTCATATGAAGATGTTATGGACTTTGAAGAAGAATTAATAGTATCTGGACTTAAAGCTGTAAAAGAAAAATATGGTGATTTAATAAAAGAATTATATGGTGTTGATGTAGTTATTCCAAAAAGACCTTTTCCAAGAATCAAACTACAAGATTTATATAATGAATTACATCAAAGATATGGTTATAAAATACCAAGTCATGACGTTGGAGATATGAACTCTGAAACAGAAAAATTAACCAGTCGTTATGCCTTAGAAAAATATAACCATGAGTTTATATTTGTAACTGATTTTAGTAAGGCTAAAAGACCTTTTTATCACATGAGAAAAGATGATGTTCCTCAAGGTTATGATTTAATATGGAAGGGAACTGAAATAACAACAGGAGCTCAAAGAGAACATAGATATGATGTTTTAGAAAAGCAAGCTGAAGAAAAAAAATTAGGTGATGACATTAAATTTTACAAAAACTTTTTTAAGTATGGATGTCCACCTCATGGAGGCTTTGGTCTTGGAATTGATAGATTAACCATGTTATTATTAGGTTTACCATCATTAAAAGAAACAATGTTTATATTTAGAGGTCCAAATAGAATAACACCTTAAAAATTATTAAGCTAACTTGTAATTTAATAATAAATAATATATAATAATCATATAAGAATAGGAGTGGTGGTATGAAGGATATAATACTAGATTTAGAAGCTGATTTTAGTAATAATGAATATTTTGGTACTAACGTATGGACTGAGGAAAAATATAGGGTACTAAGTGGTAATATTCCTGTTTTATTATCTGCACCACACTGCGTTAATCAAATAAGAGATGATGATGTAAGGGATGCTGAAAAATATACTGGTGCCATAACCAGATATTTAAGTAGAGCTACTAATTCTTATGCAATATACCAATTATTTACGCATGCTGATCCTAATTCTGATGAAGAACATAATTATAAAAATGGTGTCATTAATTTAATAAACGCATATGATATAAAATTATTAATTGATATTCATTCTAGCAACTTTAGTGATGATTCTGATATTGATGTTGTAACAAATAAAAGAACTACTTTATGTGATTTTAAGGATTTACCAGATAGACTTAATAAAATTGCTAGTAAATATGACGTTAAAATAGATGAAAAAAATATTGTTAATAAATGTTATGAAAATGAGATTATTGCAGTTACATCTTTAGTTTGCGGGATACCATCAATTAGACTTGTATTAAACGCAAAAAAACTCGATGTATTCAATAATGAAGAAAAATTTAATAATATTTGTAAAACTATTGAAGAATTTATATTAACATTTAAATAGTGTAAATAGTTATTAATTTTCTTGTATATATTAATTATTTAGTGGTATAATATTTATGACCTAAAGGTATCGCGAACTAGCACGTTTAACCCGCTAACAAATTATAAGGGAATCAGAATCAATAGTGGTGTTCATGCTTAATTTATTAAGAAGTCTAAAGCTATTGTGGGATGCCCACCTGCTTAAGTGCAGGTTATATTGCTAGATAAACGACCCTTTGGGTCTTTTATATTGCATTAAAATAATATTAATTATATAATCTAATTAAGGTGATTTTTATGAACGAATTTGATAGAACAAAAAAAATGATTGGTGATAAAAATTTTAATTTAATTACTAAAACTTCTGTTGTAATAGTAGGTTTAGGGGGTGTTGGTTCATCTGCAACCGAAATGTTAGCAAGAAGTGGAATAAATTCTTTTGTTGTAGTTGATTTTGATGTTTTTGAAGAAAGCAATTTAAATAGACAAATTTTATGTTTGTCTAATAATATTGGTAAATTAAAAGTAGAAGAAGCAAAAAAAAGAATAAAATTAATAAATAAAAATGCTAAAGTAACATGTATTAACGTGAAATTAAATGATAATATTGATATAATGTTACCTAAAACAGATTATATAATTGATGCTTGTGATGATATTAAAGCTAAAGTAAATTTAGTAAAGTTTGCTATTTTAAATAATATTAAAATAATTAGTTGCTGCGGAACGGGTAATAGATTGCATCCAGAAATGTTAAGTATCAGTAATATATGGAAAACTAATTATGATCCTTTAGCTAAAAGGCTAAGACATGAACTTAGAAAAGAAAAAATTAATTATAAATTACCAGTTGTATGCTCAAAAGAAAAACCATTTATAAAAACTAATGGTAGTGTAGGATCTGTTTGTTTTGTGCCTAATTTTGCAGGTATATTATTAGCTAGTTATGTTATAAATGATATTATAAAATAACTTGTATTAATACTTTTAAAGTGTTACAATTAGCTTGTATAAAATAGGAGAAGTTTTTATGAAAAAAAGGTTTTTATTATTTCCAATAATTATTTTTTTTATATTTCAAAACAATGTTAAAGCGTTCAAATTAGAGTGTGATAATAAAGTAGCAAATAAAGGTGATATTATTACTTGTAATATCTTTGAGGTTGATACTAATAACAATGAAGAAATATATATATCTTCTAATTTAGATACTTATCAATCAAGTATTATAAATCCTATAACTAAGGATTATAATATTAAATTTTCTACTGAAAAAGCAGTTTTAACAACGTATTATATAACTGCTAAAAGTAACATAAATCCTACGCAAAATATATCTATTATTGTTAAAGCACCAACTACAACAACAAAGGCAAAATCATCTAATAATTACTTATCTTCTATTAAAATAAATAATAAACAAATAGATAATTTCTCACGAAACAAAACAAAATATTATGTTACTGTTTCTTATGATACTAAATACGTTAATATTGGAGTTGAAACTGAAGATAGTTCTTCCGTTTACAAAATAAATGGTCCAAGTACGCTAAGTGTAGCAGATAATGAATATACAATTGGTGTTACTAGCGAAGATGGAACAACAAAATATTATAAGCTTATTATAACAAGAGAAGAAAAAAAACAAGAAGTAAGTACAAAAATTAGTGATATAAAAATAAGTAATTATAATTTAAAGTTTGATGGTCACTCTAAAACTTATTATCTTAAAGTAAAAGAAAATGTAAAAAAACTAAATATAAAAGTTATCCTCGAAGATGATAAAGCATCATATAAAATAAAAGGAAATAAAAAGTTAAAAGATGGTAGTGTAATTAATATAATCGTAAGTGATAATATAAATAATACTAATACTTATCGAATAATTATTAATAAAGAAAAAAAACAAAATTATATTACGTACGTACTACTTAGTTTTTTAATAGTAATATTATTTATTATAATATTTATAGTAATAAATAAAAAATTAAAAAAGAAAAATAATAAAAAGAAAATAAATAGTGATGATAATGATGATGCTAAAGAAAAAACAAAGAAAATAACAAAAATTATACAAGATGATAACGTTATTGATCAAATTGATGATAATGAAAAAACTAAGATTTTAAATATAAATGAAAAATAAAAAGTGTGAATTTACTTATTATTCATACTTTTTATTTTTTCTATATTATCTAGCGTAAGTTTTAATACTTTTTCATATTTATTATTTTTGGGTTTATAATAAATTCTATTTTTTAATATATCAGGTAAGTATTGTTGCAAAACGTAACTGCCTGGATAATCATGCGGATATTTGTAACCAAATGCTTGAGCATTAATGTGTTTTGGTACATTTCCAACATTACCATCTTCCACGTCTTTTAAAGCTAAATCTATGGCCATACAGCCACTATTTGACTTAGGTGAAAGACAAAGGTCTATTACCATATCTGCTAGCGGTATTCTAGCCTCTGGAAGCCCAAGTCTTTCACAATTATTAATACATGCATCAACTCTTATTCCCATATTAGGATTTGCAAGTCCAATATCTTCATACGCAATAACACTCATTCTTCTATAAATACTATCTAAATCACCTGAAGAAATCAATCTTGCTAAATAGTGAAGAGCTGCATTAACATCAGATCCTCTAATTGATTTTTGAAATGCTGATAAAACATCGTAATGACCTGTTTCATCCTCATCCATAGGATTTGATGCCTTTGCATTTATAGATTTTATTACATCAACGGTAATTTTTTTATCACTGGTACTATAATACGATACCTCAAGTAAGTTAAGAGCAAACCTATAATCACCATTACATAAGGTTGCTATTAAGTTTAATGCATCAGGCTTAATATCTATATCATCTAAATGTTTACAAGCCATTTTAAGACCTTTTAATACGTCTTTTTTTGATAGAGGCAGTAATTCAAATATTTGACACCTACTTCTTATAGCAGGATTTATTTTATGATAAGGATTTGATGTGGTAAGACCAATTAAAATTATTAAACCATTTTCTAGCATAGGCAATAGTAAATCTTGTTTATCTTTGTTTAATCTATGTATTTCATCTACTACTAAAACGATATTACCATATATTTTTGTTTCTTCAAAAACTATTTCAAAATCTTTTTTATTATTAACAACAGCATTTAAAAATCTTGTTTTAACATTTAATTCATTAGTAATAGCATTTGCTAAAGATGTTTTACCACTTCCTGGTGGACCATATAAAATAATAGAAAATATTTTTTTATTTTTTACCAAATTAGTTAATACTTTATCTTTACCAATTAAATGTTCTTGTCCAAGAACTAAAGATAACTTATTTGGCCTTAATTTATTAGCTAATGGTTCATTATTCATAAAAACACCTCAATTTAATTATAACATTATGTGTAAAATAAATATAATTAAATTTGAAAAAACAATATATTTTTTGTATACTTATAATAGGTGATAATATGAAAGATGATATAAATGAATATATAAATTATGTATACATAGAAAAAAAATTAAGTGATAATACAAAAAGTTCATATTTAAGTGATTTAATTTCTTTTGCTGAGTACATAAATTATAAACCTTGTAATAGCATAACGCATAATGACATTATATCATATATTAATCACTTATCAGATAAAGATAACAAAGATAAAACCATCGCGAGAAAAATAGTTAGTATCAGGACGTTTTTTGATTATTTAATGATTAAAAAAAAGATAAAATCTAATCCATGTGAACGCATATCATCACCTAAAATAAGTAAAAAATTACCAAATACATTAAATGAAGAAGAAATAAATAAATTATTAGATTTTAAACCTAATGATGCAAAACAATACCGAAATAAAGCCATGATTGAGCTTATGTATGCTTGTGGTCTTAGAGTTTCAGAATTAGTTAACTTAGAAATTAATGACGTTAATTTAAAAGATAATTATGTTAGAGTATTTGGGAAAGGAAAAAAAGAAAGAATCGTTCCTATGGCAAGCGTAACTACAAGTATATTAGATGAATATATAAACGTATATAGAAGTAGTTTATTAAAGGGTTATTTAACTGATAAAGTTTTCATAAGTAGCTACGGAAAAGGAATAACAAGACAAGGCTTTTTTAAAATATTAAAAAGTATAGCAAAAGAAAACGGAATAAAAAAAGACTTTTCTCCTCATACTTTAAGACACTCTTTTGCAACACATTTATTAGAGCATGGAGCAGATTTAAGATCAATATCAGAAATGTTAGGCCATGAGAATATAAAAACAACGCAAATATATACGCATTTATCAAATAATAAAAAAAGAAAGGATTATGAGGAATATCATCCACGTAATAAAAGGGAAAATTAATATGAAAATAACAAAAGAAATTTTTAGGAGTTATGATATAAGGGGAATATATGGTAAAGAGCTAACGAATGATTTAGCATATTTAGTTGGTAAAGGATTTGGTACTATTTCAAGTGGTACCGTTATTGTTGGGCATGATGCTAGAACATCATCAAACGCTTTAAATACTAATCTTATAAAAGGATTAATAGATGTTGGAGCTAAGGTAATAGATATTGGATTAGTTACAACACCAATGCTTTATTATGCAAGAGAATTATTTAATGAACCATATGCAATAATGATTACTGCAAGTCATTGTGCTAAAGAATATAATGGTTTTAAAATGTGTGATGAAAAAGGCACTATGTATGGAGAAAAAATACAAGACTTTTTAAAATTAATAATCGATGAGAATTTTAAAAGTGGTCATGGCTTTGTAGAACCTTATGATTTAACATATGATTATAAAAAATTGATAATTGATAAAATAAAACTTGGTAATAGGAAACTTAAAGTAGTTGTAGACTGCGGTAATGGCACTACTTGTTATTATAATCCGGAAATAATAAAAGACTTAGGAGTAGATGTTATTCCACTTTATTGCGAAGCAATAGCATCTTTTCCAAATCATATTCCAGATCCTGCTGTTGAAGAAAACATGATTGATTTACAAAAGAAAGTAAAAGAAGAAAAAGCTGATTTAGGAATTGCATTTGATGGAGATGGTGATAGAATAGGTATTGTTGATGAAAATGGCAACTTAGTTAAAACTGATATGTTTATGCTTATTATTTGGAAGTCAATATATAAAACTTGTAAAAATAAAACTGCATCATTTGATGTTAAATGTTCCAAGGCATTAAAAGAATCATTAGAAAATTTAGGACTTAAGACAACTTATAATAAAACGGGACATTCATATTTAAAAAAGGCGGTAAAAGAAAATAATTATGATTTTGCAGGAGAGTTTTCTGGTCATGTTTGCTTTAATGATGAATTTTATGGTTATGATGATGCTTTATATGCCGCTGCAAGACTACTTAAAATACTATCAAATAATAATATGAATGTATCTGATTACTTTGTTGATGTTCCAAAATATGTTACATCACCTGAAAAATACATAGAAGTAGGGGAGGAAAACAAAGATAAAATAGTAAATAAGGTACTTGATTATGCCAAAGAAAAAGGTTATGAAGTAATAGATATTGACGGAGTTAGAATAGAATATAGTGATGGCTTTGCTTTGGTTAGAAAATCAAATACATCCCCTTGTTTAACAGTTAGATTTGAAGGAAAAACAAAAGAGGCTATGCAGTTACATAAAAATGAAATAATGAACGTAATAAATGAAGAATTATAAGTGTTTTTTATTTAAAAATAATCATTAATTTAATAGCATATAATTTATCTAGGAGGTAATCATGCCAAATAGTACTTTATATGCTTTTATATTATCTTTTTTAGCTGGCATATCAACCGTTATAGGAGCTTTAATAATATTTTTTGATAAAAATAAAAATAATAAGGTTGTAACTATTTCTTTATCCTTTGCAGCAGGTGTTATGATATGTGTATCACTAACGGATTTACTACCTAATTGTTATAATATGATTTTAAATACTACTAATTCTTTTCCAAAAATAATCTTAACTTTAATATTTATGGTATTTGGTATAATAATATCAATGCTAATTGATAAATATTTACCAAGCCAGTATGAAAATAAGGATAAAAATGAACTATATAAAATTGGAATAATAAGTATGGTTGCAATCGTACTTCATAACATACCAGAGGGTATTGCAACTTTTATAACAAGTTCAAACAACCTTAAACTAGGAATAACACTTACAATTGCAATAGCACTTCATAACATACCAGAAGGAATATCAATTGCAGTTCCTATATATCACTCTACTAATAATAAGAAAAAAGCAATATTATATTCTTTATTATCTGGAATGAGTGAGGTAGTAGGTAGCATCTTAGCATATTTGTTTTTAGCACCATACATTAATGATCACATAATGGCTGCTTTATACGCAATAATTGGTGGCATTATGATTCATATATCGGTTTATGAGCTAATACCTGGAGCATATAAAGAAAGTACGTTAAAAAATGTTATAAAATACTTTTTAATTGGTGCTTTTATAATGATATTAAGCCATATTCTTATGAAATAATATTTAAATTTCTATCTATTTTTGTTATAATATTGTCAAATAAGAATTATTTTATATACATTAGTTGGTAGTAACTCAGCGATTCATTTATATAAAAAATTAGGTTTTAAAGAAGTATTAATAAAAGAAAAACAAGATAACTTAGATTATATGTCTTATATAGATGATGATATGTCAAAAGAAATAGATAAATATACAATTTACATGGAAAAAACATTGACATAAAGATTAGTTAAGCTAGTCTTTTTTTCATTTATAATATATAATAATTGAAAAGGAGGATTATAATGTCTCTATTTAGTAATTTATATATAGATAAAGTAAAATATGAAAAAGAAAAAATATCTGATACAAAAAAATATCCATTTAATATACCTGCTATAAAAAATTTAGATGAATTAAATTTTGATAAAAACGTAACATTTTTAATTGGAGAAAATGGGGTAGGTAAATCTACTTTTATCGAAGCACTAGCAATATCTTTAGATTTAAATCCTGAAGGTGGCACACAAAATTTTATGTTTAAAACAAGTGACACACATTCAAATTTATCAGATTATTTTAAAATATATAAAAATGGTAACGTACCAAAAACAAAGTTTTTTCTACGTGCGGAAAGCTTTTACAACGTAGCAACAGAAATACAAAGTTTAGGTCTTTATAAATCATATGGTGGTAATTTACATGAATGTTCTCACGGTGAAGCATTTTTAAATTTAGTTAAAAATAGGTTTACTGAAAATGGGTTATACATACTTGATGAACCAGAATCCGCACTATCACCAACAAGGCAAATGTCTTTGTTATGTTTAATTGATGATTTGGTCAAAAAAGGTTCACAATTTATAATATCTACTCATTCACCAATTTTACTTTCATATAAAAATGCACAGATATATGACTTAGATAATAATTTTAATAAAGTAGATTATAAAGATACTGAAATATACCAAACATATAAAATGTTTTTACAAGATCCAGATAGAATGTTAGAGATGTTATTAGAAGAAAATTAATAAAAATACCCTATTATTCTTATTTAAAATAGGGGAGAATATATTTATTAATTAGTAAATGTAAATTTTAATACATAATTCTTTATTAAGATAATTAATTATGTATTGTTAACTTAGTAAAATAATTATTATTTAATAAAAAGTAAGGTAAGAATAATAAAAAATATAGGTTTTAATTAAATAAAAACATAATATAAAAAAGGCTTATTAAAAGTAGGGACTTTATAAATCATAATATAAAAAACATAGGTAATGATATAAAAGATACCTATGTTTAATTTTAAAAAATAAAATGTTAACATAATATGTATTATGCGAACTAAATGATAGTAGGATAATAAATCATTTTAAACGTCTCTTGATTGTATCTCTGCAATCTTAGCTAAAACTTCAGACGCATTATCACGATTGATTTCAGTATATCCAAGTTCATGTAATGCCTGAATTTTAGCACTATTTATCTCCTCAGTTCTTCCTAATTTTTCTTCTTTTTTATGTTCTATTTCAGCAACAAACTTACGATGCTGCTCGGCAAGTCTATTTTTAGATGCACCACCGCCACGGTATAAAACCATCGCAGAATGCATTATACTTTCTAAAATAAACTGTTCTTCTTCATTAAACGCATATTCTTCTGGATTAACAAATCCTAATAATTTATCAAAATAACCCATAATATATTTTAATTCTTTAACATTTTCTAAACTTTGAATAAAGTGTAATAAGTATTTATAAGTAACGTATGAATCAGATGATCCTTCAGTAAATTTTTCTTTAATAATAAATATAATATCATTTAATAATTCTTGTTCACGAGGTTTTAAATCTTTAAATTCTATTGTATCTGAATGTGATATTATTGAATTAGATGATTCACCATTTAAAACCATATCAACTTTATTTATATATTCAGTATCAACTTTTATGTTACCAATATCAGATGATTCTTTAATATCTAATAAATTAAATAATTTCATTTTTTTATCTTTAGGCCATTTAGAAACGTCGTTCATTTCTAAATAATTATATATCATTTGTCTAGAAACTCCTAAGTATCTGGCTAATTTTACTTTAGATATTCCAAGCTCTTGTAATATTTCATTAAGTTTATCCATATCTTTCTCTCCCCTACTATATATTACACCTATTATTTTACACTTTTTTACAATTTTGTCAATAATATTACATTTTCATAAAAAAAGAGTATTAATACCCTATTTATTTTATAAATGTAAATAATTTTAATAATAATGGTGTTAGATAAGCATCTAAAAGACATGTGATAATAATTAAAAATATGCTAACTATAAAAGTTAATAAATATTTTCCTAAAAATGTTTTAAAATTTAAATTATCTTTTTTTAATAATGCCTTAATGAACTTTACTGATGCGTGTACCGCAAAAAAACACATTAATATATATATTATTACGTTAAGAACTAAACACGGAAATACATAAAAAAATGCTGCAATAACACCTTTTAATTGATATTTAACAAACATTGTTGATATCGTAGTGCCTATCATAAAACCTTTAAAAAATAATATAAATATTACAACTGGTAAACCAACCATAGATATTCCAAGTGCAAATATAATGAATAATTGTAACACATTATTTAAAACTTCACTATAAAATACTTTATATCCAAAAACATCGTTCGTAAGATGTTTAATACTATTAAAATATATATCTAATTGCTCTATTAAAAGTTTTTTATCAGAATTAGATACAAAATTAATAAAAAGCGAGCCAACAATTAACCCAATTATAAACATTATTACTGTAAAAACTAACTTATTTTTTTCATGTTTTATTGTTTCGTTTAAGTACCTTATTATTTTTTTCATGTTTTTCTCCTTTGTTAAACTATATTATGGAAAAACATTAAATATTACTTTAAATTGTTATTATTTTGTATTATAATCAATAATAGAGGTGATATTATGAGTAAGAATGATAAAAATAAGAACAAAAAAAGAAAAAAAATAAAAATAAATTGGACTAAAATATTTATATGGATAGCTCTTATTGCAATGATTTGTTCTGCATTTTTTGCAATATTATCTCCATTATTATATAGCTAGAATACTTGTGGTATTCTTTTTTTTATTTAATATAATTTAATATGAATAAAAATACTAAAAAAGATAATAATGATGAATTTAATTTTGAAAAAATTAAATTTTTAAATATTCAAATGATTGCAACAATAGGTTTTATTATTACCCTTATAATATCTTATTTACTATCATATGATAAAAAGTTATCTCTTAGCAAAAAAGATAAACTATTTACTGAGAAAACTGCTCAAAATTTAGCTTTATTTCAAACCATATTAGTATTTATTATAACAATATGTTTTTTATACGTAAATTATAAACAATATCAAATAGCAAAAGAAAATCATGATAATGATGAACAAGATTTATTTTTACAAATAGAAACATCTTTATTAGCAATAATATCAGCAATTATAGGATTATACATTGTATTTAAAAATTATAATGCTAATCTTACTATTGCAGAAACTGAAAATTTATAAAAAAGAAAAAAAGGATTTCTCCTAATTTTCCGCTTCCTCAAGCATTGATGTTATTAATATTGCATATCCTCTTTTTGGGTTATTTACCACTACGTTTGTTACCGCACCAATTATTTTATTATCTTGAATAATTGGTGATCCACTCATTCCCTGAACAATACCACCAGTTTTATTCAGTAGCTCATTATCCGTCACTTCAAAAAGTATGTTTTTATTATCATTTTTATTATTATTAACTTTTAAAATATTAATGCTATATTCTTTTTTTTCATTTCCGTTTAGTACGGTAATTATCTTTGCATCACCCGTTTTAATACTTTCAAAATCTGCTACCTCATATAAATTATCTTTCGGTATATCCTTTGTATAATTACCAAACACTCCGGAATTTGTATTTTCCTTAATATTACCATATACATCATTAGAATCAACATCAGCATTTTTAGCACCAGGTTCTCCTCTTGTTGATTTATCAATACTAACTACATTTGAATTATAAATTTTACCATCTTTTACATTAATCATAGTACCAGATTGTGATTCAATAACCTCATGACCTAATGCACCATAAATTTTCGTATTAGGATCAATAAACGTAAGAGTACCTATTCCACTAACCATATCTTTTACGTATAATCCTGTTTTAACTACACCATCATCAAGTATTAGATTAAGAGTTGTTGTTTGTTTATTATTATCTCTTAAATAAAGTAATTTTAAATTCTTTTGATTACTATCTTTTATAGCATTTATAAAATCATTAATAGTATTAATACTTTTCCCATCTGCTTCAATTATAGTATCACCTTTTTGAAGTGAAGCATCTTCTGCAGGATAAGTGTTACCTACTTTATAAAAACCTGCAATTATTATTCCCTTGTTATTTATTTGAAGACCTATATTTTCTCCACCAGCAACTATATATTTAGAATAAGCAAAAACAGTTTGTGGCATAATAAATGTAGCAACTATAAATATTGCCATAAAATTTTTAATTTTTTTAAAAAACATTTTTATGCTCCTTTTGTAATCCGAATTACATTATTATTATGTAACAAATAAAACTAATAATAAGTGATAAAAAATGGAAATAAAAAAACTAGCTAAAAGCTAGTTCCATAAATTTTTAGGATATTTACCATCATTTATCATTTTATTTATAGCATCAACTAAATCTTTTTTATCTTCTTTATAGGTTACTCCGTACCATTTTTCATTAGTATCCAAAACTTTAACTGATATTTTTCCTTCATCAATTCTTTTAAACACACTTGTTGGAATTAAAAACTCACACTTATCTAAATCATTTTTATGCTTATTAAAAAACTCAATCATCTCATCTTCTAAATAATTAAATATACTTGGTTTAAAACCAAAAAAATTCATTGATACTAACGTATTTTCATCAATTATAAAAGGCTTTTTATCATCTTCAAGTGGTGTTGCAATAATTTTTCCATCCTTTTTTTCAATTGACGATTCTATTAAATCAGTTAATTCATTATTTTCATTTTTTGAACAAACACCACGTTTAACAGAACCATTTACCGTCATTGTGTTTTTAACATTGTAACCAATCATTGCATATAAGTTTTCATCATTATTTTTTTCAAAAAAATCTTTAATTATTTTAAAAGGTTCATACCCATAAAAATCATCTGCATTAATAACCGTAAATGCCTCATCAACATACTTTTTAGCAGATAATATAGCATGTGATGTTCCCCATGGTTTTACCCTATCTTTAGGTGCAATAACGCCACTTGGAACGTCTTGTATTCTTTGAAATGCATACTCTACTTTTATTTTTTTCTCAATTCTTTTTCCTATCGTTTGTCTAAACAAATCATAATTTTCTTCCTTTATTATAAATACTACTTTGTTATATCCAGCTTTAATTGCATCATATATAGAATAATCTAAAATAAACTCACCATTTGGTCCTACTGGCTCTACTTGTTTTAAACCGCCGAATCTAGAGCCCATTCCGGCAGCCATAATTACTAATGTCATATTTCCTCCTTTAATTTTCTTCGTCAACTTTAAAATCAAGTTCTTTTCCAGCGTCAGTTAATATTTTATTTACGTTTTCTTCAGCCGCTTTTAATTTTTCTGAGCATTCTTTAGCAAGTTTCATTGCGTTTGTGTATTTTTCTATTGCATCATCTAAATCAACGTCCCCTTTTTCTAATTCTAAAACAATTTTTTCTAATTCGTTTAACTTATCTTCAAATTTTACTTCTTCTTTAGCCATTTTTAACCTCCATTACCATAGCTTTTATATTTCCATCTTTTATGTTTATATCTATTTCATCTTTTACTTTTACATTTTTAACACTACTAATACACTTATTATCCTTTTTTATTATTGAGTAACCTCTTTTTAAAGCATTTAACGGGTTTAATATCTCTAGTTTTTCAATTAAGTGATTATTTCTTTTTAACTTGTTTTCATACAAAATACTAGGCTCTTTAAAAATAATACTATTTTCAATAATTTCTAGCTTTGATTTATTAGTATATAATATGGTATTAATCATGGTATTTAATTTATCAATTACGTTATCTAGTTTTTGTTCTTTTATTTCATACAAACTAAGTGGATTTTTTAAAACATAACTCTCTTTTAATTTTTTAAGTCTTAACTTATTATTATCTAATACCATTTTAATGTTATTGGTAACTCTTATTTTATAATTTTCTATTTCAAGTATTAAATCACTTAGTTTTGGCACTGCTCTTTCTGCTGCTCCCGTTGGAGTTTCCGCTCTTACATCTGATACAAAATCACATATCGTAAAGTCTATTTGATGCCCTACTCCGCTTATTATTGGTGTTTTACATGAAAATACCTTACGAGCAACCGCTTCTTCGTTAAACGGCCATAAATCTTCAATAGAACCACCACCACGTCCAAGTATTATTACGTCTAAGTTATAATTATCAGCAATATCTAGTTTTTTAACAATGTCATCTTTAGCAAGTTCTCCTTGAACTAAACAAGGAAATAAAATCGTTTTACATATTGGAAACCTTCTTTTAATGGTTGATAATATGTCCTTTACCGCTGCTCCCGTTGGAGCTGTTATAATACCTACTCTCATTGGAATCTTTGGTATTTCTTTTTTATACTTAGGATCAAATAATCCTTCTTCACCTAACTTTTTCTTTAATTGTTCAAAAGCAATATGTAAGTTACCTAACCCATCTTCTTGCATTTGTTCAACGTATATTTGATAATTACCAGTAGCTTCAAAAACACTTATTTTACCTTTAACAAGTACTTTCATTCCATCTTCTGGTAAAAACTTTAATTTTGATGCATTAAAACTAAACATAATGGCATTTATTCTAGCGTTTTCATCCTTAATAGTAAAATAATAATGACCTCTAGTATGTGCTTTAAAATTAGATATTTCACCCTTTAAATAAACTTCCTGTAAATGACTATCATTATCTATTTTATATTTAATATATCTAGTTAAAGCTGTTACACTAATATATTTATCATCCATTTTTTCACCTATTTTCTCATAAATATATTGTACCATTTTTATATATGTTAATCAAATAAAAAAGTATTAAGATTATATTTAATCTTGATACTTTTTATAATAACTATTTGCCATCTCTAGCGCATCATCTACATAAGAATTTTCGATACTGTTTATTTGCTCTTCTAATATTTTTTTAAAAATATCTACTACATTATTTTTCTCTGTTTCCATTTTTTTTAAATATTCTTCTATTTCACCTACATACTCATCTCTTTTATTTCTATCATTAAATTCCTTTTCTATAGTTTTATTGTTTAATGATAATTTAAATAAATATGCCAACTCCATTGTTTTTACATCTACTATATATTTTTTATCAAAAATAATCATCCCATCACTTATTTTAATTGATTCAAAACAGCAATCTATTATCTTATTTCCTTCTTTATCCATTACACCACATTTTCCATTTAAAGGATATAATACTAGACCTTTATGAGAATCATATGCATAATCATCTTTTCCATTTAGTCTTATTTCATTTTTTCCTTCTTTATTGATATAACTCCAGTTACCATTTAATTTAACTTGTGCTAAACCTTTATGAAAATTATCTGCATCATCATAAATTGGTTTTATTACTATTTTTCCTTCTTTGTTAATATATCCCCATTTACCTTTTAAACAAACTGCTGCTAGACCATTGTGAAATTCATGTGCACGTTCGTATTTTTTATTTAGTTTTATTACTTCTTTTCCGTCTTTATTTATATAACTCCATTTGCCATTTGAACAAACTGCTGCTAAATCTTCACTAAACTCAAATACATCATCATAAATTAGTTTTATTGCTATTTTTCCGTCTTTATTGATATAGCCCCATTTTCCATTTAATTTAACTCTTGCTAAACCTTTATGAAAATTAACTGCAAAATCATAAATTGGTTTTATTACTTCTTTTCCTTCTTTGTTTATATAGCCATCTTTCCCATTTAATTTAACTCTTGCTAACCCTTCATGAAATTCAGAAATTTGATCATACTTTGATACATCTATTTTATTTTTTATTATTGTACTATAACTAATTACTTTTTCCATTACCAAAATCTCCTTTTTTAATATATATAAATATTATATTTCAACTATATATCAATGTCAACGTTTCAAATTTGATAAATTTTAAATAATAATATATTATATATTTGGTGGTATTATGAACGAAGAAAATTTAATTAATTATTATAATAAGTTTAATGAAGATAAAAGGTTAACTCATAGACATGGTATTGTTGAATTTATAACTGCTATGAAATATATTCATCATTACTTAAATAAATTAAAAGATCCTAAAATTATAGATGTGGGAGCTGGAACCGGAGCATATTCAGTAGCGCTTGCAAATGAAGGTTATGATGTTACTGCTGTTGAATTAGTAAAGCATAATTTAATGACTTTAAAGGCTAAAAATAGTCCTGTTAAGGCTTATTTAGGTAATGCCACTAATCTTTCCTTATTTAGTGATAATTCATTTGATATGGTGCTTTTATTTGGACCTTTATATCATTTAATTAGTAAAGAAGATAAAATAAAAGCCTTAATGGAAGCTAAAAGAATCGTTAAACCTAACGGATACATATTAATTAGTTATTATATGAATGAATATGCTATTATTACTCATGGCTTTAAAGATAATAATATAAAAGATGCTATTAAAAATAATGAAATAGATGAAAATTTTCATGTAATACCTAAAAAAACCGATTTATATAGTATGGTAAGATTAGAAGATATTAACGAATTAAATGATATTACTAATTTAAAAAGAGTAAAAATACTTTCTCAAGACGGTCCGTCTGATTATATTAGAAAAATAATAAACAAAATGGATAAAGAAACATTTGATATATATATTAAATATCATTTATCTACGTGTGAGAAAAAAGATTTATTAGGTGCATCAAGTCACGTTTTAGATATATTAAAAAAAATAGATTAATCTATTTTTTCATGATATATTTTATCTAAAACACCATTTATCATATTTTTAACTTTTTCATCTGAATATTTTTTGGCAAGTTCAACAGCCTCATTTATTGAAACAATATAAGGAGTATTTGTATACATAAGTTCATATATTCCCATTGATAAAATTGCTTGATCTGTTAAACCTAGTCTGTTAATTTTCCAATCTTTTAAATATTCGTTTGCAATTTTAAATATTTCTTTTTTTTTGTCTAAAACGCCATTTACTATCTCGTTTACAAAATCATTTTCAATTTCCATATTTTGTTTTATTACATCGTTTAAATCGTAGCTAATGTTATTATTTTGATACATAAATATTTGGTATAAAATAGTCATTATTATAACTCTTGATTCATTTCTATTCATAAGATTACTCCTTATTTAATTTACTCATACACTTTTTTCTTAACTCATCTGTTGTAATTAAAGCACAAAAAGCAAAATAATTTTGATCTATGTTTGTAAACATATCATTTACAATTATCTGATACTTATCGGTTAGATTCTTTTCATTATCATTTAAAACTCCATGAACCTTACGATTTATGTACATTATGCATATTTTATCTAAAACTTCAATAAGTAAGTTTGAATTACTATCATTTAATATATCTTTTAATACTTTTTCATAGCCTTCAAAAAACATTCTTCTTATAATCATATTTTCATTTAAATTACGACTTATAAATAACTGTTTTAATAAAGAAATTATTAAATTATAATTTAAATATCCTGCTCTTATTTGTATTTTACTATTACCTTGTTGTTCTTCAGATGTTTTAGGCATTATTATTCTAGAAGAGTTAGTATCCATATTATATATTTTTTCTGCAACCATATTACATAAAGCATTAGATATACCAATATGATTATCATTTGCTTTAAAAACCACCTCAGTTACCGCTTTATAAAAATTGATTTCATAAAACATATCATTACTAACTTTTAAACCACCATTTATGTATAAAACATTACCATTTACAACATAATAATCCATTTTATTAATATTATTATAATTTAATACGATAAACTTAATAGTCTGTGCAAATTTATTAACCATCAAAACTAAATCCTTAGGTTCTAAAAAGCCTAAATTTAAACATGCTATAAAATACTTTCTTAATAAGTTAAATTCATCTTCTTCATATCTAGCATTGTTTTGTTTCATAGCTTGTTCTACTATTGCTTTAATTGGAATTTTTATATCATGAGATTCTTCATTCATTAATATCACCCTAACCTTACTTTTTATCTATATCCTTTTTTAATTCATATAAAATATTTAAAGCCTCCATTGGAGATACATCAAGAGGATTGATATCTTTTAACTTGTTAATTATTATATCATACTTATTATTATTTGTGTTAATTTCTTCAAAATTCATACTTATTTGGCTAGTTAATTCTTTTTTTACTTTTTTATTTTCGTAAGTTTTTAATATTTCATCTGCTCTTTTTATAACATCAGCTGGTAAATTTGCTAATTTTGCTACATGAATACCATAACTCTTATCTATACTACCTTCTTTTATTTTATGAAGAAACGTTATGTTACCATTTTCCTCATGAGCTGATACGTGTACGTTTTTAATATGCTTTTTCTTACTTTCTAATACTGTTAACTCATGATAATGAGTTGAAAAAAGGGTTATTGCTTTTATACTATCATGAATGTATTCAATAATAGCTTGAGCTAAAGATATACCATCATAAGTTGCAGTACCCCTTCCTAATTCATCAAATAAGATTAAACTATTCTCAGTTGCAGAGGTAATAGCACGATTAGCTTCCATCATTTCAACCATAAAAGTAGATTCACCAGATACTAAATCATCTGATGCTCCAATACGAGTAAATATTTTATCAAAAACTGGTAAATTAGCCTTTTTAGCAGGTACAAAGCATCCGATTTGTGCCATAATAACAATCATTGCCATTTGTCTCATATAAGTAGACTTACCAGCCATATTAGGCCCTGTTATTATTTGTAAATAAACACCATTATCAAATATAATATCATTAGCAACAAACTGCTTATCTAAAACCTTTTCAACAACAGGATGTCTTCCACCTATTATATTAACAGTTTTATCATTATTTAAAGTTGGTCTTACATAATTATTATTTTCTGTTACCGTTGCAAACGATTGCATAACATCTAATTTAGCAAGTACTTTAGCAGTAAGTTGAATCGTTGGAATAATTTGTTTAACGGTGTTTCTAATATTAACAAATAATTCATATTCTAAATTTATTATTTTTTCTTCCGCACCTAATATTAATTGTTCCTTTTCTTTTAACTCTTTTGTAATAAATCTTTCACAATTAGCAAGTGTTTGTCTTCTTTCATAGCCAAATTCTTCTTTAACTTGCTTACTATTTCCTTTAGATACTTCTATATAATATCCAAATATTCTATTATAACCAACTCTTAAATTCTTAATGCCAGTTTTCTTTCTTTCTTCTTGTTCTAATTTAGCTACAAAATCTTTACCACCACGTCTTGCTTGTTTTAATTCATCAAGATCATTATTATATCCATCTTTTATCAAATAACCCTCTTTTAAGCCCAAAGGTGGTTCTTGATAAATACTTTTTTCTAATAGATCATATAAATCTTTTAAATCATCAATTATTAAATCAAAACCTAATTCGTTTATTATTTGTTTTATTCTAGGTAAAACCTTTAAAGATGACTTAAGTTGTAACAAATCTCTTGCATTAGCATTACCAAAAGAAACTCTTCCTGCTAACCTTTCTAAGTCATAAACCTCATCTAATAAATTTCTTAATTCATCTTTAAGTAAAAATTGTTCTAATAATTTAGATACCATATCATATCTTTTTTCAATTTCTTCCTTACTTGTTAACGGATTTTCAATCATCGTTTTAAGCATCCTAGAGCCCATCGCTGTTTTTGTCTTATCAAGCACCCATAAAAGAGAATAATTTTTTTCTTTTAATCTTAAACTTTCCGTTAACTCAAGATTTCTTTTAGTATGAATATCCATTTTTAAATAAGTTTTATAATCTTTTTTTACTACGTGTTGTAAATGATCTAGACTTCTTTTTTGACTATTAGATAAATAATTAAGCAATACACATATACTTGATATGTATCTTATATCATCAATATCTTTATATAAATGTTTATATTCATCTATTTCCTTATTATCTTTTTCAAAAGAGATATATACGTTATATCTATTTTTTAAAGTATCTATTATTCTTGGATCAACACTACCATTTATTACTAATTCAGTTATATTATCATTAACTATTTCAGTTATTATTTTATCAAGCTCATATTCTACTAAAACAGTTATAAACTCACCAGTTGATAAATCAGTATAAGAAAGAGAAAAACAATGGTTTAAATCCTTTAGAGCACCAATAAAATTATTAGTCTTAGCATCAAGCATATCATCTGACATAATAGTACCCTTTGATACTATTCTTATAACATCTCTTTTTACGATACCCTTAGCATCCTTTGGATCTTCTACTTGCTCACATATTGCAACTTTATAACCTTTATCTATTAACTTATCAATGTATAAATTAGCAGCATGATGAGGAACACCACACATCGGTATTCTTTCATCTAACCCAGCATTTTTACCAGTTAAAGTAAGTTCTAAATCACGCGATACGTTTATTGCATCTTCAAAAAACATCTCATAAAAATCACCAATTCTATAAAAAAGAATAACATCTTCATAATTATCTTTAGTCTCTAAGTATTGCCTCATCATAGGGCTTACTTTTTTCCTATCTACTTCACTTCTTTTCAACTTAAATCACCTATTTCAATTATACCATTTATATAAAAAAAAGTCTCTAATAAAGACTTTTATTATAATAAAATAATAATTATTTTAACTTATAACGTTTCGTTTTCAAAGAATAATCAAACGGATAATTACCCATGCATAAAATACCAGGAATTGCTTCTATAACAGGAATCATAATCTTTCTTAAATCTTGATTTACATACTCTTGATTTGCAACATAACAATAATCTTTTTTTATTGGTTTTTCTTTTAAAGGTTTTACGTAAATACAGTTATTTTTAATAGTATAAGAATAAATTGGTAAATCAACGTTTATATCCATTCCTTTATCAACCAACAAAACAAGTTTGTTTTCAGCTTCTATACCCTTACTTACATCATATATTCCATGGTTTGATAAAAAAGTATATATCCTATCATGATAATCTATTAATACCTTTTCATCAACTACCTCATATGCCTTTAAAATATTATTTTCCTTTAAATAATTTTCAAAATATTTAGGAGCAACTAAAGGCATATAAAAAATAGCATGATTTTGTCCTTCATCTAAAAACTTAATAAACCTTTTTTCTCCTAATATTTTATTGTTACCGTCATCAAATATAATTAGTTTTTTATCAGTTGTATTCATATAATTATCTCTCCTATAATAAATTTTACTAAAAAGGAAAAAAATAATGACAAAGATAAAAAACATAATTTTATTATATATATTAATATTTTTAGAAATATTATTACTTACTAAATCAAAAATAGTTATTACAAGTGTAATTAATTCATCTTCTATGTTTATCTTAAAAATATTTCCATCGCTTTTACCTACCATGATAATTGGAAACTTACTTGTTAAAAATAACATTCATCAAATAATACCTAAATTTATTAAAAGAATGTTCTATAAATTATTTCGCTTTAATAACATAATGACTAGTATATTTATTATCTCTATGTTTACTGGAACACCCAGTAATGCAATTTATATAAACGAATATTTAAATAAAAAATTAATTAGTGTAAAACAAGCTCAAACACTACTTTTAACAACCCACTTTATTAATCCATTATTTGTTATCGCTGCTGTTGGTGGGGGGGTTTTTATTAGTGTAAAAATAGGTTTTATTCTACTAATATTACTATGGACTAATAATATAATTAAAGCATTTATATGTAAAAAAAACTTAGATAATGATATTAATGATAACCATCTATCAAATAATAATGAAACATTTATATGCACACTAACAAATTCGGTTAAAACATCCATAAATTCCTTATTACTTATCTTCGGAATCGTAATAATGTTTAATATTTTAGTTTCCCTTTTAAAAAATATATTTAAATTAAACATAATTTTAAGCATCATCATTAATGGTATATTAGAAATGACATCAGGAGTTATTTCACTTAGCTACTTAGCAATTAATCCATTATTAAAATTTTTATTAGCATTTGTTTTTTTAAACTTTGGTGGTTTATGTATTCAAATGCAAACACTATCAATGATAGAAAATAAAAAAATAAGATATCTAAAATATCTTATCTTTAGGCTATTTTAACTATTCATGATATTTGTATAATACAACATTTTTATCATTTTCCATTGTTATTGTAACTTTGTATATATTATCAGCATCAACTTTAGATAGAACATTACATTTAAAATATGTTGGGCATACTTTAGATTTACTTAATGCATCAAATCCCTTTTTATCAATATAAGCATCAACAATTCTTAAAGCATAGGTTTTATCAACGAATTCTTGGGTTTCTTTTTGAGACTTAGAATATAGTTTTTTTACGGTAAATAGAGTTTGATAAAAATAACCTACCGCAACAGAAACTAATGCAAAACTAACAATTAATTCAATTAAAGTTACGCCTTTTTTATTTAGTTTTTTCATCATTAACCTCCTAAATTACAATTTCTATTAGGATTTGGATTATCAATTTTAATTGAGGCATATCTAGTTCCAAATTTTCCTATTAATCTATAAGATGCACTATCATAAGTAGTTTTTTTTAAACGCTTAAGATATTTATTAAAATTATAATCAGTATCACTTACTTCTGTCATATATCCTGTTATATATAAAGTGATTCTTGGTAGGCCATTTTTAGAACTATTATCTAATAATGTTGTTTTTTCATTAACAATAAAATTTTTGCAACCAATCGCATCACCAACTTTTGTTTTATTTTCTATATCTGTTTTTAATATTTCACTATATGCTTTTAAAACGTATAAATCTTCTGGTTGGTCGTAATAAAGAGCTTTATTTTTATAATTTTCATATAACTTTGAAACGTTTGGATATACAAATGCCATTACGGTAGTTACTAGTGCAATAACAACGATTGTTTCTGCCAAAAAAAATCCTTTATTATTATTTTTCATTTTCTTCACCTATTCTTTATTGAAATCTTATCAAATATATTATATAATATTATTATAATAAAATCTAGCATAAAGATATAATTATGTAAAAAAGAATAAGAAGAGTAAAAAGGGAGCGATATTATGCTTAAACAAATTGATTATACAAAGTTACCTATAACAGAGATAGTTAATGAAATTATATATGTAGCTGCTGAAGCTGGTGCTAGTGATATACATTTTGATCCTAGTGAAAAAACCATAAAAGTAAGATTTAGAATTGATGGTGTTTTAATAGATTATATGATAATTCCTGAGAGTATTAGAAAAAACCTAGTAGCTAGATTAAAAATTATTTCAGGTATGGATATAACTGAATCAAGATTACCTCAAGATGGTGCTATTAAAACTACAATAAAAAATATAAATCTTGATATGCGTGTTTCTTCATTACCTACTAATGAAGGCGAAAAAATAGTTATTCGTATTTTAGATTATTCATCTAGCTTAAATGGACTTGAAAGTTTAGGCTTTTTACCTGATAATTTAAAAAAGATAAAAGAATTAATAAAAGAACCAAATGGCATAATATTAGTTACCGGTGCAACCGGAAGTGGTAAGTCTACTACCGTTTATTCTCTTTTGCAATTACTTAATACTCCTAAGGTAAACTTAGTTACGGTTGAAGATCCGGTTGAAATGGGTATTGAGGGTATAAATCAAATTCAAGTAAATAGTGAAATTGGTCTTACTTTTGCTAACGTGTTACGTTCTATATTACGTCAAGACCCTGATATTATAATGATTGGAGAAATTCGTGATGATGAAACTGCTAAAATAGCTGTTAGAGCATCTATTACTGGACACCTTGTTTTATCTACGTTGCATACTAATAATGCACTAAATACAATTGAACGTCTAAGAGATATGGATGTTGAAACATACTTACTTGCAAGTTCATTAAATGGTATTGTTTCACAAAAACTTGCTAGAAGGATTTGTCCTCACTGTATGAAAAAAAGACCAGCAATTGAGTATGAGAAAAAACTTATTAAATCTAATCTTGGTATTGATATAAACGAATTAGCATATGCACAAGGGTGTCCTGATTGTGTTGGTGGTTATAAAGGGAGAATTGCAATTCACGAAGTACTTGTAATATCCCAAGAAATAAGAGATGCCATTGCAAATGGGGTTTCAAAAGAAGATTTAAGAAAGTTAGTTTATCAAGGTGATACTACAACTTTATTACAAGATGGATTAAAAAAAGTAGTACAAAATATAACTACTATTGAAGAAATCTTAAGATTAGTTGAGTTAGATGATGAATCAACTAAGATAGTATTAGGACAATCTACTGATAATAAAATAGTATCTAATCAAAATAATTCATCATCTGATAATAAATCAGCATCTAATCAAAATGATTCATCAGACGATATGGAAATGCTTGATATATAATATAAAACCTCGCTTTAAAAGTGAGGTTTTTAAATACTTGTAAAAAAATTTAATATCATATCTAAGTTTAATCCAGTAAATAATATAATAGCAGCAGATATTGATAAATAAGGTCCAAATGGCAAGACATTATTATTATTTTTTATTAAAGATATAACTGATAATGGCAATGCTATAAATGATGATATAAATATTGTAACAATAGACATATCAAAGCCTAAAACTAAACCTATTACAAATAGTAATTTAATATCTCCGCCACCTAAGCATTCTTTTTGAAATACCATATCTCCAAATACTTTAAATAAATAAAGTACCGCAAATGCCCCAACACCATTTAATAATGGCATTAAAACACCATTTAAAAGACTAATATCATTTACTAATGAATTTATAATATTAAGTATTATAATTAATACACTTCCTATTATAAGTACTTCATCTGGTATTATGTAATATTTTATATCACTTATACTAATTATGATTAATATTGATATAAATATTACGCTTATAAAAAATTTTATGTTTATACCAAATACTAAATAACATAGTAAAAATAATATTGCTGTTAGCATTTCAAAAAAAGGATAAGAAAATGATATCCTTTTTTTACATTTACTACATTTACCTAGTAAGAAAACATATGATAATACTGGTATTAACTCATAAAATTTTAATTTATGATTACAATTAGGACAATGTGATGGAGGATATACAATTGAAATGTTATTAGCAAGACGATATCCAACTACGTTGTAAAATGAACCAAAAACTAACCCCATTATAAATACTATTATTCCTGTTAATGCTTCCATACTCATTTTATTTTTCTCCTATAGTGCATCATATATACTATACATTGGAATTATAACCGCCAATAATATAGCACCTACTATGGCTGCTAAAGTTACTATTAAAACTGGTTCAATAAGAGTTTTCATCTGGTTTACGATCGTTCTGTGTTGTTCTTGGTAATAATCAGAAACTCTTTCCATCATAGGGCCTAACCTACCAGTTTTCTCACCTGTTAAAAGCATTTGATAAGCTATGTTAGGAAATGCCCAATGATCTTTAAATGCCTTTGATATTGGTTCACCTTTAGATAAGTTTTTTGCAGTATCAAAAATAAGTTTTTTATAGATTTCATTTTCTGTTACTTTACTTAACACATCAATAGAATCAGTAATAAAAACGTTATGGTTTATTAAGTTAGCAAATGTCTTTGTAAATATGGTAACCTCATTATAAATTATAATTTTACCAAATACAGGTATGTGCATTGAAAACTCTTGCATTGATTTTCTAAATGACTTAACGTTTTTAAATAAATATATAAATAAGATTAAAAACAAAATAAACGCAATTAAGATATATAATAAGTAATCTTTAAGGAAATCACTAATTGCTATAACAACTTTAGTAATAGTTGGTATATCACTTCCTAAATCATTATATATATCTACAAATTGTGGTACAACCCACATAAGAATAAATGTTACAACAGCAATTGCAAAAACAGTTACAACAGCCGGATACATCATAGCAGTTTTCATTTGCTTTTTTGTTGTTTCTGATTCGGTATAATACTCTACCATATCATCTAATGTCTCCGGTAAATTACCAGTCATTTCTGCTGTTTTTATCATATTTATAAGTAATTTAGGAAAAGAATCATGTCTTTTTTCTAATGCAACAGATAAAACATCACCCATTGACAAATCATAGTAAACAGCTCTCCACAAACGTTTTTCTTTTGTTTTTTTAGCTTGTTCATCAAGTATTTTAACAGCATCAGCAAGTGCAATACCCGATTTTAAATAAGCTGATAATTGAGAAAGATAAAAGATAAGCTTACTTCTTTTAAGTTTGTATGAACCGCCTATTTTAAATCCACCAGAGGCTTTTGCGATACTTATATCATAAACATCATATCCCTCAGAAATTAAAAACGAATGAACGTCTACCCTTGATAATGCCTCTATGCTACCTTTTTCAATCTCACCTTTTGAATTTTTAGCTACATAATCAAATAATATTGGATTATCAAATCTTGAATTACTACTATCTTTACTTTTAAATTGTTCATTTAATACGGCTTTTTTTGCTTCTAATTCAAGCATTTGTTTATTACTATAAGCAAGCTTTTTATAACCAGTCGTAATTTTATCTAAAAACGAAACAGAATTACCATTTTGCTTAGATTTTTCTTTTCTTTGTTGTCTTTGAGCTTCTAATTGTTCTTCTTTTTTTTGATACTCAAGCTCTTTTTGCTTTCTTTCTTTTTCTTTTTTTGCTCTTTCAAGTCTTATTTTTTCTTGTTGTTGTACTCTTTTAATTTCTTCTTGTCTTGCCTTTTGTACTAAACGTTCAAATTCTTGTTGTCTTTTTAAAGTATTAGCATCTTTAGCTTGTTTTATTTTAACAGGATCAGTTTCTTTTGGTAAATTATTTTCTTTATAAATTGATTTAACCGTATTTACCACTTTAACCTCCTGAACATTTCTTAGTTCTGGAATAACAGTTCTTTCATTTGTTTGCTCCCTACCAAAGATAAGTTTAAATACTTTTACTATTCCTAATACAAAATAATATGGCGTTAATAACACAAAAATAAAACCTTTGTATATAAAAACAAATGGTAATAAT
The DNA here is from genome assembly GCA_947628435.1 of uncultured Bacilli bacterium. GTDB lineage: Bacteria > Bacillota_I > Bacilli_A > RF39 > UBA660 > Aphodocola. The sequence goes on along the minus strand of CANQZW010000003.1, from coordinate 14,048 downwards.
ATAACTTCGATTGCTTTCATTTTAACTATACCTTTCTATCCTATATTGCTATTATATCATAAATATTTAAAAAATAAACAAAAAAATAATAATATCTATTTATTAAACCATTTTATAAATTATCATATATTATTGTAGAGGTGATATTATGTTTAACCAAATTCCGTACATGATGGCAAATCCGGCATATGCAATGGTACCTAATTTAGGAAACGTGGTTAGTGCTGCCCCTTCTTCTGTTGGTGCTATAACAGGTAGTGGAACATCACTATTATCAAAAATTAACTGGTCATCACTACTTTCAAATGCTCAAAAAACACTTAATGTTGTTAATCAAGCTATACCGTTATACTACCAAGTAAAACCCGTTTTTAATAACATTAAAACACTTGGTAGGATAGGAAAAGAATTTGTAAGAAGTTCAAATGTGCAAAATACGAGTAATCAAACTGTAAATAATGAAAATAACAACGTAAATACAAATACTAATAATGATAATATTAGCAAGGGTTTAAATAGCGTTCCAACACCAACCTTTTTTCTTTAAAAAAAATATTCACTATGATGAATATTTTTTTAATTTATAATTATTTATTTTTAATTTAATTTTTTTAAATATTTTATTATAAGGTAAGCTATTGATAATTTTATTATTCTTATTAATTTCTTTATTTATTAATTCGTAAAATAACTTATCTTTATTTTTTAATAATAATGGTCCAAAATATAATTCTTTTTTACTATATTTAACCTTTCCCTTTTTAAATTTTATAATTACGTATATTATATTTTTTTCTTTTACCAAACACTCATCTACAACATAATAACCTAAGTTACATACGTTTTTTCTTATTGAATCATAACCAGTATTAGACTGAATAATAATTGTTTTAACATCTTTTAATTTTTGTTTATCACTATTTAATATTTCAAATATTTTTTGATTACCTAACCCAGATATAATAATAGTATTTATTTTATCTTTATTAGTTAAAGTACTAAGTCCATCACCTAACCTAACATCAACATCTAAAGCATTATATAACAAAACATTTTTTTTAGCTTGATTAATAGCTCCTAATGTTATGTCAGACGCAATTATTTTTTTAACTTTTTTATTTAAAGATAAGTAAATATCAAGTAAAGCATGATCACAACCAACGTCTATAACATTGCTATTTTCATCAACCATTTTTGCAATATTAAGTAGTCTTTTTGAAATTTTAATATTAGTCACTTAAATAATCCTTTAATTTTCTTGATCTTGATGGATGTCTTAATTTTCTTAATGCTTTTGCCTCTATTTGTCTTATTCTTTCACGAGTTACCCCAAACATATTACCAACCTCTTCTAGCGTGTGGCACGTTCCACCATGAAGTCCAAAACGTAATTTTAATACTTCTTCTTCCCTTGGAGTAAGAGTACATAAAACTTCTTCTATCTCATCTTTTAAAACCTCGTTAATAGCATATTCTTCTGGACTCATTGAACTTTCATCCTTTAAAAAGTCACCTAAGTGTGAATCATCTTCTTCACCAATAGGAGTCTCAAGTGATAATGGGTCTTGTGATATTTTAAATATTTCCCTTACCTTATCTTCGGTCGTACCCATTTTTTTGGCAAGTTCAGCTTCGGTTGGCTCTCTATTAAGTTCAAGGGTTAACTGCCTTTGAATTCTTTTTAATTTGTTTATTGTTTCTACCATATGCACTGGAACACGAATAGTTTTTGCCTGATCCGCAATCGCACGTGTAATAGCTTGCCTTATCCACCATGTTGCATAAGTTGAAAATTTATAACCTTTTGAAGCGTCAAACTTATCTACTGCCTTCATAAGTCCAATATTACCCTCTTGAATTAAATCAAGAAAAGATAAATTTCTTCCAACATACCTTTTGGCAATAGAAACAACCAATCTTAAATTTGATTCTGCAAGTAATCTTTTTGCTTCTTCATCGCCTTCTTCTACCCTTTTAGATAAAGATAATTCTTCTTCAGTACTAAGTAAACTTATTTTACCTATTTCTTTAAGATACATTCTAACAGGATCATTTATACTTGCGTTTTTAGGTAAAGAAATATCTTCTAAAGTAAATGCTTCACCATCATCTTGTCCTTCATCCTCGTCAGAAAAATCCTCTGATATTATTTCAATGTTATTTTCATGAAAAGCATTATATAAATCATCAAGACTATCACTATCAAGTTCAAGGCCTTTTAAAGATTCTGCTAATTCCTCATAAGTTAAAACACCTTTTTTCTTTCCTTGTTCAAGTAATTCTTTTTTTCTTTGTTCAAACGTTTTTATCTCTTTCATAATTACACTCCTTTTTTCTTTAATGTAGCTAGTTTTTCTAATAAAACTACTTTTTTTGCAACATCTTGCTCACTACTTATTTTTTCCTTTAGTTTATCAATTTCCCTTTTTATTATTCCAACATCTATCGTATTTATATAATCCTTAATAACACAAATATCAACATCATCTGGCATATTAAGACTATCAATTCTTAAAACCTCATCAATCAGTTCGTTATTATCTTCCAAAAACAAAGTAAAATCAGTAACGTTAATATAACCTTTTTTTTCATAAAACTCAAGTATTTTAATGGCAATTTGTGATAACTTATCATTTGATAAATAAGATACTTTATTCTGATAAAGTAAAATAGCTTTAGAATCTTTAAGCATGTAATATATTAAATATTCTTCTGCTTTTTCATATTTGTTTTTGGTAATACTTTTTGCCTTTGTTATTATCTTTTTTTCCTTTTTAGGAATGTTACTAACAAGTGAATTTATAGTTGAAACATCAAGTCCCGTTTCGTTCGCAAGCTTTTTTACCGTAAGCTCATAAACTATTTTATCATCAATTTTTTCAAGCTCACCAGCTATTGAGTTTACGTAATTTGATACTTCTTTATAATCATTAAAATCAGTTTTTTCCTTATTAACCTCCAATTTAAATTGTATGCTACTCATTAAATTTTTTAAATGACTTAAAAAAGCGTCCTTACCCTTTTGAATAATATAATCATCTGGGTCTAGATTTTGTTCTAAACGTATTATTTTAGGTTCTAATTCAATATCATTTAATACTTCAAGGGCACTTATCGTTGCTTTTTCACCAGCTTTATCACCATCAAAACACAAAACAACATTTTTAGATAAACGTCTAATTAATTTAGCGTGTTGTTTGGTTATTGCCGTTCCCATTGTTGCAACTACGTTTTTTATGCCAATCGAATATAATCTAATAACATCCATAAAACCCTCAACAATTATTATTTGACCTTTTTCTTTAGCATAATTAATCGCTCTTTTATAATTATATAAAAGATCACCTTTTTTAAAAATAACAGATTCTTTAGAATTAACGTACTTATTTTGATCATCACTATTATATATTCTAGCAGAAAATCCAACCGTATTACCTTCTATATCACATAAAGGAAATGTTATTCTATTTCTAAAAATATCATAAATGAAATTATCTTTTTTACCACACAAACCTATATCAACCATGTCACTTTCTAAATAACCCTTTGATTTTAATAACTTACTTACGTTATTATCATCTAAGGATAAACCAATTTCAAATTCCTTTATTATATCATCAGTTATTTTCCTTTTATGTAAATAAGAAAGCGCCTCTTTACCATATACTGTTTTAATATTATTTTGATAATATTTATTTACAATATCAAACATCTTATAATACTTATCATATTTATTGTCTTTTAAACTTACCTTAGAAATATTTTTAAAACTTAACGGGAAACCAGCATTACTAGCAACTTTTGATACCGCCTCATAAAAACTTATATGTTCATAATTCATAACAAAATTAAAAACATTACCTGATGCACCACAAACAAAACACGTATATATTTGTTTTTCAGAAGATATGCTCATACTAGGATTATGATCATCATGAAAAGGACATATTGCAAAATAATTCTTACCCTTTCTTGTTAAAGAAAGATAATTTCCTATTACATCTACAATATCAACTTTTCTTTGAATATTTAATATTTCGTCGTAAGGTATTTTTTGCATAAAATATACCTCCTCAATATAATTATTCTACAAAAAAGGCAAAAACCCTCGTTTTTTCTTAAAAAAAATAAAAAAACTAAAAATAGTTTTCTTATTCTCCATCAATTATATCTTCTATTCTATTTAAAGTATCATACAAAGATATTTCCTCAAAAGAATTTTTTCTTCTTTGCTTTATTTCAACTAATTGATCATTTATTTTGTTTCCTATTGTTATTCTTATTGGAATTCCTATTAAGTCCATATCATTAAATTTTACTCCAGCCCTTTCATCCCTATCATCTAAAATGGTTGAAATATTATTCTTTTTAAGCTCACTATACAAATAATTTCCTGCATCAACTTGAGCTGAATCATAAGTATTAACAATAACTATTGCAACTTTAAATGGTGCAACCTCCAAAGGCCATATTATTCCATTTTCATCATTATTTTGCTCTACAATAGCAGCCATACATCTACCAATACCTATCCCGTAGCAACCCATCCATACATACTTACTTAAATTATCTTTATTTAAATAAGTAAGGTTCAAACTCTGCGAATACTTAGTACCAAGTTTAAATGTATTACCTATTTCAATACCATTTTTAAAAACAAGACTCTTTCCACAAGAAGGACACTTATCAAGTTCAGTTATACATCTTATATCTTGAGATAAAAAATAATTAAAATCCTCTAAGTTTACGTTCTTATAATGATAATCTGTTTTATTAGCACCAACGATAAAATTCTTCATATTTAAAACTTCATTATCAATAATAATTGGTATGTCTAAACCGATTGGACCTACAAAACCTATTTTAGCAGAAGTTAATTTTTCAACCTCAATAGAATCTGCTAATTCAAGATTAGATACTTTAAGTGCTTTTTTTAATTTAAATTCATTTACCTCATGACACCCTTTTACCATAACCGCATAAAATTCATTATCAGCCTTATAAATAAGTGTTTTAACGAATTTTTCCTCGGGTTCATCTAAATACTTTGCAACTTGCTGTATGGTTCCAACATCAGGAGTTTTAACAAGCTCTCTAATTTTTATATCTTCATCTTTATTTTCAGTTATGCTAATGCAACTTGAAACCTCACTATTTGATGCGTAACCACAATGATCACAAATAACTAATTTATCTTCGCCAATATTAGTTATTGCCTGAAACTCCTCAGATAATAATCCACCCATAGCTCCAGTATCAGATTTTACTATTTTATAATTTATACCTAATCTTGCAAATATTTTTTTGTAAGCATTATACATTTCGTTATAAGAATTATTTAATCCTTTTTCATCAGCATCAAAAGAATATGCATCCTTCATCAAAAATTCACGAACTCTAATTAAACCATACCTACTTCTTGCCTCATCCCTAAATTTATCTTGAATCTGATAAATACTAAATGGCAAATCCTTATAAGATTTTATTTTTGCTGAGGCTGCTATGGTAAACAACTCTTCATGAGTAGGTGCTAAACAATATTTTTTATCAAAACGATCATAAAGTGAAAACATATCACTACCAAAAGATTCTTTTCTTCCAGATTGCTCATATAACTCCTCAGGAACTAAAGCTGGCATTAAAAGCTCTCCTGCTCCAATGTTTTCTAGTTCCTCACGAATTATTTTTTCTATGTTTTTTATAACTTTATAACCAAGTGGTAAATACATATAAACCCCACTTGAGGTTTTTCTTATCATTCCTGCTCTAGTTAATAAATTACCAGAGGTTGATTCTTCATCCTTTGGATTTTCTTTATAAGTATAAAAATAACTTGTCTTAAGTCTCAAAACCACTCACCTCTATTATAAATAAGTATATATTAAATAAATTTAGAAAGCAAGAAAAAGACAGTTAAGACTGTCTTTTGTGAACAAACGATAATCCTTTATCTTCTTTTAAAGAATTATCTTCATTTACTACTAAATATTTTTCATATAATTGTTTTAACTTTATAACATCTATAACCGCATTTTTTTCTTCATCATATTTTATTAAGTTTAATGAAACGAAAAATGCTAAGCTATCAGCTTCATAATCTTCTTGAGAGTGCTTACTTTCTTCTTTATTCCAATCAATACCAGTATATATTTGCTCTTTTATATAACCAAAAAGATCACAATCTTCTTTACTTAACTTTACAAACCTTTCATTTGTTTGTACATCTAAGTATTTTTTTAAATATTTCTCAAAAAAATCATAATCATAAGCTTTGTTCATCCAAAACCACCTTACCTTTATAAATTTATTTTTTCTAACAAAGTTTTTAATTTATCTTCTTCCTCTTTTAACTTTTGTTTTTCAGCATCTACTATTTTTTTAGGTGCATTTAAAACATACTTTTCATTTGATAATAATTTTTTTCTTCTTTCTATGCTATTTTCTAAAGACTGCTTTTCCTTATTAAAAAGCTTTATATCATCATTAGATAACTCTTTTCCTTCATAGCATAGTATTAAACTTCCATAAGAAAATGAAGCAGATAAACTAACAGCATTTAAATTGGAAGATAATATAATATCGCACTTTAATTGTTTTGTCAATATATCTTTGTTATTATCTATAATATGCTTATACTCATCTTTAAATTCATTAACAATACCAAAACCTTTAGGAATATTATTTTCAGCCTTATAATTACGTATGGTAGTAATAATTTCAGTTAAAGCATCAATTTCTTTTTCTTCTTTTTTATATATTTTAGTATCATCATACTTTGGATAATTAGATAATAATATATTACTACTATCTTTTATAGGTAATGAATCATATATTTCATCTGTTACATAAGGCATAAAAGGATGAAGCATTTTTAAAATATCAGTTAAAACCAAAAGCATAGTTGATTTAGTAGAAACGTTATTACAACTTACCTTACTATATTCAATATAAGAATCACAAAAATCTGTCCAGATAAATTTATATAATTCTTTACCAACTACGTTAAAATCATATTTATCCATATTTTTTCTTACTTGTTTTATTGTTTTGTTTAATTTTGTTAAAATCCACTTATCACTATTTGTTAAATTAGATAAATCAATACTATTTAATTCACTGCAATTCATAAGAACATATCTTGATGCATTCCATATTTTATTAATAAAATTCCAGGTTGATTTAATTTTATCCTCATCATATCTTAAATCTTGACCAGGAGTGGAGTTGGTAGTTAAAAACCATCTTAATGAATCTGCTCCATAATTATCAATAACGTCCATAGGATCTACTCCGTTACCTAAAGACTTAGACATTTTTCTTCCTTGTTTATCACGAATAAGACCATGAATTAACAAATCCTTAAAAGGTGCCTTACCTGTTAACTTTTCTGATTGAAAAGCCATTCTAGCTACCCAGAAAAATATTATGTCATAACCAGTTACTAACACACTATTTGGAAAATATCTTTTTAATTCATCAGTATCAAAAGGCCAACCAAATGTTGCAAAAGGCCATAAAGCACTGGAAAACCACGTATCTAAAACATCTTCATCTTGATGCCATCCATCACCTTTAGGTTCTTCTATGCCAACGTATACCTCATCATTTTTATACCAAGCAGGAATTTGGTGCCCCCACCATAATTGCCTTGAAATGCACCAATCATGACAATCATTCATCCAGTTTTCAAGTATTTTTTCAAATCTTTTTGGTATAAAATTAATCTTTTCATCAACATTTTTTTGTGTATCTAATACTTTTTTTGCTAAAGCATCCATCTTAACAAACCACTGTTTTGATAAGTAAGGCTCTACCATAACATCAGTTCTCTCTGAATGCCCAACACTATGAACCATAGGTTCTATTTTAATTAATAAATTTAAATCTTGTAAGTCATCAATTAAAGCATCACGACACTCATATCTATCCATACCCTTATATTTCAAAGCATTTTCATTCATAGTTGCATCAGGATTCATAACTACTATTCTTTGTAAATTGTGACGAAGTCCAACCTCAAAATCATTAGGATCATGAGCTGGAGTTATTTTAACAACACCAGTCCCAAATTTAGGATCAGCATGTAAATCTCCTATTACAGGAATAGGCTTATTAACAATAGGCAAAATAACGTTCTTACCTATTAAATGTTTGTATCTTTCATCATTAGGATTTACCGCAACGGCAGTATCACCAAATAACGTTTCAGGTCTTGTTGTTGCAACATCTAAATATTCGTCTTTTCCCTCAATAAAATACTTAATATGATAAAAAGCACCCGCAACATCCTTATATATAACCTCTTCATTAGATAAAGCCGTTTGCTGAACCGGATCCCAATTTATTATCCTTTCACCTCGGTATATAATGCCTTCGTTATAATAATCAACAAATACCTTCTTAACAGCTTTACTTAAACCATCATCAAGCGTAAATCTTTCCCTAGAATAATCAAGAGCTAATCCTAATTTTGCCCACTGACTTCTAATCGTACTTGCATATTCCTCTTTCCACTGCCATGCTCTTTTTAAAAAACCAGCACGACCTAAATCTCTTTTATTTATTCCTTCTTCTTTTAATCTATTAGCAACCTTTACCTCAGTTGCAATAGCAGCATGATCCATACCAGGAAGCCATAAAGCATCATAACCATCCATTTTCTTATAACGAATAATAATATCTTGAAGCGTAGTATCCCACGCATGACCTAAATGTAACTTTCCCGTTACATTAGGAGGTGGTATAACAATTGAAAAAGCTTCCTTAGTTAAATCACCAGCTTTAAAATAATTATGCTTAAGCCATTTTTCATACTTTCCTTGTTCTACTTGTTTATGATTATACTTTTTATCTAACAAAATAATCCCTTCCTTTCAAAATAAAAAAAATCATCCTTAAATAAAGGACGATTCATAACCGCGTTACCACCTTAGTTCTAGAATTTATTCTAACACTTAAACTCGTAACGTGAGTTAACGTAATTACCTACTATTAGTTCAGCAACCAAGCTTGTAAGCTACCTTCAACTACCATTAATGTAAACTTTCACCAACCGTTTACTCTCTTTAAATAATAAGTAATTTACTCCTCTTACGCATTGCTTTTAAAACATGTTAATAGTATAACAAATAATTTATTTTTTAACAAGCGTTATTCACATATATTTGCAATAGTAACATCAGCAGATATATCATCATCTTCATCTTGAGTAAAAGTTAATTTATCATTAGATTCTGTAGATGCTGTTACAGTTATTTTATCATTAATGCTTCTTGAACCACTACGTATCTTTTCACTGCCGACCGTAACTGATACATTGTCCCCTGGAAAATCCTTAGGCCAATACATTGTTCCATACCTACTATTTATCTTTACCATAGTATCAATATTCCATTTACAAATAGTTCCATCTACTATTTTAACTTGCACAGCCTTAAATGTTGTTCCATTAATTAAATCATCATTTGCTTTTCCTATGATACTATTAGATGATGAGAACATAGCTAGTGTTGCACCTAAAAAAAGTAAAAATGCAACTAATATGGTATATAATGTAGCAGTTACAGCAAAACCTTTATTATTAAACATATTATCACTCCTATTATATATAATAACATCTTTTAGAAAAAAAAACCATATTTTAATAAATATGGTTAGCAAATATTTTTATATTACATATAATACTGTAAAGGTGATGGGTATGCGTCCTAATAACTTTTTTAGTGGAGGATTAACAAAATATTTAATTTTAGTAATAGCTTTTTGTTTTATTACTTTTTATCAAGCTATATTAGCTTTAATATTATGTGCTAGATTTCATGTGTTTTTATTATTTATTGACCTTATTATTTTGTTCTTCGGTATTTTTTGCCTCATTTTCCATAAATAATTTGTCAGTTGTAAAAAGATAATTAAATAAGTCACTTACCATGATAGTATTTTTTAATTCAGATGAGTTAAACGATATTTTATTTGGAATAAATAATATTATAAACATAAGTATTTTTTCCTCTTCTAAAAGAGGAAAACCTTTAAGATACTCTTTATAAAGTTCACTAAAATCATACTTATTATAATTACTTTTATAAAGTTTTATAAAATCATAAATTGGTAAATCCCTTTTTACATAATCCCAACTTATAAGAATATTATCTTTATTTCTAATTAAATGAGAAGTATCTAAATTATTATGTAATAATACTTCTCTTTTTTTATTTTTATTACTTACTATCTCATACCACTTATCTAAACTACTTTTACAAAAACTAAGGCAAGAAAATATGGTAGAACAATTTCTTAAGAGTAAATATTCACTAGGTGATGCATATATTTTTGATTCAATTACCGTAATTAAATCATCATAATAATTATAGGTGTTATCTATTTTCATGTTTAAATTCTCATATATTTCTTTTACCTCATCAAGTGAAATATCTTTATAATATACCGTTTTATTATGTAAAAGAGCATCTATTTTAATTATGTCACTTATTTTTTGTTCATTTGGCATCGTAATACCATTTTCATATTCATAAACATATCCATCATTATTATAATAAACTAATCTAGGTAAATAGCCAAACCCCCTAGAATTAAGATAATTATATGTGTTTATTATATTATTTTCGCCATTTTCTTTTGCTACATATTTTCTTCCATTACAATCTGTATATATAATAGCATTTTTACATAATACTATCTTTTTTAATGATGCACACTGGTTTTTTATAACGTTTCTTATTAAACAGTTATTCATCTTTTAATGGAACAATAACTTTAGTACCTAAGATAATATTATCTAAATTATTATACTTTTCTAGTTCATCTTTTGAAACGTTATATTTTTCCATAACGGTTTGTATGTTTTCGTTTTCTCTTATTATATGAACTTTATACGTAGTATATCTTTCTTCATTACCTAAAAAATTAGAAGATATTTGATTTGTTATATTAATAGTATCTTCTTTGTTATAATCTATATCTTTTACCTCAGTTACTTCTTTTTTTTCTTCTTGCATATTACAATCCTCCGTTTCATTATTATTTTCTAAGTTTATATTTCTTTTTAATTCACCTATTTCATCTTTATTTTCAGTTATTTCCTCATCTTTAATATCATCATTAGAATCTTCTTTTATTATTTGTATTTCTTCTTTTTGCTCCGTACGTTCTTGTATGTAATAAACTAAGTTATCTACTTTAACATCAATGTGTACCCTTAAATATTCATCATTTATTATTTCATAATAAAAATCGTCTATATCAATTTGTGCTTTTTTAGCATCATATTTATCATCTAGTGTAATATCAAAGTTTATTTTCTTTTCAAATACTTCTTCATTTATACTTATTTCATTCATCTTATATTTACCACTTATGGTAAATACACCTACTATTGAATCACTATTTTCCATTTTTAAATCATGTTCTAATGCTATACTGGTTATCTCTGATATTTTAGTATCTAAACTAAGATCTTTTACAAAAGGTATTATTTGTTTCATAATTATCAATCTCCATTCAATAAAACATATGATAAAAAAAAAGAAAAATGTTAATTTTTCTTCTTTTTGTTAAATAATATATCATATATTTGATCATACGTACTAACAAGTATAATTTCAATATTATCTTTTACTTCTTTTGATATATCGTCTAAATCTCGTTCGTTTTTTTGTGGAATAATAAATTTTCTTGCACCCGCGATATAAGCACCAGTAATTTTTTCTTTTAAACCACCAATAGGTAGTATTTTACCAGTTAAAGTCATTTCCCCTGTCATTGCATATTTAGCATCTACTTCTTTTTTTGTTAAAGAACTTATTATTGCGGTTGTAAGTGCAATTCCTGCGGATGGTCCGTCTTTACTAACGGAAGCTTCTATGGCATTTACATGAATGCATAAATTTTCTAATTTAGATAAATCTATTTTATAATCTTTTGCATGACTCTTAATATGCCCAAGAGAAATTTCTACACTTTCTTTCATAACATCGCCAAGATTACCAGTTATTTTAATGTTATCTTTTGATTCATAAGTAACAACCTCTAACGGTAATATATCCCCGCCATAAGACGTATAAGCAAGTCCGTTTACAACTCCTGCCGTATTAGATGTTAAAAACTCATTATTTTCAAATTTTGGTTTACCTAAATACTCTTGTAGTTTTTTATTAGTAATTTTAACATTTAAGGTATTACTTTTTTTCTCTAACATTTCTTTAACACATTTTCTAATGATTCTATTAATTACTCTTTGTAATTCACGTACACCAGATTCTTTAGTATATTTTTCAATTATTTCTAATATTATTTCATCAGTAAATTTAACGCTATTTGTATCAAGATCATACTCTTTAAGAGCTAATTTAATAAGATGATTTTTTGCAATAAAGAGTTTTTCATACTCTGTATAACTAGATAACTTAATTATCTCTAATCTATCTTTTAATTCTTCTGGAATTTGATTAATATAATTAGCGGTTAATATAAACATTACCTTTGATAAATCATATGGTTCTTCAACATAGTTATCATAAAAAGTACTATTTTGCTCTGGGTCTAGAACCTCAAGCAAACTACTTGCAGGATCACCTTTAATATCTTTTGTCATTTTATCTACTTCATCTATTAAGAAAACAGGATTTGATGAGCCACATTTTTTTAACGCATTTATTATTCTTCCAGGATTTGCACCCATATACGTTCTTCTATGACCAATTATTTCTGCTGGATCATTTACACCACCAACTGATATTTTAACAAACTTTCTATTTGTTGCTTGTGCAATAGATTTGGCAAGTGATGTTTTACCAACTCCTGGAGGGCCTACTAAACATATTATAGGAGCATTACCACTTACACTACGGGATTTAACTGCTAAATACTCTATTATTCTTTCTTTTATGTCTAATAGTCCATAATGAGAAGAATCTAATACTTCTTTTACTTTTTTTAAATCAGAGTTATCTTTTGTATAATTATTCCATGGTAAATTTATTAACACATCAATATAATTTCTTATAATTCCAACCTCAGGAGATGCTGATGGAGTTGATTCGTATTTTTTTAACTCCTTATTTACTTTATCTTGAATATTTTTAGGCATTTTTAATTTTTTAATTTTTGTTCTTATTTCTTCAACATCCTCATCTTTAGATGATATGTCTTTTAACTCTTCTTTTATTAACCTTATTTTTTCTCTTAAGATATATTCTTTTTGTGAATTATCCAATTCTTTTTTTAGCTTATTATCTAATTTTTGTTCTATTTCAAAAACATCTAATTCTTTTTGAATATCTTCTAGATCCATCATTACCCTAGTATGGGGATTAATTGTTTTTAAAAATTCATACTTTCTTTCAAAAGTAGTAGGCATATAATTTGCAACAATATCTGCAAGCTTACTTACACTTTGAATATCATCAATTATTGACAAAATACTATTAGAGGCATACGGAACTTTATTTATGTATCCTTCAAGTTCTACTTTTAACTTTCTTAAAAGTGCCTGTTCATCTGCCGCATCCATCGCATATCTAACAGGTTGACATACAACACCTTTAAATACGTCATCAACACTTTCATAAGGAACGTATTTATTTATTTGCATCCTTTTTTTACCTTCAATAGTAACCCTAACACAACCATTAGGTAAAGTTGTTTTCTTTGTTATTTTTCCCATAATTCCTAAATTAGGAAGTTTAGATATTTCAATTTTTTCTTCTAAATAATTTTCTGGGGATACCAAAAGAACATAACCATCATGTAATTCATTTGCAATATTAATTATCTTAGTATCTAACTCATCCATTAAGTCAATTTTTAACTCCGCATAAGGAAGTACTACAATCCCTCTTAGTAATATTACTGGTAAACTTTTTTTATTCATCAAAACCTTCCTTTCTGCAAATATAAATTTTACTTTTTATTATAAACAATGAAGCATAAAAGTCAAGAAATTTATCATAATGATTATGTAAAATAGTTTGGGGAAAAGGTATGAAAAAAGGAAGACCTTTGTTAAAATGTAGTTGTACAAAACATTC
>CANQZW010000002.1 GCA_947628435.1 uncultured Bacilli bacterium | reverse complement strand
CCCCAACACTTAGTACTCATCGTTTACGGCGTGGACTACTAGGGTATCTAATCCTATTTGCTCCCCACGCTTTCGTGCCTCAGCGTCAGTAATGGCCCAGTAAACCGCCTTCGCCACTGGTGTTCCTTCTAATATCTACGCATTCCACCGCTACACTAGAAATTCCGTTTACCTCTTCCATACTCAAGCAAGCCAGTTTATGAAACGAACTGGAGTTAAGCCCCAGGCTTTAATTTCATACTTAACAAGCCGCCTACGCACCCTTTACGCCCAATAAATCCGGATAACGCTCGCTCCCTACGTATTACCGCGGCTGCTGGCACGTAGTTAGCCGGAGCTTTCTGGCATGGTACCGTCACTCCAAACTCATTTCCTAGTTTGGTCATTCTTCCCATACAACAGAGTTTTACAATCCAAAGGACCTTCATCACTCACGCGGCATTGCTCGTTCAGGGTTTCCCCCATTGACGAATATTCCTAACTGCTGTCTCCCGTAGGAGTTTGGGCCGTGTCTCAGTCCCAATGTGGCCGTTCAACCTCTCAGTCCGGCTACGCATCGTTGCCTTGGTAGGCCATTACCCCACCAACAAGCTAATACGCCGCAGGCCCATCTTTAAGCGATGCCCGAAAGCACCTTTTAATACAGAAACGAAACTGCATATCATTCGGTATTAGCTACCGTTTCCAGTAGTTATCCCAAACTCAAAGGTAGGTCACCCACGTGTTACTCACCCGTCCGCCACTAGATGGAAAATCCAAATCAGAAATTGTGCAAGCACTCAAACTTCAATGGGCCATCTCGTACGACTTGCATGTCTTAGGCATGCCGCCAGCGTTCATCCTGAGCCAGGATCAAACTCTCAAAATATATATATTATTTTTTAGTTCGTTTTATCCTAGCTACTCAAATAGTCTTGACGTTTTGCTCAGTTTTCAAAGATCATTTTTCCCTTTGTTTTACAAAGGTTTTTTACACTCTTTTTTGTCAAGTGCGTTTTAAATATACCACATCCGAATGACCATGTCAACAACTTTTTTCAATTTTTTTTGTTTTTTTTTATTTTTTTTACAATTTTGCCATTTTTGCTTGTTTTTATAGCATTTATTATGTTTTTTTATGATCATTCTTATTTAATATATGCAATCATTTATTCTTTATTACCTAATAATAGCATATATTTGTCATAATATTTTTTTACACATTCATAATCAAATGGTCCCTGTTTAGATTCATATAATTTTATAAGATTTTTTAACTCTTGCTTTACAATTATATCTATCTGTTTTGGATAATTCATCTTATTTTTATGATATTCATATTCTGATTTGTCTAGTATCTTATAAGAGCCATCTTTAAACACACGTAAATCTAAATCATAATCTATGTATTTAATTACTTTACCTTCAATTATAGTCGGACTTGCTATGTTACAATAATAATAAATTCCAGATTCTTTAAACTGAGTAATTATGTTGTACCATTTGTTTTTATAAAAAAATATTATGGCAGGTTCTTTAGTATACCAAATTCTACCGTCACTGTTATTTACTTTAGAATGATTATTACCAAAAACTAAAAAATCTTTATTTACGTCAAGTAGCATAGTATCATCCCAACTTCTATGTATGTTACCATCGTGTTTATAACAATGAATTGTATAAATATCTCCTATTTTCATATTTTTCATATTTAATCTCCCATGCTTTTTATATTATACTTTTTTTTATTAAAATACAAGTTAATTAAATTCATTTAAAAAATATATTCTTCGATGCATAAAAAAAGTATAAGCTAACTTGGTTAAAGTTGGCTTATACTTTGTCTTTAAATTTTATTTATTTGCAATTAAATCTAATGCTTTTTGTAATTGATTATCATTTTCTAAAGAAGGATTATTTTCATACTCAGTTGATAACTCAATTTCATGTGTTGGAGATACTCCAACATCATTTATCCAATTTCCATTAGGAGATAACCACTTTTGAATTGTGTACTTAATCATCGCACCATTATTCAAATCCTTTGTAGTCTGAACGGTTCCTTTACCATAAGTAGTTGTCCCAACAACATACGCATCATAAGTTTCCTTTAAACTTATCGCTAAAATCTCTGATGCCGAAGCACTTGATTTGTTTACCAACACCGCAACAGGATAATTTCTTGATTCATCAGTTGTTGCAGTATACTTATAAGTAGTAGTTTTATCCTGTATTTGATATATTACTTTGCCCTTTGGCAAAAACATATTAATCATGTTAGTAACCGAGTGCAAATAACCGCCAGAATTATTTCTAACATCAATAACAAGACCTTTAATGTTTTGCGATTCTAATGATTCTATATTTTCTCGAAATTGTTCATAAGTATTATTAGCAAAATTATTAATTACTACGTAACCTATTTTTTTATCCTTTTTTGTTATAATCTGAGATTCAACAGATTCAATTACTACGTTACGTCTTTCCACATCAAATTCCAACTCTTGATTATTTCTATTAACCTTTATATGAGCTTTTTTTACATTTTGATCTTTAATAAGTAAAACAACCTCGCTAGTAGTAAGTCCTTTAACCGATTTTTTATTTACTTCTAATATTATATCTCCAAATTTCAAACCAACCTCAAATGCTGGGGAATTTTTAAATACCGTTGAAATAAATATATTACCATCATTATCTGTGGATATCTCAGCTCCTATGCCATTATACGAACCATTCATAATTTCACTAAAGTTATCAGCTTCAGACTTATTAAAATAGGTAGTATGCGGATCTTTTAAAGCAGATAACATACCATTTATAGCACCATTTATCAATTGCTGTTTATCAACTGATTTATAGTAATCATTAATAATAAGGTTATAAACCTCATTAAACTCACTTAAAGCCCCACTACTTTTAGTTGATCCATTTTTACTAATATTTAAATTAGAATCACTTACCTCATGCATCACGACAACGGTTAAAAAAATGGTTACAACCATTATCAAAAAACCAAATAAAATAAGCTCATATACTTTAAAGTCACTGGTTTTATTTAATTTATCGTTTATAGTATTTTTGCGATTAGCTTTTTTATTTTTACTTTTCATATCATTGCCTCCGCCATTATAAAGTATACCACACATAAAGAAAAAAGTAACAAAAAGTTACTTAAGTTTACTAATAACATTTTCATAACCAGTTACGTAAGATGTTATTACTTTATTTTTTATATTTATTAAGGTTACATCGTTTATTTTTAATTCTTCATAATTAGTTGCACTACTATTTTGCTGTTTTGATATAACAAACTTATTTATTGCCTCATCTAAGTTTACCTTATATAACTTGATATCCTTTTGTGATGAATCATAAGCTGATATAGAATTTTTTAAAGCATCATTATCATCTTTTTCATGAAAGAAAATTACGTTGTATTCCTCATTTTTTTGATTAAACGTATTACTTGCGATTATCATATTATCATATAGCTCGCTTTGACTCTCATTATTAGTTGTAGTGTCATTTTTATCATCTTTTTTATTATTACCAATTTCTCCAGTCATAAATATAGCAGTTGTTAAATATACAATAACTAATATTACAATAACTACAAACGTCATTATTATTGCGTTTTTTACCTCATTTTTCATTATAAATCACCCAATTACATTATAACATAATTATACGAATAATGAATAATTATTTACTTATTGGAAGTGATGATATTGATTTTGCTACGTTCATTAATTCCATAGTGCTCGTATCACTTGATACTAAGTAATAATCCACACCAGCACTAGACCACGTTATTGATGAATCATCAACAATAGCTATTGTATCCATAAATATATCAAGATCACCACTTGTAGGAATAACTGTCATTTCATCATTTTTTACGGCGGTTTGTTCAACCAACATAAAAGAATTATCCCCAGCAAAAGTAAGAATTACTCTTGAACCTTCATCAAGTTCTACAACCTTTTCAGTTTCTAAATAAGTTCCTTCTGGTAAATACATTGGATAAACAGCATCATCCATCATATTCATTGCATCTTGGCTTTCTTCATCATTAGACGTTATAGTTTGCATATTTTCTTCTAAAACAAAATAATTATTTTTAAATTTTGCTTTCATATCTATTGAGTTAAAAACTACCTTTATTCCTACGTTTTCATCAGAATCCAAAACAGTAACACTTTTTATGGTATAATTTTTATCAACAACTACAACTTGATGAGTTAAACTAGCATTGTTTTTATAATTTACTTTACTTTTAAATACATAATTATCTTTTTCTTTTTTCATACTAAGTTTAGAATCACTTTTCATATCATTTACAACAGATTGTAGTAAATAACTTTGCGAATTATTATATGGCCATTTACTTTGAAATTTAAAACTTTTATTAAGTGATGGTGTTAATACATATACTCCTTCTTCATTTTTTAAAATAATTTGTTCGTGATTATTAGTTTTATTTCTAAGAGATACTCTATAATTATCCTTTTTCTTATATGAAACAGTTACATCATATTTATATGAATCTTCATTATTTACTAATTCCATTTGGGCTTCTAATTTATAACCACTAGCATTATTAATTTTTTTATCAAGCTTATTTAAAATACTTTTCTTATCTTCCTTCGCACATCCAGATAAACATATTGCAAAAACAAATATAGCTAAAACACTTAAAAATTTTTTCATTAATTCACCTCTTCTATTTTCATTTAATTATATGGCTTAAATTTACTAATATTCGTGTATAAAAAATCTTTTTTTGATTATCATATAAGTATAAAAGGAGGAAATTTATGAAAACATTGCAAATTATAGCTTTGACCCTTGTTATTATTGGTGCATTAAACTGGGGATTAATAGGTTTATTTAACTTCGATTTAGTTGCAACAATATTTGGTGGAGCAAATGCACTAGGTTCAAAAATAGTATACATTTTAGTTGGTATTTGTGGACTTATAAGCATTAAAACACTTGCAGACTTAATAAATGATGCAGATTAAAAAACAGTTTTCATAAATAAAACTGTTTTTTAGTATTTAACATCAACTAACGTAAGTCCGTTAGCAGGTGCCATAAATGGTGCTTTTTTTCTATCTTTTTCATTAATCAAACTTGTAATTACATCTGGTTTTAATTTTTCTTCACCTATTTTTATTAAAGTTCCAACCATACTTCTTACTTGATACTTTAAAAAGCCTTTAGCTTTAAAAGTTATACTAATAATATCATCTTTTTCGCATAAATCTATTTTAAATATTTCTCTTACTTTATCACTTCGTTTATCTTGAGCAGAACAAAAGGATGTAAAATCGTGGGTTCCTTCAAAATCATGCATTGCCTTTTTCATTAATTTAATATTAAGTGGTTTACAATATTGATACACGTGGGTGCGATGTATAGGATTATAGTGACCAACATTTATCTTATACTCATACGTTTTTGATTTGACCATGTATCTTGCATGAAACTTATCATCTACCATAATAACATCATTAATATATATATCATCTGGAAGATAACTGTTTAAAGCAAATTTTAATTTGTAGCATGAAATTTTATTATTTAAATCAAAATGAGCTTTTTGATGAAGGGCGTTTACCTTAGCATCCGTTCTTCCAGCAGAAAATATCTTAACAACATCATTATTTATACTTGTTAAAACTTTTTCTATTTCTTCTTGCACGGTTCTTAGTCCATTTTGTCTTTGATAACCTTTAAATAATTCTCCAGAATAAGAAAAATCAATCAAATATCTCATCATAACCACCCTAACCATATTACTAAATAAATTAAAACGCAATCAGTAATTACTAACACCTTATCAAAATATGTAGTCTTATTTTCATGATAATTAGTACGCTTTTTTCCATAACCATAAAATCTTAACTTCATCGCTGATATTGTTCTATTAGAAAGTTTATATGATAATCTAATAACTGGAAACACCATTTTTTTAATTGCGGTTAAGCTGTTTTTGTTATATGGTATTCCCCTATAAGCCATCGACTTTCTTACCTCTTTAAATTTTTCAAATAACGTTGATATAAATTTAATAACAAGTGCAATAGAAAGCGATATATTTGAAACTGGTATACCTAACTTTTTTAATGGTGAAAAAACGCATTCAAATCCCCAAGCAATCTCACTAAGGGATGTTGTAAACGTAAGTATAAGAAACAGTATAATTATTAAAATTAATTTAATAGTAACTAAAACAGATAATAAAAAATTAAGAGAAATAAAAAGAGTTAAAAATAAACAAAATAAATATACTGGATATATAATTAATAAGTTTGATATATATACATTAATACTAATATTAGTCTTTGATATTACAAATAATAAGAATATAAAAAATAACAAAAGTGAATAATAATCTTTTACTACTAATGATATTATTATAGAAAGTAAAAACCATAAAATCTTCATTTTAGAATTTAACATGTGAATTTTAGAGTTACTTGGAATATATTTGAAAAACGAATAATCATTCATTTTAATCACCCTCTTTATTTCTATCAAAACAACCTACTATTGATCTTACTAATTCGTTTGTATTTTTTATGTAACCTAAATCGATTCCTTTTTTATCATATATCATTTTACACATACGAACAACACTTGGAACAGGAGCATTATTTTTATTTAATAAATCTACGTTACTAAAAACATCTATTTTAGTACCAAAATTAGCAACTTCTCCCTCATTTAAGACAACTACATCATCGGTTATTTCATAAAGCATATCAACATCATGAGTAACTATTATAATAGTTTTCATATATTGTTTTTTAAGATTTATAAGTAATTTCATTAATCTTTTTTTACTATTATTATCAAGTCCAATTGTTGGTTCATCCATAATTAATAATTTTGGATTAGAAATCAAAACAGATGCTATGGCAACTCTTCTTTTTTCACCACTATTTAAACTAAAAGGACTTCTTTTTAAATATGATTCATCTAGTCCTACCATTTTTAAAGCTTTTTTTACTTTAACTTTAATGTTTTTATTTTTAGAATCAAATACCTTACTTGAAAAGGCAACTTCTTCTGCAACCGTAGAACAAAAAAATTGTTTTTCTGGAAATTGATAGACAAAGCCTACCTCATATCTAAACTTGTTAAATTCTGATTTTTTTAATTTGTTTTTAAGTTCATATTCACCAACTATTATTTCACCAGAATCAGGTTTGGTAACACCATTCATAAGTTCTAACATTGTTGTTTTACCACTTCCGATTGGGCCTATTATTCCATGAATTAAATTACTTTGTAATACAATATTAATATTCTTTAAAGCTTTTTTTTCATTTATCATACCCTTATTATAAGAAAAACTAACATCTTTAAAAATTACTTCCATAACTCATCAACCAACCCTTCAAGATTTAAATTGATTTTATCTACCAACTTATAAAGTCTTAATTTTTGACTTAATTCCACCTCAAAAGGAACCTCAAGTCCAATTTTTCTCATTACTCTTTCCTCATCAAAAACATTTGGAAAAGGTCCGTCAATTATTATCTTACCATCATTTAATACCACTAACCTATCAGAGTATATAGCTTCCTTTAAATCATGGGTAAAAGAAACAATAGTAACTCTTTTTTTCTTGTTATATTCTTTTAAAATCCTAAGTAACTCATCTCTTTGATTTATATCAATCATCATTAAAGCTTCATCTAAAACTAAAATTCTAGGTTCTAACATAAGTGCACAACCAAGTAATACCTTTTGTTTTTGACCACCAGATAAATCGTAAGGATTTTCCTTTAAAATATCATCCAAATTCAAAAGACTTGATATTTCTTTAATTTTTTTCTTTATAGTTGATGGAAAAACAGCCATGTTCTCCAAAGAAAAAGCAAGCTCATCCTCAACCGTTTCACACGCAAAAAAATTATCAGGATTATCAAATACGAATCCGACTTCTTTTCTTACGTCATATATATTTTTTTTATTAAGAGGCTTACCAAATATTTTAATATCACAATAACTTTTAACTAAGCCTGCTAAAAGCTTAACAAGCGTTGTTTTACCAGCACCATTAGGTCCTGCTATGGTAACCCAGGTTCCACGCTTTATGTTTAAACTAAAGTTATCATAAATAAATTTAGTTTTATATCTAAATGTAAGATTATTTATCTCAATTATATTCAACCTAAGCCACCTCCTTAAGAATTAAGAGATTATTATATAATAAAATATTAAAAAAAGCTACTTTTAAAATAGCTTTTTAGTAATTGAAGTTATTTTTTATATGAAGAACAATCGGTTGGCTTTGCATCACTATCCGTTTGATATAAACCAGGGCAGCAAATATGACCTTTAAATTCCTTTTCTTTTGTTACTTCAAGGTAACCCTCACAATTACCATTACCACTTGGATTCTTAATTTGACTACTTTTTAAACCATATTTTGTTAATGTATCTAAACCAAAATTACCAATCTTATTTTCAACCTCTTCATCTAACCATACTTCAGGTCCTAACGTTTCAATCGTATGTTCTAATTTTTTTGCTTCTTCTACATTAGCTTTTGACTTTTGTTTTAATAGAGCCGAACTTGAAATTGCCATTATCATTCCTAAAATAACAATTACTGCTAACAATTCGATAAGTGTAAAACCTTTTTTATTCATTTTTATTTTTCCTTTCTACTTTGAATATTATAATCAATTCTAGCTAATAACTTAACTGGCAATATCTTGCAGCCAATAGAGCTTATTTTATTTATAAAACCAGGTATTATTATTAACTTATTTTTAAACATTTTTTTAATTGTATATTTTGCTACATAATTACTAGAAAGTCCTTTTACAGCAAAGTTAACACCCGCTACGTTATTAAAGTTTGTTTTAACGGGTCCCGGACATAAAACGGATACTTTAACGTTTGATTTAGATCTTCGTAATTCTTCATAAATAGACAGCGTAAGCTTTAAAACATAAGATTTAGAAGAATAATACGTTGCCATTAAGGGTCCTGGTAAAAAAGCTGCAGAAGATGCTACATTAAGTATTTTTCCAGAATTTTTCTTCATCATTTGTTTTAAATATAATTTAGTGAGCATATGAACAGCTTTTATGTTTAAATCTATCATGTTTATTTCTTTATCTATATTAGTATCACAGAATTTACCAAACAAACCAAAACCAGCATTATTTATTAATATATCTACGTTAGGGTACTTATTAAATAAATTCTTACAGTTATCTATATTTGATAAATCTAGTGGTTCAATGTAAGTTTTTGTCTTGCAAAGACTTGCAACTGATTTTAAATTTTCTTCATCTCTAGAAACCAATATTACGTCATATCCCATTTTGCTTAACTTTATAGTAAAATCTTTCCCTAAACCACTAGATGCACCTGTTATTAATGCTTTCATACTATCACCATAATAATTATAACACATTAAATATTATTTAATACAAATTTTTATAGGTGATATTACTTATATATATTAAGATATTTAAAAAAACCTAAAAATAGGTTTTTAATCAACTAATTCTAAGACAACCATTAATGCATCGTCGCCTTTTCTTTCTTGTAATTTAAGTATTCTAGTATAACCACCATTTCTATTTTCATAACGTTTAGCTAGTTCATCAAATACTTTTTTAACTGCTACCTCATCATTATGTAAGAAAGCAAGTGCATTACGTCTAGAAATTAAGCTACCATTTTTACCATATGTAACCATTTTATCAAAACATTTACGTACTTCTTTAGCACGAGTTTCAGTTGTTTCAATACGTTCATTTTTAATTAGGTTTTTTGTTAAGTTAGCAAGCATAGATTTTCTATGTTTATTTGTACGTCCTAATTTTCTATAAGCCATTGTTATTCCTCCTTACTTTTTAGTCATCATTTCTAAATGAGAATCCCATCTCTTTAACTTTATCAATTACTTCTTTAAGTGACTTTTTACCTAAGTTACGAATTTTCATCATTTCGTTTTCAGATTTTTGAGTTAAATCTTGTAACGTATTAATGTTAGCTCTTTTTAAACAGTTATAAGCTCTTACAGAAAATTCTAATTCATCAATAGACATTTCTAATGCCTTTGTTTTAGAATCATCTACGTTTTGTTTCATAAGACCTGTCTCATCTGCTATTTCATCTAACTTAGTTAAAATTTCAAAGTGCTCTATTATTATTCTAGATGCCAAAGCAATAGCTTCTTCTGGTTTCATAGAACCACTAGTCCATACCTCCATGGTTAATTTATCATAGGTATCATCTTGACCAACACGTGCAGCTTCTACTTCATAATTAACTCTTTCTATTGGTGAGAAATTTGAATCCATTGCAATAGTATTTAGCTTAGCATCCTCTAACATCTTTTTATTAGCCTCTGCTCTTACATATCCACGACCATTACTTACGGTCATTTCCATATTAAGTTTTCCACCTTTAACTAAAGTAGCTATTTCTTGATCAGGATTAATTATTTCTATATCAGCATCTTTTTGTATATCTGCTGCAGTAACTACTCCTTCTTTACTTACACTTAACTTAATAGTCTTAGGTGTATTAGAATAATTTTTAACAACTACACTCTTTAAATTTAATATTATTTGTGTTACGTCTTCTATAACTCCGTCAATAGTTTGAAATTCATGAAGAACACCGTCAATATGAACACTTGTTATAGCATCTCCTGGTAATGATGATAGCATTACCCTTCTAAGTGCGTTTCCAAGAGTTGTACCAAATCCTCTTTCTAAAGGTTCAATCTCAAATTTTCCATAGTTTCTACTTTCTACGTATTCAGAAACTTTGAATTGTGGTTTTTCGAATTTTATCACCTAAAATCACTCCCTTTTTTAAAATTATCCACGTGGACGTTTTGGTGGACGACAACCATTATGTGGTACTGGTGTTACGTCTGTAATTGAAAGAATCTCTAATCCTGCAGTTTGTAAAGAACGAATTGCAGTTTCTCTACCTGATCCTAAACCTTTTACAAAAACATCTACTTTTCTCATGCCAGAATCATACGCTGCTTTTCCAGCTGCCTCAGCACTCATTCCAGCAGCAAATGGAGTTTTCTTTTTACTTCCTTTAAAACCTGAAGTTCCACTTGTTGCCCATGATACTACGTTACCTTCCTTATCAGTAATTGTTACAATAGTATTATTAAAAGTTGAGTGGATATGAGCTTGTCCTTCAGGAATATTCTTTTTAACCTTACGTTTTCTTGCTTTATAAGCCATTATTTACCCTCCTTTTTCCTACTTCTTCTTATTTGCTACGGTTTTACCTCTACCCTTACGAGTTTTAGCATTACTTCTGGTAGATTGTCCTCTTACAGGTAATCCCTTACGATGACGAATGCCTTGATAAGAACCTATTTCCATTTTTGTTTTAATATTAATAGAAACTTCTCTTCTTAAATCACCTTCAAGCAAGTAATTATCAAGTTCCTTACGGATCTTAGAAATTTCTTCTTCAGTTAAATCCTTTGCTTTTGTATCAAGGTTTATATTTAACTTTGTTAAAATTTTTCTTGATAACTTTCTACCAATACCATGAATGTAAGTTAAAGCAACTTCTATTCTTTTTTCATTTGGTAAGTCAACGTTTTTTATACGTGCCATTTACTTACACCTCCTATTATCCTTGTCTTTGTTTATGTTTTGGGTTTTCGCAAATAACCATTACTTTCCCATTACGTTTAATTATTTTACATTTATCACAGATTTTTTTTACTGATGGTCTAACTTTCATATTTATTCCTCCTACTATTTTCTATAGGTTATACGCCCACGTGTTAAATCATAAGGCGAAATTTCTAAAACAACTGTATCACCTGGTAAGATACGAATTTTATTCATTCGCATTTTACCAGAAACGCGAGCTTCAACAGTGTGTCCGTTTTCTAATAAAACTTTAAAATCTCCGCCTTTAAGAAGTTCAACTACTTTTCCTTCAACTTCTATTACGTCTTCCTTAGCCACTTAAATCACTCTCCCGTTAATATCTGATAACCGTCTTTAGTAACTAAAACCGTATGCTCAAAATGTGCTGATGGTTTCTTATCTAAAGTCGTTATTGTCCAGTCATTATCTTCAACTACGATATCATCACTACCTAAATTAAGCATGGGCTCTATTGCTATTACCATTCCCTCTTTTAAGATAGGTCCAGTATGCAACAAACCATAATTAGGAACATCAGGATCCTCATGTAAATCATTACCAACACCATGACCACATAACTCCCTTACAATCCCAAGATTATGAGCCTTAGCATAACGTTCTATTGCATAACCAATATCACCAATTCTAGCACCTGGTTTAACAACCTTTATGCCTTCATACAATGCTTTTTTCGTATGCTGCATTAACCATTTTTTATCATCATCTATATCTCCAACAGCATATGTCCATGCTGAATCTCCATGATACCCTTTATAATTAGCACCAATATCAATTGATACAATATCACCCTTTTTTAACTTTCTTTTTGATGGTATTCCATGTACAACCTCTTCATTAACTGATATACAAGTTGCGTTAGGAAATCCCTCATATCCTTTAAAAGATGGAATTGCATCTTTACTTATTATAAACTTTTCTGCTAAAGCGTCAAGTTCTAACAAGCTTATTCCAGGCTTTATAAAAGGTTTTAAATATTGGTGAGTTTGATAAACAATACTACCCGCAATAACCATTAACTCAATTTCTCTTTTTGATTTAATACTTATCATATTTAACCTTCTTAATCTTCTATTACTTTAATAGCTTCATCAAAAGTTTCATACTTACTTTCATGTGACTTTATAACCTTTAATACCCCTTTATTTTTATAATAATCATAAAGTGGCATTGTTTTATTTACGTATTCATCAAATCTGTTTATAAAGGTTTGTTCACTATCATCAGCTCTTTGTGTTAACAAAACGCCACAATCATCACACATACCTTCTTGTTTTGGTTTCATTTCATTTGAATACTTGTTATATATACGTCCACACTTAGGGCAAGTTATCCTTGAACAAGCACGATTCATAGCTAATTGTTTATCAATGTCTATATAAATTACAACACCTAAATCTTTATTTAATTTACTTAGTAATTCATCGTATTTTAAAGCTTGATTAAGCGTTCTTGGAAAACCATCTAATATGTATCCATTTTCACAATCTTTTTTTGTTATACGATTAGAAATAAGTTCAATTATAACATCATCAGAAACAAACTTTCCATCCTTCATTAAACTTTCAGCTTGCTTACCAATTTCAGTTCCGTTTTTTATTTCTTCTCTTAACAAATCACCAGTAGATATATGACAATAACCATATTTTTCTACTAGCATTTCGGATAATGTTCCCTTACCCGCAGCAGGCGGTGCTAAAAATATAATATTTTTCATTACTTACGATAACCCCTTTCATATCTTCTTGCAGATAACGTGCTTTCTATTTGATTATAAGTTTCAAGTGCAACTCCAACAACTATTAACAATCCAGTTCCACCAACCGTAACATTAGTAGGTAAACTACTAAAATTTGAAACTAATATTGGTAATCCAGCAATTATGATTAGAAATATTGCACCTAAAAAAGTAGTTCTTGATAATATTTTACTAATAGTATTTTTAGTTTCATTACCAGGTCTTACACCAGGAATATATCCACCATTTTTATTAAGATTTTCTGCTAATTCCTTTGGCTTTAAACCAGAAGCCATGAAAGTATACAAATAAGTAAATACAATTATTAATAATATGTATAATATAAATCCTGTTATCGTATTATAACTTATATATTTATTTATAAAAAGTGAAAAATTATCATTTTTTATAAACGCTGCAATAAGAGATGGTATTGAAATTAAACTAGAAGCAAATATAACAGGCATTACACCAGCAGAATTTAATTTAAATGGAATATAAGTTTGCTTTGCTCCATAAGCAGTTGACGTACGATTAGAATATTGCACTGGAACTCTTCTTTCAGATTTTTCAATGAATACAACCCCAACTATTATTGCTATATAAACTAATAAGAACAAAATAAACTTAGTTACTCCAAAAGCTACTTCCTGAACAGAACCAGAAACAACAAATGATCCAAACGCATCAACCATCATAGATGGTGTACTTATTAAAATACCTGCCATAATAAGCATAGAAATACCATTTCCTACACCTTTTCTAGTAATTTGGTCACCTAACCATAATAAGAAACAAGTACCAGCTGTTAAAATAAGAGAGACTCTTAAATATTCAATTGCTGTTGCACCATCTCCAAGGAACGAAAAAGACATTATAAGTCCTTGTAAAAATGCAAGTACTATTCCTAAGTATCTGGTAATTTTATTTAATTTTACTCTTCCTGTATGTCCTTCTTTTGCAAGATTAGAAAAGTAAGGAATAATATCCATCTGAAGTAATTGTGTAATTATCGAAGCACTAATGTATGGGGTTACACCTAATGCAAATATCGAGAAATTCTTAAGAGAACCACCACCCATTACGTTTAATAACTCCAAAAATCCTAAGTCTTGCGTTATGTTTTGGGTACCTGGTACCCTAACAGATGTACCTACTTTATATATAAACAATATAAGAAGAGTAAATAAAATTTTATTTCTTATATCTTTGTTACTTGGTGCAAAGATTTGTTTAATTACTTTAAACATCTTAAATCACCTCTATTTTTCCACCTGCAGTTTCTATTTTTTGTTTTGCAACAGAAGAAAATACGTTTGCTTTAACAGTTAATTTCTTTTCAATACTTCCGTTACCTAAAATTTTTACACCTGATAATTTCTTTTTTATAACTCCCATTTCTTTTAATAATTCAGGAGTTACAACCGTACCATCTTCAAACATATTTAAATCTGATACATTTATAACAACATATGTCTTTTTAAACATTGCGTTAGAAAATCCACGCTTTGGAAGTCTTCTATATAAAGGTAATTGCCCACCTTCAAATCCTGGTCTTACTCCTCCACCACTTCTAGCGTTTTGTCCTTTATGTCCTTTACCACTTGTCTTTCCAGTACCGCTACTAGAACCACGACCTAATCTTTTGATATCCTTTTTAGAACCTTCGTTATATTTTAACTCATTTAACTTCATTATCCTAAAATCTCCTCTTTAGATTTTCCTCTTAACTCAGCGATATGCTCAACTGATTTTTGACATTTTAGAGCTTCTATCGTTGCTCTTGCGGTATTTAATTTTGTATTAGATCCAAGTGATTTTGAAATAATATCTTTAACTCCTGCTAACTCTAGGATAGCACGAACTGAACCACCAGCTATAATACCAGTACCAGCCTTTGCAGGTTTAATTAAAACCTTTGCAGCTCCTGCCGTACCAATAGCATCATGAGAAACAGTTCTTTTCTCTACTAAATCTAGCTTAATTATATTGTTAGTAGCATTACCAATTGCTTTTTTGATAGCGTCTTGAACCTCGTTTGCTTTACCAGTTCCAAGACCAACCTTTCCTTTTCCATCTCCTACTGCAACAGTTGCTGCAAATCGAAGACGACGTCCACCTTTGGTAACTTTTGTAACACGATTAACAGAAATAACTGATTCGTTATATTCTTTTTCGCGTGGTTTGCTATTTCTTTTTTCCACTTTGTTACCCTCCTTTAGAATTCTAATCCATTTTCACGTGCAGCATCTGCAAGTGCTTTAACACGTCCATGATATAAGTATCCACCTCTATCGAATACTACTTTACTAATTTTAGCTTTTTTTGCTTTCTTTGCAACTAAAGCTCCAACAAGCTTACTTGCCTCTATGTTACCACCATTTTTAATATTTAAATCTTTATCTAAAGATGTTGCACTAACTAAAGTAATACCTTTAGTATCATCAATAATTTGAGCACTTATGTTTTTTAAAGATCTAAATACGCATAATCTTGGTAACTCGCTAGTACCATATACCTTGTTTCTTATTCTGGCATGTCTAGCTTTACGAGCTTCATTACGTGATGTTTTATTAATCATTGTAATAATCTCCCTTTCCTATTATTTAGAAGCTTTCTTTCCTTCTTTACGGCGAACATATTCACCTTTATAACGGATACCTTTACCCTTATAAGGTTCTGGTTTTCTAACTTCTCTTATTTCAGCAGCAAACTTTCCTACTGCTTCTTTATCTATACCTTTTACTGTTATTTCAGTTGCACTTACACTTTCAACGGTTAAGTTATTAGGAATTTCTAGTTCAATTTTGTGTGAATATCCAGCGTTTATTTCTAAGGTTTTACCCTTTACGTTAAAACGATAACCAACACCAATAATTTCAAGTCCCTTTTCATAACCATCTTTAACACCTTTAATCATATTTGCAATTAAGGCGTTTGTAGTTCCATGCATTTGCTTTACTTTTTTTATTTCACTGTTTCTTGTAACCTTAACTTCGTTACCTTCTACTAAGACATTTATATTTGAGTCTAAGTTTAATGATAATTCTCCCTTAGGTCCTTTTACAGTGATGCATCCATTTTCATTAGTTACGGTAACATTTTCTGGAACCGTTAATACTCTATTTCCAATACGACTCATCTTTTAGTCCCTCCTTGTTTGAATTACCATACATATGCTAAAACTTCTCCACCTAGGTTTTGCTTTTTAGCTTCCTTACCAGTCATAATTCCCTTTGATGTTGAAACAATAGATATCCCAAGTCCATTTAAAACCATAGGAATTTCTTCAGCTTTAGCATACACACGTAGTCCTGGTTTAGAAATTCTTTTTAAACCAGAAATTACTCTTTCTTTATTTTTTCCATATTTTAAAGTAATGTTAATATTACCTTGAACATTATCTTTTTCTTCTTTGTAGTCTTCAATATAACCTTCATTTTTTAATATCTTAACTATTTCTAACTTAACATTAGATGAAGGAACAACTACTTCATTATAACGCATTTGATTTGCATTACGAATACGCGTAAGTAAATCCGCGATTGGATCTGTTACTGACATATGAATCCTCCTTTTCGTATCTTCTACTCTTACCAACTTGACTTTTTAACTCCAGGGATTTCTCCTTTATAAGCTAACTCCCTAAAGCAAATACGGCAGATACCAAACTTTTTCATTACTGAATGTGGACGACCGCATCTGTTGCAACGAGTATATTCTTGTACTTTATATTTTTTTGGTCTTCTTTGTTTTACAACCATACTTTTCTTTGCCACTATATTCCTCCCTTGCTTACTTCTTAAAAGGTAAACCAAATCCTTTTAATAAGTCTAATGCTTCTTCGTTTGTTTTTGCAGTTGTAACAAAAACAATGTCCATACCACGTACTTTTACAACTTCATCATAAACTATTTCTGGGAATATTGTTTGTTCTTTTATTCCAAGTGTATAATTTCCTCTTCCATCAAAAGCTTTTGGTGATATACCTCTAAAATCACGTACACGAGGTAATACGATTTTAACAAGTTTCTCTAGGAAAGTATACATAGTTTCTCCGCGAAGTGTAACCTTACATCCAATAGCTTGACCTTCTCTTACCTTAAAACCAGCTACCGACTTTTTAGCCTTTGTAATAACCGGTTGTTGTCCAGTTATCTTTTCAAGTTCAGATACTGCAACATCTAATAATTTACTATTTACAGTTGCATCTCCAACACCCATATTAACTACAATCTTTTCTAACTTTGGTACAGCCATGACAGTAGTATAATTATATTTTTTAGTTAATTCAGGAACAACTTCCTTTATATATTGTTCTTTTAAACTGTTCATAGTTACCCTCCTTCCAGGTTAGTCTAATTTATTTTTTGACTTGCTAGAAACTCTAACTTTATTTCCGTCTTTATTTATTTCCTTTGCTATTCTGGTACGTTTTTTCGTTTTTGGATCAATAATCATAACATTTGAAACGTGAATAGCGGCCTGTTTATCAACTATTCCACCGACTTGATCTTGTCCGTTAGGTTTAACATGTTTTTTTACAATGTTAACTCCTTCAACAAAAACCTTATCACCTTTCTTAGCAACAATTTTTCCTTCTTTTCCTTTGTCCTTACCAGCAATAACAATTACTTTATCTCCAACTTTTAAATTCATGATTTTTTCCTCCTTAAAAGGCCTATAACACTTCTTTTGCTAACGATACAATTTTCATGAAATCTTTATCACGTAATTCGCGTGCTACTGGACCTAAAACTCTTGTTCCAACTGGTGTCTTATCATCTTTAATAATAACACAAGCATTATCATCAAATTTGATATAAGAACCATCATCTCTGCGCATTCCAAATTTACTTCTAACGATAACCGCTTTTACGACTTTACCGCTTGATATATTACCATTTGGAGTTGCTTTTTTTACTGTTCCAACTACGATGTCACCGATGTTTCCTGTTTTATGAGTACTTCCACCAAGAACCCTTATAACCATTAGTTCTCGAGCTCCAGAATTATCAGCAACTTTTAAACGACTTTGTTGTTGAATCATAAATGTTTCCTCCTTCTTATTTGTAAAGTGCCTATAAAATTACGGCTTCTTCTACTATTTCTACCAAACTAAATCTTTTTGTTTTTGATAATGGTTTTGTAGATACAACCCTAACAATATCTCCTACTTTAGCTTGATTATTTTCATCATGCACTGCATATTTCTTAGAATATTTAACACGCTTACCATATTTTGGATCCGTTTTATAAGTTTCAACTAAAATCGTAATTGTTTTATTATTTTTAGCACTTACGACTTTACCTATAACTTCATGCTTTGTCTTTTCCATTAGTAAACCTCCTTAAGCTTCGCGACGTTCAGCTAAAATAGTTTTCATTCTAGCAACGTCCTTTCTTAATTCATGTATTCTTGAAGGTTTTTCTAAATTTCCAGTAGCTTGCTGCATACGTAAATTAAATATTTCATCTTTAGCTTCTACTATCTTAGCTTCAATCTGCTCAGTGGTTAGCTCTCTTATTTCCTTAACCTTCATTTTTCTCACCACCATCTTCTTTTGTCACAAACTTACATTTAATTGGTAATTTGTGCATTGCAAGTCTAAGTGCCTCACGAGCAACCTCCTCAGATACTCCTGATACCTCAAACATAATCTTTCCTTCTTTTACAACTGCAACCCAACTTTCTGGATTACCTTTACCTTTACCTTGACGAGTTTCAAGTGGTTTTTTTGTTAATGAAAGATGTGGGAAGATATTAACGTATACCATACCACCACGTTTCATATAACGAGTCATAGCAACACGGGCAGCTTCGATTTGCTGTGCAGTAATCCAAGCTCCTTCCTTTGCCATCAAACCATACTCACCAAAAGTAACCTTCGTATTTCCTTTTGATTTTCCTTCGTGATAAATTCTATGAGGTTTACGATATTTAGTTCTTTTTGGCATTAACATCGCTAGCACCTCCATTTTTCTTCTTAGAAGGAAGTATCTCACCTTTATATATCCATACTTTAACACCAATCTTACCATAAGTAGTATCAGCCTCAGCCGTCGCATAATCAATGTCTGCTCTTAAAGTATGTAAAGGCGTAGTACCTTCATTATAACCTTCACTACGAGCAATTTCTGCTCCGTTTAAACGTCCAGAACACAAAGTTTTAATACCCTTTGCTCCAGCTTTCATCGTATTTCTAATAGCTCTTTTTTGAGCCATTCTATATGAACCTCTGTTTTCTATTTGGTTTGCTATTGCATTAGCCACTAGTTTAGCATCCAAATCAGGATTCTTTATTTCTATTATAGAAATTTGAACTTCTTCACCAACTAATTTATTTAAACTATTTTTTAGTTTTTCGATTTCTTCTCCACCATGTCCAATAACAACGCCAGGTTTTGCAGTATTAATTTTAACTTCTGTTTTTTTGTTACTTCTTTCAATTGTTATAGAAGAAACTGCTGCATTCTTTAACTTCTTATTTAAGAAATCACGAATTTTCATGTCGCTTTGTAAAGTTTTAGAGAAATCTTTACTTGGTGCATACCATTTAGCAGTCCAATCCTTGTTAATACCAAGTCTTAAACCTGCAGGATTAACTTTTTGACCCATTAGTTTTCCTCCTTATATTATCTTTGTGCAACAATCACTGTTACGTGACTTGTACGGTGATCATTCTTTGCAATTCTTCCTCTTGAATCTGGTACTGATCTTTTAAGTACAGGACCATCATTAACATAAGCTTCTTTTACATATAGCTTATCTTTATCAAGATTATGATTATTTTCAGCATTAGCTACTGCTGATATTAAAACTTTTTTAATAATACGTGCAGCTTTACTATTCATGTTATTCAAAATAGCCATGGCTTCGCTTACACTTTTTCCGTTTATTAACCTCATAACTAAACGAGATTTTAAAGCGGAAATACGAACTGTTTTCGCAATTGCTTTCGCTTCCATATTATTATCTCCCTTCTAGTTATTACTTTTTATCTTTATTTTCGCCGTGTCCACCACATTTACGAGTAAGTGAAAATTCTCCTAATTTATGACCAACCATATCTTCAGTTACATAAACTGGAATGAATTCTTTACCGTTATGAACCGCAAAAGTGTGTCCTATAAAATCTGGAAATATTGTTGAACGGCGTGACCAAGTTTTAATTACTTCTTTTTTACCCTCTTTATTTAACTTTTTAACCTTATCTAGTAATCTAGGAAAAACATAAGGTCCTTTTTTTATGCTTCTTGCCATTTTTATTTCTTTCCTTTCTTTTATTTCTTGCGGCTTACGATTAACTTAGTAGAAGCTTTTTTATTATTACGTGTCTTCATACCAAGTGCAGGTTTACCCCAAGGTGTCATTGGTTGCTTACGTCCTACTGGTGCACGACCTTCACCACCACCATGTGGGTGATCGTTAGGATTCATAACAGAACCACGTACCGTTGGCCTAATACCCATGTGACGAGTACGTCCTGCTTTACCTAAATTAACTAATGCATAGTCTTCATTTCCAACTTCTCCTATTGTAGCCATGCAAGTTCCAAGTATCTTTCTTGTTTCACCACTTTTTAATCTTATCAATACATATTTTTCTTCACGTCCAAGAATTTGAGCACTAGAACCAGCACTACGAGCAAGTTGTGCACCTTTTCCTGGTCTTAATTCTATATTATGAATAACAGTACCAACTGGTATGTTCATAATTGGCATTGCATTACCAACTTTAACATCTACGTTTTGACCGCTAACAATTATATCTCCAACTTTCAATCCTTTTGGAGCAATGATGTAACGCTTTTCACCATCTTTATAATTTACAAGTGCAATGTTAGCACTTCTGTTTGGATCATACTCAACGGCTGCAACTTTAGCAGTTATATCGTTTTTATTTCTTTTAAAATCAATTATACGATATTTTCTTTTTTCTCCGCCGCCACGATGCCTTACAGTAATACGACCTAAGTTATTACGTCCATCAGTTTTTTTCTTATTAACTACTAAGCTTTTTTCAGGAGTATTTTTAGTTATTTCATCGTTAACCAAAGTACTCATTTGTCTTCTAGCATTTGTAGTTGGTTTAAACTTTTTAACTGGCATTATAATTCCTCCTTATTAGCTTAAATCAAGTTTGCTACCTTCTGCTAAAGTTACAATTGCTTTTTTGTAAGCTTTAGTTTTACCTTCGTAGCGTCCTACTCTTTTCTTTTTTGCACGAACGTTTACAGTGTTAACGCTTGTTACTTTTACATCAAAAGCTTTTTCAACAGCTTGTCTTATTTGAACTTTATTAGCATCCTTAGATACTTTTAACACTACTTTTTTTCCATCAGCAGTTATATTAGCTGATT
This sequence comes from uncultured Bacilli bacterium, assembly GCA_947628435.1. Lineage (GTDB taxonomy): Bacteria > Bacillota_I > Bacilli_A > RF39 > UBA660 > Aphodocola. The sequence goes on along the minus strand of CANQZW010000002.1, from coordinate 63,490 downwards.
TTTCAGTTATAATTGGTGCCTTAATTATCTCTTTCATTATTTAAGCACCTCCTCAACATATTTTAACGTATCATTAGTAATAACTAATTTATCACATGATAAAACATCATAAGTATTTAATTCATTTGCTAAAATTAGTTTTATACTAGCTATATTTCTAGTAGCTAATATTGCATTTTCTGAAAGTTCAGTAGCTACAATTAATAAGTTACCTTCAAGTTTCAAATCACTTAATAATTTTAACATGTCACGTGTTTTATTAGTCTTTATTTCAAAATTTTCAATTAAAACTACTTCCTTATCGTTAGCTTTATAAGTTAAAGCAGATTTAAGAGCTAAACGACGTTCCTTTTTATTCATCTTTTTCGTGTAGTTTCTATTTGGATTTGGTCCAAATACAACTCCACCACCAACAAAGTGAGGTGCTCTTATAGAACCTTGTCTTGCATTACCAGTTCCTTTTTGTCTCCATGGTTTTCTTCCACCACCAGAAACCTCACTACGATTTTTAACAGCATGGCTACCTTGTCTTTTGTTTGCCATTGCTAAATTTATATGTTCATAAACAACTTGATCATTTGGAGTGATTCCCCAAATATTGTCGTCTAATTTTACGTCCTTAATTTTTTCACCTTTTAAACTTAAAAGTGCTGTCTTTGGCATTTTAGTTCCTCCTTTCATCACAAGTATAAATCTTTAATTTTCTTAAACATCTTAATAAATATTATTCGTTATTATCTTGTGATGTTTCGTTTTCCTCAGGCACAGTTTGTTCTAAAACCTCAGATTCATTAGTTTCATAACTAACTAATTCAACTTTTTCCTTTTTAACATTTGGTTTTTTTACAGCTGACTTGATGATAACTAAAGACTTTTTAGCACCTGGAACGTTTCCTTTTATTAAAATTACGTTTTCCTCAGGTATAACTGATACTATTTCTAGATTTTGCATAGTAACAGTAACAGATCCCATATGTCCTGGTAATTTCTTACCCTTAAACACACGCATTGGTCTCATAGTTCCTAAAGAACCAACACCTCTATGGTATTGAGAACCATGTCCCATTGGACCTCTTGATTGATTATAACGTTTGATTACGCCTTGGAAACCCTTACCTTTAGAGATTCCTGTAACATCAACCATTTCTCCTTCTTCAAAAACTTTGCAATCAAGTTCTTGACCTAGTTGATACTTACTAACATCTACACCGCGAATCTCTTTTAAGAAGCGCTTAGGTGTAGTATTAGCTTTTGCTAGATGACCCATTTGTGCTTTGTTACTTAGTTTTTCTCTTTTAGTATCAAAGCCTAATTGGATAGCATCATATCCATCTGTTTGCGTAGTCTTAATTTGAGTTACAACGTTTGGTTCTACCTCAACTACCGTAACAGGAATCAATTTACCATCCTTAGAAAAAACTTGAGTCATTCCTAGCTTACGACCTAAGATTCCTTTTCTTTCCATTTTTTCCTCCTATAATTATTTAATTTCGATATCTACGCCGCTTGGTAAATCAAGATGTTGTAAAGCATCTATCGTATCCTTACTTGGTTCAATGATATCAATTAATCTTTTGTGGGTACGCATTTCAAATTGTTCACGTGAATCTTTATATTTATGAACCGCTCTTAAAATTGTGTACTTTTGAATTTCAGTTGGTAGTGGTACAGGTCCACTTACCTTACCTCCAGTACGTTTAACCGTTTCAACAATTTTTGAAGCAGCTAAGTCTAAAGAACGATGATCATACGCTTTCAATCTGATACGAATCTTATTTGACATACTAAATATTGTCCTCCCTTCGCCTATATCTGGTATAGACTTGCTCCGAACGAATTACCTGATAAACCATTATGCTATAAAAACAACTTAACCGGGCGTATCAGCAACCTCGCACATCTATGCAACTACACGCAGTAACAATTATATCAGAAGAATCCCCTTATTTCAAGGGTTTTTTAAAAGTTTTTTAAACTTTTTTCTTCTTATAAAATTTATTATAAAAATATTAAAAAATGCTAATTTCTTAGCATCTTTTTATTTATTAATTATTTTTTAATGATAAAGCTTTTTAAACAGTACTCATATTTGATATGCTTTGGTTTTTTATTTTTTTTCGCTTTTTATTAATTTTGCATGTAATACCATTCTTTTTTTATTATCATAACAAGATGATAACGTAAGAATTTTATCATTACTAGTTAAACTAACGCCATAATCATATACACTTCTAGATTTTATAGTTTCTAAAAATTTAACGTACTCATCATCAGTTTGAAAATAAGTAGTTATATAATAACTTTCTGGTAACGTCGTATAACTAGAAAATACCAACCAAGTTAAATTGCTAGTTAAAGTAGACATCTGTATTATGTGATTTTTCTTATCCTCATACCAACTTTTTTTTATAACATTTCTCATAGAACCAAACATTTCATTATTAACAAGTCCATGTGCATACAAAATGTTATTATTACTCAAATTATCTATATCATTTCTAAAATCTAAAAACACCCAACCTTTTTTATTGCTAGTTTTATCAAAAGAATGTTTTAAATAATATTCATTATTATCTGTTTTAACAAATGGATAATTTATTTTAGTACCATTTACTTTTATCCATCCTACGGTATCTTTATTTATTTCTTTTAAATTATCAAAATTAACATCAATAATACTCATAGCACCATATTTTTTATATAAATCTGATTCTTTATTTGAACTGGTTGTACTTTTATTACTTGTTGTTTTTACCTCTTTGTATTCCGATGCTTGTTGTATCGTATCTAATATATCATTTGTTTTTTTATTTTCCAAACACCAATTAACAATAACGACTGATAATATTAGCACTGTAAATAATGCTAATAAAGTAAATAAAGTCCATATTGCTTTTTCTATTTTTATTATTTTTTTAGCTCTTTTAGTAGCAGAATTAACCATATTAATATCAGTTATATTAATATTTTTTGTGTATTGAAGTATTTCCATTACCTCTTCTGGAGGTATTCTCAATCGTTTCGTAAAATCAAAAAATTCAATTCCATCTTCTTTAGATTCAGTCTTAATTTTTTCTTTAGCAATATTATTAGAATCTTTTTTTATTAATTCTTTTAAATATACCTTTAAGTATCTTTTAAACCACTTTTTATTTTTTAACCACTTAACATCATTTGTATTTAAATAACTTTTATTTATAGCATCTAACAATTCAAGTTCCGAAGAGGAATATGTTTTCATTTCATTATTTTTATCATTATACATAAATTCCTCCTTATTATTCAAATATATTATACACTAAATAAAAACCTAATCAATAAATCTATTACATTATTTACAATTTTTTGTAAAAAAAAACATGCTAATTACTTAGCACGTTTGTTATTTATTAGTTATCTTTTTCAATCTTTTTATACCTTTAACTGAACATAATACCGCTGATAAGAAAATAAATATCATAAATACTATACTTATATCTGATGTTTTAGGATTTTCAACATCATTATTATTGCCAGTACTTTGACTAATTTGTTGTTCTTCTTCCTTATAATTCTTATCTTTTATTATTACGTTATTAATTAATGGTTTTGAAAACGTTGTTTCCTCATCATAGGTAACTTCTTCATCATTTATATAATACATTGCAAAATCTTCATCTAAGCTTAATTTATAGACCTTACCATTATTAGATATTTCCATATTATTTCCAACATTTATTCCATTACCCATTGCTAAAACGGTTGCTTTCATAGCTTCTTCATTAAAAAGTTTATCTTTATTAGATGTATCTATCATAGTATATCCGCCATTAAAGTTTGCGTTCCCAGTTGTAATACCCATAAGTGCATTAATAACTAATTTTCCATTTTCTATTGTAAAAGTACTTTCCGTATTTTCTGAATAAATTCCATTAAGTGCAGTTATATTTACAGTTCCTTTTTTAATTAACATATTTTTATGATAAACACCATATCCATTTATAGCTTTAAGATTTAACTTTCCACCATTTATTGTTAAATCAAGACCATAAACGCAGCCTCCTTCTGTACTTTTTCCAAGGTCTATATTTGCGTTACTATTAATTAAGTTTAGTTTATTGTATGACACTATACCATAAATCTGGTTTTCTAAATTTTTTTCATATTTTATATCTATATCACTACTTGCAATATCAACATCATTTGCAGCAAGTATTGCACCATTTTTAATTTTTATAGTGCTATTTTTAATATCTAAATTAGATGCACCAATACCTACTGCAGCATAATATGTGATATTTAAATCAATAGTGGAACCCTCTATTTTAATATTTCCATTTTCATAGTCATCTTGAGCAATTATACCATTACCAGCTGTTCCTGATATATTTGAATCTTTAATAGTTATATTGCTTTCTGATAAAATGCCAGTTGAATAAGAACTATCATAAAAATTAAAATTTAAACTAGAATTATTTATGTTTAAGTCTCCTTCTGTTGATATCAAATATGAATTACCATTAATTTCGTTACTTAATTTAACATTATTTATTGATAACGTTCCATCTTCGTTATATACTCCTATATAACCAGAAAACTGAATACTTCCACCACCAGAGATTGTTGTGGAATTATTACCTGTTATTTTTATTGATTCATCACTCGTATTTCCTTCATACTTAGTATTTCCACCTTCATCAGTAGATATCTTTCCAGTTGTAATAACATTCGTACCTATAACATTAATGTTTAAATCACCCATATTTTTTATTTCTATCCAGGTGTAATCTTTACTTACAAAATTATTAAACATTAACGTATTAGTACTTTTATCATAACTTATACCACTTATACTACTAACAGCACCCTTGTTATATATATAAGTTTCTTCTGTGCCTGAACTTTGCTTTACATTAACTTTTATATATCCATCATCCTTTGGGGATTGTGCCATTACTTTATTAGTTCCTATAAATAAAACTAATGCAATAATTATTACTTTTAATATTTTTTTCATCGTCTTACCTCTTTTAATCTTTTGTTTTAATCCTTTCTTTCACCAAATAAATTAAGCAAATTAAGAAATATGTTAATGAAATCTAAATATAAGTCTAGCGCACCATATATTGCCATTTTATTTAACTCATTGCTATCTTGTGAATAATAATTATAAATTGTTTTTAATGCTTGCATATCCCATGCTGTTAAACCTAAGAATACAACTATTGATATTATTGATATAACAATATCAAATGTGTTATTTCCAATAAAAATATTTATAAGTGACATAATGATTATTGCAATAAGTGCAAAAAGTAATATTTTTCCAAATGATGTTAAATCATTTTTAGTTACATAACCATAGATTGCCAATAAGGCAAACATTACAGCTGCAGCCAAAAATACAAACGCAACACTTTTTATTTTAAAAACCAAAAATACGGATGTAAGTGTCAATCCACTTACTGCTGAATACAACACAAATAATATCTTTGCTGCTAATGGTGATACTTTTTTCCTTAAAGCATTAAGTATAACTACTACTACTAATTCTAAAATTATAATAAAAATATAATTATTAAAGACAAATTTCATCATACTTGGTGTAACAGAAGTATAATAAGCAATTCCTCCTGATATTAATAATCCAATAAACATCCATAAATATATTTTTGAAAAAAACTTAGACATATTTTCATTACTATTTAAAACCATAACCTATCCTCCTTTATATTATTATAGCATTAAATAAAAAAAATACTTAAAAAACAAGCATTTTTTTAATTGGTTTACATAAAAAAACTTATAATTAGTCATTATAAGTTTTAAAATAATTTTTTTTAACTATTTTTTATAGAATTATTAAATTCTAGTCTTAATTTATCCGAAACAGTTACTATAAACTCACTATTAGTAGGTTTTGCTCTATCATAATCTACGCTATGTCCAAATATTTCTTCCATTAGATCAATATCACCTCTGTTCCAACTAACTTCAATAGCATGACGAATAGCTCTTTCAACTCGTGATACGGTTGTATCAAAACGATTAGCTATTTCTGGATATAATTCTTTTGTTATGGCACCAACAATATCTGGTTTTTCATACATTAATATTACGCCTTCTCTTATATATTGATAACCCTTAATATGTGATGGTACTCCAAGACCATGTAATAATTTAGTTACAGAAATTTCTAAATTATTATGATATACATTTATTTTTGAATCTTTTGATGGAACAAAATTAACCGCATCAAGAATTTTATTTTCCAAATCGTTCATGTCAAAAGGTTTTAATATAAAATGTTTTGGATTAAACTTAGATACCCTACAAATTGTTTCATCAGCATTAAATGATGTGCCAATAATAACAGGTTTTTTAATACCTTTTTTCTTTAATTCTTCTAAAACATATATTCCATCTTTTTTAGGCATTATCAAATCAAGAAGCAAAACATCAAAATTATCTTTGTTATCCTCTATAACCTTAACTGCATCAAGACCATTATAAGCTTCTTTTACAATGCTAATTTTTTTGTGATCCTCAAAGTAATCTTTTAACATCCCAACTAAACTTTCATTATCATCTACAACCATTAATCTTATTTCTTTTTCTTCTTTCATATTATTTTCCTCCTTGTTAACTACTAGCTATTATACGTCCTTGTTTTTAATTAAATTATCAAACATTGTCGAATAAAAAAAGAATGTACTACTACATCCTAAATTATTACTTACTACCTTTTATGCAGCTTTGTTTTCATTACTTATTTTAGGTTCATAAGCCTCACTTTTATGATGACCATCACTTTTAACGTAAGACATTCCTTTTTCGTTTGATTGATCTTGATATTCGTTTGATTGGCCTTCATACTCATTTGATTGATGCTTAATTACATTCTTTGGTTCAAAATATTCTTCAAATACACCATCGATAGCGCGACCAACTGAATCTTCAAATTCAGATTTAGTTTTATCGATTATTTCTTTTAATTTTCCTCTTTTAATAAAATTACCATTGTTAATTTTTTCAAAACTTAACGTAAGACGTATATCTAAAAGGGCGTCAATTAATTTACTAATATATGATTTTTTAGTTGGAAAATATATTGCTTCTCCCATAAAACTAATCCCTCCTACCCTTACAAAAATAGCATAACACAATTTTAAATCAATTGAAAAGAATAAATTGTTGAAATTTATTCTTCTTTACACTATTTTATACACTCTATTATTTTTTTTAACTCTTCAAAAGAAACACAAGAATTACCTAATAAATAGCCATCTAAATATTCACAATCTATTTCTTTTATATTTTCTGATGAAATAGCACCACCATATAAAAGCTTATATTTTTTTATTCCCATAAAATCTATAATCTTTTTTATATAATTTATAACATCTATAATATCATCTTTTGACAAAGTATTTTTTCCACCTATTAAATATCTTGGTTCATAAGCTATATATAAAGAGTCATACTCATTTAAATTAATATTTTTTAAAGCAACTTCAAGTTGTTTTTTTATTACCTCAGCAGTTCTTCTTAATTCTTTATCTAATTTTGTTTCTCCAACGCATAAAATTGGTATCATTGAATTTTTTAAAACTGCTTTTAGTTTTAGATTAACCACCTCATCATTATCTATGTCTCTTATTTCAGAATGCCCAACTAAACAAAATTTTATTCCCCTAAAAGATAAATCATAGGCTGATATTTTTCCTGTAAAAGCACCTTTATCTTCATAAAAGGCATCTTGAGCACCAAGATTATATCCATTAAATATTTCATAATTTAAGTAACTTGGACAAACTATTAAATCAACGTTTTCTATATCTAAAGTATCCATTTGATTCTTTAATACTTTAGCCTCATCATAAGTTAAATACATTTTTTGATTACAAACTAAAATTTTTTTCATTTCTTATCACCAATTTTTGTAAATACCTTTTTTACACCATGAATAGTTTTCTTCAAAACATTGGTATCTTTATTTACAACCTTTTGATAAACCTCAAGTACTCTTTTTGCATATACCGTAGGATTATATGAATTAGCAGTTATTCTTGCTTGCTTAGCAATCATCTTACTATAATCCTTATTCTTATATAATTTTATAATTAAATCTTGATATTGCTTGTCAGTTTCAAAAAACAAACCATCTTGTTTATCAGTCATAACAAGTTCGAAACTCTCATCTTTTATAGCAACTACTGGTTTTTCTGCTGCCATTGCTTCTATTACTGTTAATCCTTGAGTTTCTGTTTTAGATGCAGTTGTAAAAACATCTGCTAATTGATAATATTTACATACATCACTCCATGGTACTTTACCCGTAAAAGTAACTTTATTATCAAGTTTATTTTTATGTGCAAATGTTACAAGATCATTAACATCAGGTCCATCACCAACTATTATCATTCTTGCTTTTGGAATTATTTTTATTATATCCTTTAAATTTTTAATTAAAAAATCAATACTTTTTTCTTTAGCTATTCTTCCTACATATAAAATTACAAAATCATCTTTTTTAATATTTAATTCTTTTTTTAATTCAATAACATCTTTTTTATCTACGTTTTCTTTATAAAATCTAGTTACATCTATTCCACTTGGAATTATATGTACATCCCTTTTTACCTTATACTTTTCCTTAAATAAATCATATGTTTTTTTAGTTGGAACAATAAGTTCTTCAACCGTTTTATCACATAAAAACAAAGTTAAATACTCAACCAATTTTTTTGATGCACCATCAAAATATCCTTTGGTTATATAATATATATACTCTTCATACATCGTATGATACGTGTGAACTAAAGGAATATTATATTGCTTTGCTATTAATCTTGCAAAAGATCCAACCGCAAACTCAGTATGCGTATGAATAACATCAAGATTCCAACTTTTAATTATTTTTTGTGCTTTTAAAGGATATAAGCTAGTCATTCTAAAGTCATATATTCCAATTGGAACCCCGGGAATCATCAATACGTTATCTTCTTTTTTATAATGAAAATTCTCACTATTAACAGTAACAACATATACTTCATGCCCCAAACTTTCTAATCCTTGTTTTAACATTAATACGCTAGTAGAAACACCATTTATATATGGTGGATAAGTATCTGTAAAAAGTCCTATACGCATTTTTTATCAACTCCTTTTCTTAAAAGCAAAGAAATAAAACCAATAAACATACCAAAAAAATAAGTAACAAAACGCCATAACAACATAGCTCCAGATAAAACTGGAAAGCTAATATTTAGCCTACTAAAAAAGCTAATAAAACCATATTCTATTCCCCCGGTTGCACCTGGTATAGGTACAAAATTACCGATTAGCATAACAAACGACGTTAAAACGATTGATACTAATATACTAATATCATTATAATTCATTGATTTAAAAATTATAAAAGGAACAGTATATAAAAGACAAAGATTAATTAAATTAGTTGTAATAGCCAAAATAAAATATTTCTTATTTTTTTTAAGATCACTAGCACAATTATAAAAATTAATTAATCCATCATTTATTTTACTTTTATTTATATTAATCCTTTTACTTAACTTTGATATAAAATTTAATAATTTATTAACTAATTTAATAGAAAACTTTTTTGCATTTACTGTAAGTATCAAGAATATAAGTACTATAACATTTATAAAAAAACCAAGTGCTATAACCAGTATTAGTTTAGATTTGTATGGAATTATGTTTAAATATGAATTTATAATTATTGAGATCACACCAAATAATATAAGGGCAATTTGAAACGAAATAAAATCTTTTATCATTGCGCCAGTAGAATCACTTATTCTTACTCCATCTTTTTTTAATAAGTAAATTTCAAAAGGTTGTCCACCTGATTGAAAAGGTGTAATACCATTTAAAAACTGAGATATTAATGTTAGCTCAAAGGTTTTTTTTAGCTTATACTTTTTATTTTGCTCTTTAATAAATAAATGAAGACTTAAAGATTTAAACCATAAAGATAAAATAAATATTAAAATAGCAACAATAAATATTAAAACGTTAACCTTTGATAACTCTTTTATAATATCTAAAAAATTATCTTTTAAAGTAAAATAAAATACTAATATTATGGCAATTACAAGTATAATTATATTAATTTTTTTATTATTCATACTACACCTATTTTTCATCTATTACTTCTATTGCTGGCAAACTTTTTTTCTCTATAAATTCAAGAGATGCTCCGCCTCCTGTTGATACGTGTGAAAATGCATTTTCATAACCAAACCTTATTGCAGCGGCAGCAGAATCACCACCCCCAACAACAACGGTTGCACCACTATTTTTTAATAATTCGCAAATGCTTTTCGTACCATATTCAAAATTTTTAAATTCGCAAACACCAACGGGTCCATTCCAAAAAATAGTTTTTGCTTGATTTATATATTTCGAAAACAACTCTATACTTTTTGGACCAATATCTAAAAGCATTGTATTTAATGCAACGTTATTTATACTACTGTAAAAAACATCTATATCATCTTTATATTCTAATGATCCGTACCCATCTTCTGGTAAAACTATTTTATTAGCATATTTATTTAGCATATCTTTTGCAACATCAATACTCTGCTTATCATAAACCGACTGTTTAAGGTCGTATCCTTTGGCAGTAAGAAAAGTATTTGCAATACCACCACCTAGTAAAATATAATCGGCTTTAGCAGCTAATTTATCAATTATTTTTATTTTATCATTCATTTTTGCACCACCCATAATAACTACGTATGGTCTTTTAGGAGAATTAAGCAAATCACCTAACATATTAATTTCTTTTTCAACTAAAAAACCGATACCTGATGGTAAATAACTAGCAATTCCAACATTTGAAGCATGATTACGATGCGAAGTTCCAAAAGCATCATTTATAAATATATCTGCTAAACTTGCCCAATATTTTGCAAGTTCTTCATTATTATTACTTTCTTTTTTATCTAAAACATCCTCATATCTTGTATTTTCAACTAAAATAACATCTTTGGGGTTCATATTACTAATAGCATTTTCGAGCACGCTTCCACGAGTTTCATTTATAAATATAACATCTCGCTTTAATAATTCTTTTAATCTTATAGAAACAGGATATAAAGAGTTACTAGCCTTATCTTCTTCTGTTTTTACCCTTCCTAAATGAGATAATATAATTACTTTAGCATTATTATTAATTGCATAATTTATTGTTTCTAAACTTTTTTTTATTCTATTATCATCTAAGATAACTCCATCTTTTAAAGGTACGTTAAGATCACATCTTATTATTACCTTTTTATTAGATAAATTAAAATCCCTTATTGTCTTCTTCATTTTTATCCTCCAAAGTAATTATAACATGATAAGAAAAAAATAGGAAATAAATTCCTATTTAACAGTTACTCTTGCACTTGCTGTTTTACCATTTGAGGCTCTTGCTGTTATAACAGCAGTACCCCTTGATTTTGCATAAACCGTACCATTACTTACGGTTGCAATCGAATTATTACTACTACTCCAAGTAATAGTTTTATCCGTCGCATTAGTAGGATTAAAAAATACGGTTAACTTACTGTTTTGCCCAGGTTTCATATCAAGGGTATTAGGAGATAACTGAATACCACTTAAAGCAACAGACGTAGATTTTACAATTATTATTCTTGATGCACTAGCTTTATTTCCATATTCATCCGTAACTTGATAAGTTATATAATATGTTCCTGGTGTAGTCGTATTTACGTTTCCTGAAACCTTTACAAGACCTGTTATGCTTTTTCCTAACGAATCTACCGCTGAATAGCCTGGATCAGTATATCTACCTCCAACATTAATAGTAACAGTCTTACTACCATACAAAGTTATCACAGGAGATGCCATTGGTTTTCTTGCTGTTGTTGTTTGCCTAGGAGGATTAGTTTTTTTCGTTGTTGCTTTCGTTGTTTTAATAGCTTTTGTTGTAGTGGTTACTGCTGTTGTTGACCTGGCAATAACATTAACGGTTCTTTTAATATTAGATTTATTTTTAGCGTTATCCTCTACTTCATAAGTAATAATATAAGTCCCTACATTTTTAGTATCAACACTACCATTTGTTTTTATTTTAGACGTTATATCTCCATCAATATTATCAACTGCTTTTGCGCCTGGATCATTAAAGGTATCTCCAATACTTATAGTTATTTCACTTTCACCTATTAAAGTAATCGTTGGATTGATTTTATCAGCAACAGAAGAAGTCGTTGTTGTTTTATTATCTTTTAAGGAGCTAGAATATCCTTTAGTAGTATACATATTACCACACTTTATATATGATGAATAATTTTCTTTATCCTGTTTAGATGCTAAAACATACCCATCGCACACCTTAGCGGCCTTAACTTTATTAGGATCAATAAAGCCTCCGTTTTCTACTAATAAATCTTTTAAATCTATTTTAACTTCCTTATCCGTTAAAACCATTTGATTTTGTGATATGTAAGTTGGTGCTTCTTCTATCATTCTACCTTCTAATTTTTGAAAATCCTCTATACTATATTTATTAGCGTTATTAGATGATACTTTTTTTACTATAACTATTATTATTACAATTAAAATAATTAGTGCTAATACAGCTAAAATAACCATACCACGAGTTATCTGAAATTTTTTCTTTTCTTTTGTTTCATATTCAACATCAGTAGAATAATCCATATCGTTCACCTTTATCACCACCATTTATCTATAAAGTATTATATCATGAATCATATAAAAAAACCTAGTTTTTTAAACTAGCATTTTATTTATTTGCAAAGTATTTAGCAGTCCTTACCATTTGTGCGGAATAACTCATTTCATTATCATACCAAGCTACAATCTTAACTAATTGTTTACCATCAACTTCTATTATGTTTGTTAGTAAACCATCTACTAAAGCACCACATTCCATACCAATTATATCACTAGATACTATTGGATCTTCAGTATACATAATAGTTTGAGTTTGATTGTTTTTAAACAAATCATTAATTTGATCTTTCGTTACTTTTTCTTTAAGTTCTAACGTTAAATCAATAACAGATCCAGTAGTAACGGGAACACGCATTGCAGTACCATCTAATTTACCTTTTAATTGTGGTATTACAAGACCTATTGCACTAGCCGCACCAGTTGATGCTGGAACAATATTTGCAGCAGCTGCTCTTCCACGTCTTGCCATATAACCTTTTTTATGAGCTACATCTAACGTTGCTTGATCATTAGTATAAGCATGAATTGTTGTCATAAATCCTTTTTCTACACCATAATTATCACACAATAGCTTCATTACCGGTGCCAAACAATTAGTTGTACAACTTGCTGCACTTATTATTGTCTCATCTCCCGTTAAATCTTCATGATTAACATTATAAACAATCGTTTTTAAATCTCCCTTAGCAGGCGCTGAAATAATTACTTTTTTAGCACCAGCCTTTATATGAGCATAAGACTTTTCCTTACTTGTAAAAAATCCAGTACATTCAAATACAACATCTATACCAAGATCCGCCCATGGTAACATACAGGGATCTTCTTCACTATATATTTTTATTTTTTTATCATTTATAATTATATTACTATCATCATTAGATATGCTGTTAGTTTTATATCTTCTATGAGATGTATCATATTTAAGTAAGTACGCAAGTTGTGCAGCATCAGTTAAATCATTTATAGCAACAACATCAAAACTAGGATCTTCTTGCATTAATCTAAATACTAACCTTCCTATTCTTCCAAAACCATTTATTGCAACTTTAATTGCCATTTTATCATCTCCTACTTATATATTGTAACATTTGTTAATCTTTAAAACAACTACCACCAATAAATTCTCTTATTATCGAATCATTTGGAACATTATCACTTGGCATACCAAGTATTACTCTAAATAAATTTATTAACCTTAAAGCCTCATCATAATTAGGATCATCTTCTGATACAGAAAATAAAAGTGGCTCTGCATAAGTTTTTAGTACACCCAATTCGTAAGCTAACGACGTATTAAGAACATAATTAGCATCTTTAACGTATGGCATAAGCATCTCTTCTTCTGCCTTTCTTACGTTTTTCCATACCTGTAAGGTTACAGATGCTGATGCACCACGCGACATATTATCACGCACTATTCTTCTTAATAATCTGTTATCAGTTGACTTAAATCTGTTATGATTATCAATACCCAAAGGAGTTAAGGGACATATGTATATTTTAAATTTATTTTTATCTGGAATCATCTCAGTTAATTGCTCATTAAAAGCATGTATACCCTCAATAATCAAAACACTTTTCTCACTCATTTTTGTACTAACATCACTTATTTTTTGTTTACCAGTTATAAAATCATACTTAGGTAATTTTACTTCTTTTCCATTTAATAATTCTGATATTTTTTTATTAAATTGATTAGTATCAATCGCTTGTATTCTTTCCTTTTCCGGTTCGCCATTTTCATCTAAAACCCTTTCATCAAGGTTCGTATAAAAATCATCAATCGATATTGGCAATGGTTTTATTCCTTTACTTCTTAAAAATAACGTTAATTTCTTAGAAATAGTAGTTTTACCAGATGATGAAGGCCCTGTTATCAAGACTACTTTTAAATCTTTATCTTTACTTATTTTATCCGCAATATTAAATAGTTCATTATTTTGAATTGATTCACTAATTCTTATTAAATCAGAATAATCTCCCGTTGATATCATGCGATTAAGTTCAACTGACGTACTAATTTCCAAACTATTCAAATAAGAATAATTTTTTTCAACAGCTTCTATTAGTTTATCATTCTTATTTAATTTTACATTTTCAAAATCAGATACATTATTATAGTTAGGTATCATTAAAATAACTTTATTATCTTTTAAAAACTTAACATTATATTTGTTTAATACCTTTGTATTATCTGGTAATACACCATAAAAGAAATCCAAAGTATCATCAAGTTTATAAAGACTTATACTAGAATTACTAATATATCTAAGAGAGTTTGCTTTATCCATTTGATTTATCTTTTCAAAATAATCAATTGCATCAATTCTAGAGACCATTATCTTAGTTATTGGTAGCTCTTGCTCACATAACTCTCGCATTCTTATTTTTATTTTCTCAACAGTTACTTCCGAAATTAAGTTATTTGCTAAAATTTCAACATAAATTCCATTATCCACGTTATAAAGAATTCTAACATCACAATTTAATAAATCTTTAACTGCTTTAATAAATAAAAACAAAATACCTCTTTCATAAGTTTTAATTCCATTAGCAGTTGTAATATCGAAAAAATCAACAGTACAGCTTTTAGTTAACTTACTATCTAAACTTGTTAATCTATTATTTACTGATGCCGCAATAACATCATATTCATAATCGTCTTTTACCTCATTTTTTATATCACTTAGTAAAACACCTTTTTCCTTTTGCAATTCCTTGCCTTTATAGTTTATTTTTATAATTGACATAACATCACCCTACTTTATTCTTCACACTATATTATATTTTATCAGAAATGCTGAAAAAAGTCACAATATTTTAGGTAATATTTACTAACTTACTATACATAATATTACTAGGGTGATAAAATATGAACTTAATTCCTAGTATTATAGAAAAAACAAAAAATGGTGAAAGAGTATATGATATATATTCTAGATTATTAAAAGATAGAATTATATTTATAAGCGGAGAAATAGATGATGATGCTGCAAACATGGTAATTGGACAACTACTTTTTTTAGATTCTACCAACCATTGTGATATTAGTTTATATATAAATAGTCCAGGAGGAAGCATTACAGCAGGTATGGCAATTTATGACACAATGAATTTTATAAAAAGTGATGTATCTACAATATGCGTTGGTATGGCTGCTTCAATGGCATCAGTTTTACTTGCTAGTGGAAAAAAAGGAAAAAGATTCATATTACCAAATAGTGAAGTAATGATTCATCAACCTCTTGGTGGGGTAAGTGGTCAAGCTACCGAAATTAAAATAGTAGCGGATAGAATTTTATATTTAAGAAATAAATTAAATAAAATATTATCCGAAAAAACCAATAAAGATATTAAAATAATAGAAAAAGATACCGAAAGAGACCATTATCTAACTGCTAAAGAGGCTCTAAATTACGGACTTGTTGATAAAATACTATAATTTTTTACATATTTAACAATGGATAATCATTAGTATTTTAAAGTTTTTATTATATCCTTTTCTTATCCATAAAAGTTTTAGTGCAATCAAATAAAAATAACATAACTAATAAAATTGTTACCCAAATAGGTATTTTTTTTATAAATCCCTTTAATAACGGATTTATTATATATATAAAAATAACACTTGCAAAACCCCATACTAACGTCATCTCAAGTGATATATAATACCCTATATGAAATTTTTGAGAAGAATAATCCCAAAATACCTCACCAAATATCTTTTCAATTAATACACCACCTAATGCTTCTAGGGTAGATAAAACTATTGCAACAACAAAGAAAACTATAATTGTTTCATAAACTCTATTCATATGAAGATTTTTAAATAAATACTCAGATACAAATAAAATAGTAACTGCTCCAATCCCATATACCGGAGTCCACCACCCATTTAAAATACCACTTTTAAAATTTGTATGAGTAACTAAGGCAACAATAGTTTCTAGAACATGACCAAAAATTGAGTATACAAAAAAACAATTTAAATAATACATACAATCACCAAAAATAGTATGTATTATAAATTGTTTTTTTATTCTACTTTGATTTACTTTTTTCTTCTTTTAAAGATGAAAAAGCTTTTAAATCATAAAGACTAACATTT
Source organism: uncultured Bacilli bacterium (assembly GCA_947628435.1). Lineage (GTDB taxonomy): Bacteria > Bacillota_I > Bacilli_A > RF39 > UBA660 > Aphodocola. Next base: position 46,665 of record CANQZW010000002.1, on the reverse strand, counting down.
TGATCCATGGCATTTCTAATTAGATTTAATAACTCATAATCAGGTTTATCAGTTATTAATTTTTCTAATACTTTCCTTAGTATAGCTTCATCATATTCTAATGCAATTTGATAACACAGTCTAAATGTTCCTACATTTTTATTATCTCTTAAGCTATAAAATTTATTATAAGCTTCTATCATAAGAATTCTTTTTGATGGTTCTAAATTATTAAGATACATAATACTAGATAAATCTTCATGCTTAAAAAAAGCTAAAACCTCATTTATTTGTGAAACATTATAACTTTTATCTACAAAATCTATTATATGAGGATAAACTAGCATAGCATCATATAAAGCTTTAGCTTGTTCATCATCATAACCCATTTTTTTTATTTTATTAAGTTTTGTACTTATTATTTTATTTTTAATATTACCTTTTATATCCATATTTTAATTCCTTATCTTACTGTCCAAACAGTTCCTTCTTTAGTATCTTTAATTTCAATTCCTTTTTCCTTTAATTCATCTCTTATTTTATCAGCTAATTTGAAATCTTTATTTTTTTTAGCTTCTATTCTTAATTTTATTTGATTTTCAACATAAGAAATAAACTCATCATCTAAATCATTAGTATTTTGTTTTAGTAAATTTAATGAAAGTACTTTATCAAATGATTTTACTAGCTTTTTTTTGGTAGCATCACTTAAATCATTATCTTTTAATACATCATATAATACCGTTAATGCACTTGAGGTATTCATATCATCATTTATAGCGTTTTTAAATTTTTGATTATATACATCAAAAGAATCATCATCAACGTTACCATCATCATTTAAAGAAAGAGATTTTTGCTTTAATTTTTTGTAAGCTATCTCGGCATTATCTAAGCTTTCATAAGTAAATACTAGCTGCTTACGATAATGTGATTGCAAACACATAAGTCTGTATGACAACGGATCATAACCTTTTTGCTCTAACAAAGAAACAGTTAAAAAGTCTCCGTTACTCTTACTCATCTTTCCGTTTTTATCATTTAAGTGTTCACAATGTACCCAGTAATTACACCATTTATGTCCTAAATAACTTTCTGATTGAGCAATCTCATTAGTATGATGTGGAAAAATATTATCAACACCACCACAATGAATATCTAAATATTCACCACAATATTTCATACTAATGCAAGAGCACTCTATATGCCATCCTGGATACCCAAGACCCCAAGGAGAATCCCATTTTAACTCTTGATCTTCAAATTTAGATTTAGTGAACCATAATACAAAATCTGCTTGATTTTTTTTATTATCATCTTTATCTACACCTTTTCTTACCCCAACTACCATTTCATCTTCTTTATGGTTAGTTAAAACATAATAATCTTTTAATTTAGATGTATCAAAATATACGTTTCCGCCTGAGATATACGCGAAACCTTTTGAAAGTAAATTTTCTATTAAATTAATATATTGCGGTATTAAGTTAGTAGCGGGCTCTATTATTTCTGGTACTTTTATATTTAATTTTTCACAATCCTTGAAAAAAGCATCAGTATAAAATTTTGCTATGTCAAGAACTGATTTGTTTTTTTCCTTAGCACTTTTAACCATTTTATCATCACCAGTATCAGAATCGCTAGATAAGTGACCAACATCAGTAATATTCATAACCCTTTTTACTTTATAATTATTATACATTAATGTTTTTTCTAATATATCTTCCATTATATAGCTTCTTAAATTACCTATGTGAGCATAGTGATAAACGGTAGGACCACACGTATACATTTTAACAATTCCAGGTTCATTAGAAACAAACTCTTCAACTTTTCTTGTAAGAGTATTATATAATTTCATACTAATCACTTCCCATTTATTAAATTATACAATAAATTAAAAAAGAAAGAAAGTGAATTTAACTTGTAACCCTAATACAATCACTTTCTTTATTAAACTTTATATCAATACTTTTTTTATTATCTAATATTGCATCCATTATTCTAATTTCAAAAATATTTTCTACTAAAGATTTTATATTCTTAAAATCATTAGTTTCACTAACACTATTAAAAATATCATTTATTATACTTTCTTCATAATTTATTTTTATCTGTCCATATTTACTAACAATTTTATTTATATTATCTTTTATTATTTTTCTTATAGTTACATCATCTGGATCATCTATTATTAATGCAACAGATACCTTATTTGAAAGTCGGTCATTAAAGTTTATTATGTTTTTATTTTTTTGCTTGCTAAAACCAAGTTGTTTTGATTGACTAGAATTATTTGTAATAAATATGATAATAGAATTATTAAAATCTATCATTTTACCTGATGCATCTTCTATTTTACCTAACTCTAATATTCTTATAAATAAATTTTTAAATTCTTCACAACCATCTTCATAATTATCTACTACAATTGCAGAGTTTGGATTTGTTCTTATTTTTTCAAAAACATTATTTTTATTATCATATCCTAAATAACCTGCGGTTGTACCAATTAGTTTGCTTATACTACTATTTTGTTCATATTCACTGGCATCTATATTTATTATATTTTTTTCATTTACTAATTTTTTTAAATATGAATTAGCAAGCAAAGACTTACCAACCCCATGATTACCTTCTATAAGAACTGAATAACAACCCTTAGTTTCTAGAAATTGTCTTTTTTTAAGGGATCTTATTAGTTTGCTTATATTTTCTTTTTGACCATAAATTGTATTATTTAATTCTTCCTCAATTGATTTATAAAATTCATTTTTTCTTTTATCATACGAAAAAAACATAATATTACCTTTATTTTTTATAACTTGTATAACATCACTTTTACTTACCTTTTTTCTTTTCAACTTTATATTTTTAAAATCTATTTTTAATTTGTTTTCTTCAGTCTTTAAATCATATGCTCTTTTAAAATTACTATCTGATAAGGCTTTTATTTTTTCTTTACTTATCTGTTTTATTTTTTCTTTTAATATCCGTTTTTTCTTTTCATTACAATCTTCTAAAACAGATGTTTTTGCACATACCTCATCTAATATATCAATTGAACGATCTGGTTCAAATCTATTATTCAAATATTTTTCTGATAAAAATGCTATGTCTTTTAATAAATCATCACTAATTGTTATATCATGATATTTTTCATAAAGAGGTTTTATCCCTTTTAAGATTTTAACTACATTATCAAACGTTGGTTCTTCTACCACAACACTTTGAAATCTTCTTGCTAAGGCAGCATCTGGCTCTATAAACTTTTTATATTCATCTAACGTTGTTGCTCCTATTATTCTTATTAACCCCCTTGCTAAAGCAGGTTTAAATATATTAGATGCATCTATTGCTCCTTCTGCTCCACCTGCTCCTACCATGGTATGAATTTCATCAATAAAAAGAATTATATCTTGATTATCTTCTAATTCTTTTATTAACGTTTTCATCTTTTCTTCAAATTCTCCTCTGTATTTTGTGCCTGATACTAATTGAAAAATGTTTAGTGAAATTATTCTTTTATTTTTTAAAAATGATGGGCATTTATCGCTTATAGCAAAATTTGCTATTCCCTCTACTATTGCAGTTTTACCCACACCAGCAGGACCTATTAAAATTGGATTATTCTTTTTTCTTCTAAGTAATATTTCAAGTGTTTTTTTTATCTCATTTTCTCTACCAATTACTGGGTCTAATTTTTTTTCCTTAGCAAGCTTGGTCATATCAACTCCAAGTTCCTCTAATAGTAATTTTTTCTTTCTATTATTCTTTATATTTTTCACGTTTCTTAAATCAAAATATAGTCTATCTAAATTTATCTTCATGCTTCTTAATATAGTATAAGCAACTCCATCTTCTTCATCTAAAATATTTATTATAAGTAATTCTGGGTTAACACTTTTATTATTATCTTCCCTTGCCTCAATAACCGCGTTTTCTAAAACTCTTTTTAAAAGTGGTGTATATAAAATAAAGTCACTTTTTTTACTACCAATACCAACAAGTGAAATTAATTTTTCTTTGAAATTTTTATAGGTTACTCTATGCTTTTTTAAAATAGGAACTAATTTACTATCATGTAGTATTGATAATAGCAAATGCTCACTTCCTACATAAGGATGATTTAACAGTTGTTTTTCTTTTTCTGCTTGCTTTAAAAGATGCCTTGTTTCTTCACTAAAATTAACAAACATAGAATTCTCCTTTCAATTTTATTCTATGTTTGTTATGGTTATAATATTTAATTTTAATACAAAAAAAGACCCATAGGTCTTTTAAACTAATGCATATATAACGATTGATGTTATTATAACAATAATTAATAATATAAGTAATAACTTCCAAATAAATTTAAACCATTTATTATAAGGAATGTCTAAATAATATAAACCAATTATTAATCCAACTGATGTTGGTGCAATAATCATCATAACGTTATAAATACTTTGGATAATAAATGCAACTACACCATAATAATCACTATTAGTTATAACTGCTTTAAATACCGTTCCAACAGTTGATACTAAGTAATAAAAATCACCAGTTAAAACACTACTTATCATAGCTGCAAACGTTGATGTTGCAACATTAAATCCCTTTGTAATTTTTAATATTGCATTAGCTATTGTTACGTTTACGCCTGTTGTTACCATCATTATTAGTACTATACTTATAAGCATAGCAGTTAATGCAACAGGAAGAATTTTCTTAGTACTATTTGTTATAGTAGAAATAAATTCATTAACCTTAGAACTTGTAACTCCTATTACTAATGTAATTATGAATAATAATATTGATATATCAATCATTTGGAATGATCCAAATGCACTAATTACACCAGAGGTTGCACCAGTTGCTTTATCAGTAATCATAGGTGTACCAATAATATTTGAAAATACTGCATAATCACCTATTTTAATACCATTTAACCATGTATTAAAATCACTAAATATAGTTTTTTCAAATAAACTTTCCCAAGGAATTATAGAACTAATAATAAATAGTACGAATATGATTAAAGAAACATAAAAACAAACATTTTTTCTTCTATCACTTGTTACAGGAATTTTTCCTTCTTTATCTTTCTTTTCAGTTAACACAGTTATAAATTCTACAATAGATAAAATTGCAGGAATACCTGTTAAACAAAATACAAGACTTAATATAAATGATTTTATCTTTCCAGCATACAATTTATTTATACCAATAAAACCAAATAATAATGTAAGAATTGCATAAAGTGCTTTGTTAACTTTCTTTTCCTTTGATTTAGTTGATACTCTCTTTACTGTTTTTTCCTTTACTTCCTCTTTAGTACTTTTCTTAGATTTAGATTCTATCTTTTTTTCTTTTTGCTTATCTTTGGTTTTAGGTGCGGTTAAAACTAATAAGATAGCTATTGATATAACAAATAAAACTAATTTTACTAACAACAAAGTATTTACCTTTAAATCAAACGCAGTAAATAATGTATTATTATATATTCCACACATGCTACCAATTAAGCTTGCTACTAACGTAGAAGATAAAAATACTTTTTTATCTACTTGTAGAGTTTTCATTACTTCATATATAAAAGGTACAAAAACTAATAAAATCATGAAATCATTTACAAAAATAGAAATAACTCCAAATACTATTGTAGTAATAGCTACTAATAGTTTTTCCTTTCCATTAAATAATGAAGCTGTTTTACTTACAAATTTTTTATAAGCATCTACTTTATTTAATACTGCATAAAAGCATGCAACAGCTATTAAAAATACCGCAATATTATTAAAGTAAGATATTGAAATAGTTAAATTAGATAATAAACCCCATATTCCAACTCCAGCAACACCATTTGATGCAATAGCACCAGTATAATCTACGTATGAACCTGGTATGAACAAGGTAAGTAGCCATACAACAAAAACGGTTATTGCTAAAACTTTAAATAAATTATACTTTTTCATTTTTCCTCCCTACTGACATATTTGTTTTTGGATCAAAAATATGATACCACGCACCAATATCATAAACTTGTCCTACACTTAAATTATAACATATTTTTAGATAATTTTTCCATATATTCTTTAATAAGTGCGATAAATTCTTCTTTTGTTGAAATTTCATATAACTTTTTTTTAACTGACACACCATCTTTTAATCCTTTTAGATACCAAGCTGCGTGAGTTCTCATTTCTAGCACCGCAACTTTCTCTGGTTTTATTTGTAATAAATAATCAAAATGTTTAAGACATACTTTCATTTTTTCAATAGGATCTTGAGGTTTTAATAACGTACCATTATCTAAGTAAGCTACAATTTGCTTTATCAAATATGGATTACCTAAAACACCACGCCCTATCATAACAGCATCACATTTGGTTTGATCGATCATTTTTTTCGCATCTTCGGCACTTAAAATATCACCATTACCTATTACTGGGATATTAACATTTTCTTTTACTTCTTTTATTATATTCCAATCAGATAATCCATTATACCCCTGGCTGCGTGTTCTAGGATGTACCGTTATTGCACTTGCTTTAGCTTTTTCACACATTTTTGCTATTTCAACAGCATTTATACTATTACTATCCCAACCACTTCTTATTTTAACCGTAACTGGAACTTTAACAGCCTTAACAACAGCACTTACTATTTCATAAACTTTCTTTGGATCCTTTAAAAGAGCAGAACCCGCTTGTGCTCTTAATGCTACCTTTGCAACAGGACATCCCATATTTATATCAATTATATCTGGTTTCATAATTTTTTCTACTATTTTAGCAGCCTTAACAAAACTTTGCTTATCACTTCCAAATATTTGTTGGGCAATTGGTCTTTCTTCTTGCGTGCTGTATAACATGTTTTTAGTCTTTTCATTATCATAAACCAAAGCTTTATCACTTACCATTTCAGCATACAAAAGCCCACACCCCATTTGTTTTATTATTCTTCTAAAAGCACTATTACACACACCTGCCATAGGTGCTAAAACAACCCTATTTTCTATTTGTACGTTTCCTATTTTAAACATTAAACCACATCCAAACTAAAATAATTATATAATAAAAAGAACTTAATTAAAAGTTCTTATTTACTTCTATTTAACTATCTTTTAGATCTTATAAATTTTAAAACTTTAACTCCCATCTTAAATATTAAAAACCAAAATCTATCAATTATTAAATCAAATTCTCCTACTAATTCTAATACTTCAGGATTAAACTTTGATTTAAAAGTTGATAAATGATCTTGTAAAGAACCATCTACACCTCCTAAATCACAGTAATCACACCCTTCATCTAGGCAATAACATAATCTATAAAACATAAGTCCGTTAGTTATCTTAAGAGATGGTAATATATCCGTATTAGTACCAGCATAAAGAAACGATGCAACCTTAATTCCTTTTTTACATGTTGGCATCATAACTATTGTTGCTCCCGCTAAAGGTTTGTTACCATATTTTTGCTTTACATTAATTGCTTCTTTTATCTGTTTTTCACAAAATTCCTTTTTATCTTCATGCTCTTTCATATCATTATTTAAAAATTCTATATATTTATCTATGTTTATCCTAGCAAAAAATAAAACTGCATTATCTTTAAAATTTTGCATTATACTATTAAAATATTTTTCATTTCTAAGAGCAATATGCTGTCTTTTTTCCGTACAATGAAGAACACTAACTAAATCTTTAACATCTTCTATGTTTTTAGAATAAGAAAATTCAACTCCGCGATCTTCTTGATATTTTCCTATATAATTTCTAGTATTTTTAGGAAAAGTTCTTCTTAACTGCTGTTTGTCAAAGAAATTTCCATCTTTATCTTTTAGGCTAATAACCATTGTATACCTAGGCTGTATATAAGCATTTACCTCTTTTTTATACCCACCATGTTTAAAGTTATTTTTTTCTAATTCTTTTACTATTAAATTGGTATTATAAGTAAAAGGTCTATTTAATTCAATTTTCTTATTCTTTTTTATGTTTTGTATATTATCTTCATTAAAACATATAAATGGATCAATTTTTATATCAATTGCATTTATTTTTTTTGCATATTTTTTTAATTCATCTACAAAGTTACTTAATAAACTAGAATCATTATAATCAATTACAAAACCTCTTGGTACATATATTAATTTTTTATTTAAAAATAACTTTCTTTTAAGAAGCATAGCAGCACATACAAGTTTTTTATTATCATCATACATACCGACAAAATCACAATCCCAAGCACTTTTTATTTCAGCCCAAGAAGACGTTTGCATAAAAGTTGTAGATGGGAAATTTTTAACAAAATCATCATATTGTTTTCTTGGTATTTTTGTTTTAAAACTATATTTCATATAATCAGTCCTCTATTATTATTTCTACTTCATCACCATTTTTAATTAAAAATGCATTTGCATCATCAGTATCCAAATGAACTTCATAAGAATAATTATCATCTACTCTTATACTTACATTATTTAGTATTCCACCTTTTTCATTATTTACTTTAATAGATACGTTTTTTTTATTAATAAGACCATATTTTATTTGTTCTTGCTTATTAACGTGTAAATGTCTTGCTGCAATAATTGCAGCTTTTTTAGTTATTTGCCCGCAAGGGCCTACAATAGTAATTAAAGCAGCATTATCTAAATCTCCAGAATTTCTAACGGGCGGATTAATTCCTAATTTATAAGAATCTGTTTTAGAAATTTCAACTTGTGTTTGGTTTCTTTCAGGGCCTAAAACTCTTACGTTTTTAATAGTGTTTTTAGCACCAATTAAAGTTATTTGTTCGTTACATGCATATTGTCCAAATTGAGATAAATCTGCCTTTTTAGTAAGTATATAATTCTTTCCAAATAATATGTTTACGTCTTCTTTAGTTAAATGAACATGTCTTGCAGACACTCCTACTTTTACTTTCACTTATTACAACTCCTGTCTATTATTAATTATAACATGTATAATTATTTTAATTCAATCATATGTTTAAATGAATTTAAAAAAGGAGATAATATATGAATACAAATTATTATTCAAACCCCACTTATCCAAACGTTGGTGTAAGTGGGTTGCAAACTACCGCAATGGGTACGGTTGCATCAATGCCAAGCATGAATACTAATAATTCTAGCAACAACAATTTAGCAACTATGCAAGCTAACAATAATATGCTTGAACTTGAGCAATCATACGTTGAAAATATTTTAAGACTTAATCGTGGTAAATTAGCTACATTTTATCTTTCATATCCAGATTCCGTTGAATGGAGAGATAAAACATATAAAGGAATAATTGAAACTGCTGGAAGGGATCATATAATAATTAGTGATCCACAAAACGGAAAATGGTATTTATTACTTATGATTTATCTAAATTATGTAGAGTTTGATGAAAAAATAAATTATAGTCCAGAATATTATCCACAAAATTAAATACCTTGTAAATATTCTTTAGTTTTGTTATAATCAAAATTAGAATAGAGGTAGATTAAATGACATTAATAATAGTAACTTTAGTAGTATGCTTAATAGTCTTATTCTTTATGATATATCAAGACAAACTAAATTTTTCATCTATTAAATTAAACAATATTGAAGATAAGATAAATGGTATGCTAATTCAAAGAAAAGCATTAATACAAGACTCTGAGGCAATAATAAAAGAAGTTTTAAATACTGATAAAGAAATATATGAAAATATAAACGAATTATCTAATAGTAATAATATGATTGAATTAGATAGAAAACTATTGGTATACATAAACGAATTTTATCTAATTAAAGATAAATATAAAAAATTAAAAAATAATGAAGAATTTCAAAAAATATCATTTGCTATTAACGAAACTGAAGATAAATTAAATGCTTATAAAGAATATTATAACGATGTTATTAATGAATATAATAAACTAATAAAAAGCTTTCCACAAATTATAATTACTTTTATTAAAGGAAGAAAAGAAAAAGAATCGTTTGATAAAAAAAGTATTAACGATGCAGATTATAATGATTTTAAATATTAAAAGGAAATTAAAAAATAATTTCCTTTTTATTATGCTCTTTTAAATATTTATTTGTTTTTGAAAAAGGCTTACTTCCAAAAAAACCATTATAAGCTGATAAAGGAGATGGATGTGCTGACTCTATTATGTAATGACTAGGATTAGTTATAATTCTTTTCTTATCTCTCGCTTGCCTTCCCCATAAAATAAAGACAACGTTATCTAATTTATCATTTATTTGTTTGATTACGTAATCAGTAAATATTTCCCATCCAATATCCTTATGAGAATTAGCTTTATCTTTTTCAACAGTAAGAACCGTATTAAGCAAAAACACACCCTGCTTAGCCCAATCTGATAAATCAGTATCAGTTCTTTTTATTTTTAGGTCATCATATAATTCTTTAAATATATTTTTTAGGGAAGGTGGTGTTCTAACTCCCCTTCTTACCGAAAAAGAAAGTCCCATGGCTTCTTTTTCACCGTGGTAAGGGTCTTGACCTAAAATAACCACTTTAATATCATTAAAATCAGTTAATTTAAACGCATTAAATAAATCTTGAGCTGGTGGATATATTGTTTTAGAAAGTCTTTCTTCCTTAACAAAATCTTTTATATACTTAAAATAACTTTTTTTCATTTCATCATGTAAAATATTATCCCAATTATTATGAAACAAGTTTAACACCTCCTCATAAGTCAATTCTAACTTCCTTTGTTTTTATTATATCAGATGTATTAAAAATAACAAACAAAAACCTTGGGATAAGGCAATTGCGTTTTTTTTGCTTTGTTAATCAATAATTATAAGAGTTATTCACCTAAAAACAAATGTTGCAATCACCAAAATTTTAACATATTAAAATTATAAGTGTGTAATTTTTCATAATAAACATTATTTAGAGTTTTACTTTACTTACATTTTTTATTAACTATAAATAATAAAATGAATAATGCTCAAAATATACCATATTATAATAATATACCGATATCGGTATAAAATACATTGACAAATACTACCGATATCGGTATAATACAAACAGAGGTGTAATTATGGAATTTATGACTACAAAAGAAGCTGTAAAAAAATGGAATATTAGTGAAAGAAGAATAAGACAATTATTACAAGATGGAAGAATTGATGGTGCCGTTAAAGTAGGTAATAATTGGAATATTCCTATTAATGCTAATAAACCTGCCGATAAAAGAAGTATTAAATTTAATAATACTGAATTTAAATTTGAATTACCTGATAATTATTTTGATGAGGTCGATAAATTAAATAAGGAATTAAGTTCCAAAAGGCCTATATCAAAAGAAACACTAAAATCTTTAAAAGAATCTATTAATTTAGAATGGACTTATAATAGCAATGGTATAGAAGGAAATACGTTAACTTTAAGAGAAACACAAGTTGTTTTAGAAGGTATTACAGTTGGTGGTAAATCATTAAAAGAACATTTAGAAGCTATCAATCATGAACAAGCAATATTATTTTTGGATGATCTTATTAAAGATAAAAAGCCAATTACTGAATGGAATATTAAAAATATTCATCAATTAGTATTAAAAGGAATTGATGATAAGAATGCTGGTAAATATAGAGATGAGAATGTAAAAATAAAAGGTGCTATACATATTCCACCAGATTATTTAATAGTTCCAGAATTAATGAAAAAATTAATTATTAACTATGATGATTGGAAAAAATACCATCCAATTATTAAGGCAGCATTACTACATGGTGAATTAGTTAAAATTCATCCATTTATTGATGGTAACGGAAGAACATCAAGATTAGTTATGAATCTATCTTTAATGAATAGTGGATATCTTCCAGTAATCATAAAAAAAGAAAAAAGATTAGAATACTATAATGCATTAGATAAGGCACATACTACTGGAAATTATACTCATTTTGTCAAATTAGTTAATGATTTAGAAATTGAAATGTTAAATAAATATTTAGAATTATTATAAAAAAAGAACAAACAAAAAGAGCTATTTATGATAGCTCTCATTATTTATTATTTTAAATGAACGATATATTTGTTCTAATAAAATAATTCTAAATAATTGATGTGGAAAAGTTAAATCAGAAAATGATATACAGTAATTAGCCCTTTTCATAACATCATCTGATAATCCGTATGAACCACCTATTATAAAAACTAAGTTTTTTGATAGATTTTTATTAATAAAATTAGATAACATTACAGAATTTAATTTATTACCATTTATATTTGTAACAATAACATAATCATTATCATTTAGTTTAGATAATATATTTTTACCTTCTTCTAAAATTGTTTTTTGTATGTCATAATTATAATCCGGTAGTTCTATTATTTGTAATTTCGTATATTTACTTAATCTTTTTTCATATTCTTTTAAAGCCTCATTAAAATATTGTTCTTTTACTTTACCAACACAAATTACCTTTATCATACCTCTATCCAATCCGTTGTTTGTTTTTGCTTAGCAACTATAATATTTTTTACCATCTTATTTTTTGATTTTAATACCCCTGTTAAAGTATTAATAGCTTTTTCATACGTATTATTATCATCACTTAGATGTGCCAAAATAATTGTATTAGTATTACTACCTATAAACTCTGATAAATAATAAGATGCATCATCATTAGATAAGTGTCCTTTATCACTTAAAATTCTCTTCTTTAAATGAAAAGGATATTTACCATTCATAAGCATTTCTACGTCATGATTACTTTCAATTACATATAAATTATGATTTCTTAAGCTTTCATGATATTTATTATTTATATAACCTGTATCTGTTATATAAACCAATGACTTTTCATTATTTTTAATAATAAAACCAACAGAACCACTTACGTCATGTGATGTTTTTATTACTTGTATATCAACATCTCCAATTTTAAAATTATTAGTTTCATAAACAACATATGAAAAATCATCTATGTATTCTTTTAAAAGACTAAGTATAGTTTTATTAACATATAATTTTGGATGATATTTTTTTAAAAATACTTTTAAACCTTGTATATGATCAACATGGGTATGTGTTATTAATATTGCATTTATTTCTTCTGGATCCACTTTTAATTCTGCTAATTTTTCCTCTACATATGATTTAGTAACACCAAGATCAATTAAAATCTTGGTGCTACCAGTTTGTATTAATGCACAATTACCCCTGCTTCCACTTGATAATACCGCTAATTTCATTATCGATATAGTATCATTGGATCCATTGGTATACCATCCCTATAAGGAAGACCATTTTTATATAAACCAAAGTGTAAATGGGTACCAGTTGCAAATCCAGTATGACCCATCGTACCAATTTGTTGACCTTTTTCAACAGTTTGGCCTACTTGAACTAATCTAGAATGCATATGAGCATAAAGTGTATAATAACCATTACCATGATTTATCGTAACATGGTTACCTAAGCTTCCTTTATTTTGTGATGTTACTACCGTACCTGATCCTGCTGCAAATATTGGAGAGCCTTCACCACTACCTGCTATATCTAATGCCTCGTGAATTTTACCCCAACGATAACCAAAATAACTTGATATATAATATTGAGAAATTGTAGGCCAAGCCCAAGAACCTGACATAATTGGTGCGGTTGCACCACCATAAACTTTAGTACCAACTTTAACTACTTTATCTACTGAAGGAGTTATAACGTCTCTGTTTACAATTACAACGTTGGTTGTTTCCCCATTTACAGTTTTTAATTTTGTTGTCAAACGATCAACGCCATTTTGTCCTTCAACTTCTACCTTTTGAAGGCCCGCACTCATATTAGCATCATACTCAGTTGTAGTCTTATACTGACTTTCTTGGTCTAAAACCGTATGTGATTCAACAACAACATCAACAATTGGTGCAATAAGTCCTACCTTTACTTGTTGTCCTACTGATAACAAATTATTAGAACTTGTAAATTCGGGATTAACAACTAAGAATTCTGCAGTTGCAAGCTTATGATCATAAGCTATTGAATCGATAGTATCGCCTTCCTTAACCGTATAATACTGATCATCTTTTAAATCCCCAAAAAGTAAATATTTAGTTAATAATTTTTCATCAGTAAAAATCTGTTCATCAGTTGATATATAGCCTTTTTTTATCGTTATATCTTGATCAATATATATATCCTCTATTATTGAACCTGTATCTTTTATTTCTGGTTGTGTGTCATTTTCATAATTTTTCACTTGTTCTTCACTTACGAATGCCTCTACAACAGATTTTAAAGCTCTATCAAACATTTTTTTATCAAGCACATTAATTGTTATCTTTTCTTCTTCATCAGTTAATGGCTTAATTGTTATTTTATAACCTTTTACAGTAAATGGTTTTTCTTCTTTTATTAAATTATGAACCTGTTTAGCTGTTAAAACTTGTTTTTCATAAGTTGTACACTTTTGAATATCAACTCCAGTTGGAATATACACTTTATCAACTAAATATTTTTCTTTTAATTCCTTTTGTTCTTCATTTATGTATTCTTCTAATTCTTGTTTATTAGCTATATTACCAACAGATTTACCATCTAAGTATACTTTATAAACTTCTTTAGGATTAAGTCCATAATTATTAGTAAATTTAACTAACATTACAATAGCAACAGCTAAAGCAACTGAACATAAATAAATTAACCCCGTTTTTATCACTTTTAACATAATTATTCACCATTCTCTCTTTGAAAATTAACAAACGTACTGGTATCCATTCTAAATAACAATTCTATTGTTTTTGTAGGACCACTTCTGTTTTTACCTATGATAAGCTCTGTTATACTAGCATTATCATCTCGTCTTTTTTCTTTATTATAATAATCATCACGATATAAGAACGAAACTATATCTGCATCTTGTTCAATAGAACCAGATTCACGTAAATCACTCATTATTGGTCTTTTATCTTCCCTTGATTCAACAGCACGTGATAATTGTGCTAAAGCAATTACTGGCACGCCTAATTCAAGAGCCATAGTTTTTAAACTACGTGATATCTCAGATACCTCTTGTTGTCTGTTTCCTAACACCTTAGAAGGACCTGTTATTAATTGTAGATAATCTATTACGACAAGACCCAAACCCTTATCCGAATTAGCTAACCTTCTACACTTAGATCTTATTTCACCAATTGTTATACCAGGTGTATCATCTAAAAATAAGTTTGTATCAGAAAGCCTACTAATAGCCTCATTTAATCTTTTCCAATCATTATGTTCAAGTCTACCCGTACGCATCTTAGAACCATTTATTTGCCCTAATGATTGCAATATTCTATTTGCTAATTGCTCTACGCTCATTTCTAAATTAAATAATGCTACTGATTTTTTACCATGCATGGCAGCATAAGTTGCAAGATTAAGAGCAAAGGCTGTTTTACCCATAGCAGGTCTTGCTGCAATTATGATAAATTGATTTGGTTGTAATCCTGATGTTAACCTATCTAGTTCAGTAAATCCAGTAGCAAGTCCAGTTATTTCAGAACCCAATTCAGATAGTTTTTCAAGATTAGCTTGTTCTTTATACGCAACATCCTGAATTCTTTGAAATTCAGTTGTTTTTCTCATATTACCAATTCTAAGCATCTTCATTTCAGCATTATCTAAAACATCATATATCGAATCTTCACTTGCATATGCATCATTTGCTATTTCTGTTGCTGTTTCAATTATTTTTCTGCCAATCATCTTTTCCTTTAAGATGTTAATATAATAATCAACGTTAGATACAGAAGCAACAGAATCTATTATTTCCGATAAATACTCTACGTTACCTACCACACTTAAAATTTTCTTATCACTTAATTTATTAGTTAAAATAGTAATATCTATCGGGGTTGATGAATCATTTAATTCTTGTAAAGTTTCAAATATTTTAGCATTTGCATCACTATAAAATGCATCAATAGATAATTCATCACAAATTTTTTGTAAAGCATTCTTAGATAAAAAAGCGGAACCTAATACAGCCTTTTCTGCCTCAATGCTACTTGGTATTTTTCTTTCAGCCATTTTATCACTCCTTTATCTACTACTTAACTAATTCTACTCTTATTTTAGCTTGAACCTGTTTATGTAAATTTATCTTAACCTCATGAAAACCAAGAGAACTAATAGGTCCATCAATTATAATTTTTTTCTTATCTATCTTATAACCCATTTTTTCTAATTCTAAAGAAATTTGTTTAGTTGATATAACACCAAACACCTGATCTTTATTACCGGTTTTAACACTAAATTTTAAAACCTTATCCTTTAATTCTTCTTTTATTTTTTCACACTTTTTAACTTCTAAGGCATACGCGTCTGCCTTATTTTTATTATTTATATCCAATATTTCTTTACTTCTTTTAGTATATAAAACAGCATACCCATTTTTAATTAAAAAATTTTGAGCATAACCATCTTTAACCTCTTTTATGTCACCAGCCTTACCCTGGTTTTTAACATCCTTTATAAATATAACTTTCATAATTAGCCACCTTCATAATTACATAATACGTATTGTATTATAACATACTTTTTAACTAAAGAAAAGAAAGCTTGGTGAATTACACCATCGCTTTCTTCTATTTTGAAAATGGTAATAAAGCTATCATACGAGCTCTTTTAATTTGTTGTGCAATATATCTTTGGTGCTTAGAGCAAGCTCCAGTTACTCTCCTAGGTAATATTTTACCTTTTTCATTTATGTATTTTTTTAAGATTTCAGGATCTTTATAATCTACACTTTTTCCAGCACACATTTGACATATCTTCTTTTTCTTTCTAAAAAACTCTGCCATTTGTATTCCTCCTTTATTTAAATTAAAAAGCTATATCATCATCACTTATTTCTATACTGCTACCAAAATCTGCAAACACATCATCAGATACGTTTGTTTCTTTTGGTGCCTCTTCCGTTTGAAAATCAGCTGGTGATACACTATCATCATTATTACTTGTGTTATTTGAAGAATTTCTAGAATCAAGGAATTGAACACGATCTGCTACAACCTCAGTTACATAAACACGTTTTCCATCTTTATCTTCATAGTTTCTAGTTTGAATTCTTCCATCAACAGCAACTAAAGAACCTTTAGTTACATATTTTTTTATGTTTTCAGCTTGTTTTTGAAAAGCAACTATATTAATAAAATCAGTTTCCCTTTGGCCTTGATTGTTAGTATATTGTCTATCTATTGCAATAGAAAAATTTACAATAGCAGCATTGCTAGACGAATATCTAAGTTCTGGGTCCCTTGTTAATCTTCCAATTAAAAAAGCTTTATTCATAATTTCTTCCTCACCTTTAATTAGTCTTCTTTTACGATTAAATGACGAATAACATCTTCACTTATTAATGCTAAACGATCAAATTCATTAATTGCTTTTGAATCATTTGATTCAAGGTTAATCAAGAAGTAATATCCGGTTTTAAATCCTTTTACTTCATATGCTAACTCTTTTTGACCTAAATCTTTTGAAGATGTTACTTTAGCACCGTTATCTGTTAAAACTTTTTCAAAATTTTTAGCAACTTCTTTAACACTTGCCTCTTCAATGTTAGGTCTTACAATGAACATAATTTCGTATTTCATTTTACCTATCCTCCTCTTTTGGTCTATTCGGCCCTTAATCTAGTTAAGAGCAAGAGAGTAATTCCATTACTCGCTTTGTATTATAACAAAAAAGAAGATTAATGTAAACCTTCTTTTATTAAAACATATTCAAATTAATAATTTATAATACTTATTATTTTAAAGCAAATTATAATTATTACTTTTTATAAGTTTGTTTTAGTTTTTTAATGATATTCTAATAAAAAGTTTTAGTAAATTAATTATTAAATCTAAATAAACAAACGTCTCCGTCTTGCATTACGTATTCTTTTCCTTCGCTTCTTAGTTTTCCTGCTTCTTTAGCTCCTTTTTCACCCTTATACTTTTCATAATCAGAAAAACTTATTACCTCTGCTCTAATAAAACCTTTTTCAAAATCACTGTGGATAATTCCTGCACAAGAAGGCGCTTTCATACCTTTTTTAAAAGTCCAAGCCCTTACTTCTTTTTCACCAGCAGTAAAATATGTTTGAAGTCCTAAAAGTGAGTATGACGCTTTAATCAGCTTATCAAGACCGCTTTCTTCTATTCCTAAATCATTTAAAAAAGCTTGTTTTTCTTCGTCATCAAATCCACTTAATTCCTCTTCTATTTTTGCACATAAGGTAATTACTTCAGCATTATCTTTTTTTGCATATTCTTTTACCTTCTTAACATAATCATTATCTGTTCCTATTTCATCTTCTTTAATATTTGCGACATAAATAACTGGTTTCATTGTAAGAAGATTAAATGCCTTAAGAATTTTTAAATCATCTTCTGAATATTCTAATTTTCTAGCGGGAATATTATCCTCTAATGCTACTTTAATACGTTTTAAAAGCTCTACTTCCTTTAAAGCTTCTTTATCTTTTGTTGAAATGGCTTTTTTTTCTATTTTACCAAGTCTATTATCAATAACCTCTAAATCACAAAAAACAAACTCAACATCAATTATTTCTATATCGCGAAGTGGGTTTGGGCCACCCTCAACGTGAGTGATATTTGTATCGTCAAAACACCTTACTACCTCAACTACTGCATCAACGTCCCTTATGTGTGATAAAAACTTATTACCTAAGCCTTCTCCGTGGGAAGCCCCTTTAACTAACCCTGCTATATCCGTAAATTCAAAAGTTGTTGGAACTAAACTCTTAGGTTTAATAAGTTCATTTAAAAAATCCAATCTTTTATCTGGTACGGTTACCATGCCAACGTTTGGTTCTATTGTTGCAAAAGGGTAATTAGCTGCTAAAATATTTTTTTTAGTAATCGCGTTAAATAAAGTTGATTTACCCACGTTAGGTAGTCCAACTATACCCGCCGTTAAAGACATAAAATCACTTCCTTCTTTTGGTATTATATCACACATTAAAAAACAATGAATAGTTATTTCATTGTTTTAAAAGCTTCTTTTTCTTTTTTATCATAATCACAATATTTAATAGGTGTTATGCTATAATTTAATCCTTGAATTATACCATCTTTTACATATGATGCATTAGCTTCATATAAACTATAATTTTTATCAACCTTAAATCCTTCGTTATACATAAGATAATATTGTGATAATAATCTTTCTAAAAGCGAATACTCAGTTTTATTTGATGGATTAAAACATTCAATAATATGCTTTATTGCAAAATTATTTGAATTTGCATCAGAACCATTACAAATTTTAATCCAATCTTTTACTGGCACCATTATCTTTTCACTTTCATTATCAAGTTTAGTAAAAACTATGTTTGAGTCTGATGATACAAATTTTACTTTTTTATTTTCTTTACTATTTTCACTTAAATCTAAGTTAGAAAATTCAAAAACGCCTAGAAAATCAGATATTTCATTAGTTTCTCCATATGATAAAACAAGAGATTTACTCATAGACATTTCTTTTATTTTTTCTTCTTTTTTCATTCTTTCACTCCCTAGGCATATATGATAACAAAAAATATATTAATAATCAACAATTAATGTAATGATTTTCATTTTTTTCAAATAAAACCAATAGCAACTAAATTTATACCATAACATATTAAATAAACATTATTTATACAGTTGGATATACCCCAGGGCCTATTGGTAAACCGATTATATACCAACATATAATCATAAATAACCACATAAATGATATTGCTATGAAATATGGCATAATAACACGATAGCAATTTCTAATACTAAAGTCATTTTTATTTTTAGTATAAACTTCTATAAATCCAATAAATATTACAAAATAACTAAATACCGGTGTAATTATATTAGTCATTGAATCACCTGCTCTAAACACTAATTGTGCAAATTCAGCAGATATATTTGCTTTCATTACGGCAGGCATTATATTAGGAGCAATAATTGACCATTTAGCAACAGAATTTGGGGAAAGTATGTTACAAAGCATTACTGAAAGTAAAATTAATAAAATAAGCGGAATAAATGAAAATTCTGATGATGATATAAGGTTTGATAAAGTACCCGTTACTACTACTGCTAAGTTTGTTTCTTTTATAATTGCACTTAATTGAGCGGCAAAGAATATCAATACAAAAATACCACCGATACTTTTTAAATAAGTCGTTGCAAAATTAACCAAATCTCTTATTTTCTTAATTGTTCCAGCAATAACTCCAAATACGAATCCTTGAATAACAAGTAAAAGTGATACTATACTAATTAAATTATTTATTAATAATGCATCACTAGAAAATAGCATCTTTGAATATGTTGTTTGAGATTTATCTAACAATAATCCAATAAAACCATCCTTAGATGAAGGAATTATCATCAATATTAATGGTATAAGGAAAATTAGAGTAGCAACTAACGCACCTATTAATCCCTTTTTCTCTTGTTGCTCCTCAAGCATTAGTTCTTCGTCTTCTTCTATTGTATTTCTACCCAATTTCCTTGACACAAATTTTTCTGTTATAAACGTTATAATTGTTGCTATTAATAATGCCGCAACTATTATAAATAATAAATTACTACTTTGAGTAACTACATATTCAGTATCAAGTAACTTAGCGCTTGCTTCTGTATAACTTGATAAATTATAATCTAATGAGGTAATAAATAATCCAGCTCCATGTCCAGCTGCTATTGATGCAAATGCTAATGCAATACCTCCTATTGGGTTTCTATTCATACTCATGAATAAAACAGCTCCAAGTGGTAATAACACAACATAACCTATATTTGAATCAACACTTGCTATTATACATATTAATGAAAAAATAAATACTATTAAAAATTTTGGAATTATTTTTGTTATTTTATTACATAGTGTTTTTAAAAAACCTGATTTCAAAGCTATTGCAAAAGCTATCGATGCAATAAGTAGTGAGCCAAAAGGAGCAAATGATATTAAATTATCATATGCTGATGTTATTAAAAATTTAAGTCCGTTAAGGCTTAAAAGAGAATTAACAGCATCCGTCGTTGATTCAACCTCTCCTGCTATTGTTGTTAGTTTATCATAAGTAACTTGAAAATTTAGTGCGTTTGCAATTGCACTTACTATAATAACTAAAATAGATATGTATATGAAAAACATAACTGGATGCGATGATCTTTTTATCTTTTTATCTTTCATAATTTTTAACCTCCAACACCTTTTTTATCTTCTTATTAAAATCTATCCGTGGTAACATTATTGTTCTACCACATTTTTCACATTTTATTTTTATATCTACGCCAATTCTTATTACTTCAAATTTATTGCATCCACAAGGATGATTTTTTTTCATTTCTACAATTGTGCCTAATTCATAGTTATTTTTCATTATGCACCTCTATTTGTGGATATGGTATTTTTATACCATTTTTATCTAAAGCTTTCTTAAATTCTTTTTTCATTTGTCTTTGTACTTCATAATGTTTAGCAGGGTTACATTTACCTACCAATCTAAATAATACTGCAGAATCACTTAGTTCTTGAACCCCTAAAAGTTCTATATCACTTGCTAATTGTGGTATTTTATCTCTTAAAGTTGCAGCAGTTACCATAAGTATCTTTTCTACTCTATCTATTTTACATTCATAACTAACTGGTATATCAACAACCGCTAAAGTTTTATCCATACTATAATTAATTATTTCTGATATATTTCTATTTGATATTATTTTTATTTCTCCGGTATAAGCTTGCAACCTTGTTGTTTTTAAACCAATCGATACAACGTTACCCTCAAAGTCATTGATTTTTACTAAATCACCAATCTCAAACCAGCTTTCAAATAAAATTGATACTCCTACTAATATATCTTTTAAAATATCTTGAAACGCAAGTCCTATTACCAAACTTATAACTCCAAGACCAGTTATTAAAGCTGCGGTATTCACTCCAAAAACGCCCAATATTGATAAAAAAGCAGCAGCCCAAACAACATACTTAATTATGTTACATAATATACTTCTTATCGTTTTTATTTTTCTAGAATCAAATTTATGATGTTTTTTTTCTGGATTAAAAGTTTTTTTCACAATCAATTTTAGAAATTTTTCTAAAATAAATGTAAAAATAACAATGAGTATTGGCATGTATACCTGCTTTATTATTGTAAGTCCAAATATTTTCATAAGATCCTCTATTCCACATTTATATTTAAAATTTCAAGTATTCTATTAAGATCTTCTTTTGTAGCAAAAGAAATTTTAATTTTATTACCAGAAATCGATACTTTAGTACCTAGTTTATCTTTTATAGCATCTTCTACATATTTATATTCTTTATTTTTTAATGCCTTCTTAACAGGAATATTTCTAACGAATGAAGAAGATTCTGCTATGGACTCAAGGTCTCTAACACTTAAATTTTCTGATGTTATTCTTTTGGCAAGTTCTTCTATTTGATTATAATTTTCTAATTTACTTAAAACCCTTGCGTGTCCCATAGAAATTTCACCATGTAACACCATATCTTGTACGTTAATAGGCAATCTTAAAAGTCCTAGCATATTAGTGATATGACTTCTTGATTTTCCAAGCTTTTTAGCTAACTGATCTTGCGTTAATTTTAACGATTCAATTATTGATTTATATGCTTTTGCCTCTTCTATTGCAGTTAAATCCTCTCTTTGAAGATTTTCTAAAAGAGCTATTTGCATCATTTCATCATCAGTAAAATCCCTAACAATGGCTGGTATTGTTGTTAAACCTGCTAATCTAGATGCTTTAACTCTTCGCTCACCTGCTATTATGTTATACCCCTTAACACTTTTTTTAACAATAATAGGTTGAAAAACACCATGTTCTTTAATTGATAACGCAAGCTCTTTTAAAGCATCATCATCAAAAATTTTTCTTGGTTGATAAGGATTACTCATCAACTCATTTATATTTATCTGTATAATTTCATCTTTAGGAGTTTCTTTTACTATTTCTTTTTCTACTTGATCAAAATCTAGCATTTCTGAATTAAATAATTGTTCTAGACCCATTCCAAGCGCTCTTCTTTTACCCGTTTCTTCTTTCATCTTGCTCAATTACCTCCTTTGCTAAGTTAAGATAAGCTTCCGTACCACGACTCATAGGATCATACGCTACTATTGGTTTACCATGAGAAGGAGCTTCTGTTAATCTTATTAATCTTGGTATCAACGTATTATAAACTCTTTCCTTAAAAAATCCTCTTATTTCTTCAACTACTTCTAATCCTAAATTAGTTCTAGAATCAAGCATGGTAAGCAATACCCCTTCTATTTCTAATCCTGGATTAAGTTTTTTTTGCGCAAGCATTATAGAATTTAATAATTGCATAATTCCCTCTAGTGCAAAAAATTCGCATTGAACTGGTATTAAAACCGAATTTGCCGCAGTAAGAGCATTAGTAGTCAAAAGTCCAAGAGATGGTGGACAATCAATTATTATAAAATCATAGTCATCTCTTATTGGTTCTATTGCTATTTTAAGTTGCATATTTTTCTGAAAATTTTCTTGTAACTTACCTTTTTCAATAAGTTCTATATCAGCACCTGCTAAATTTATAGTTGCAGGAATTATACTTAAATTTTTAAAATTAGTTCTTATAATTGCTTGATTTGGCAAGCATCTTCCAAGTAGTAAATCATATATACTTTTATCTACATCACCTTTATTTATTCCAACACCAGTTGATGCATTTCCCTGTGGATCCAAATCAATAAGTAATACTTTTTTATTTTGAACCCCAAGTGATGCTGCAAGATTAATACTGGTTGTTGTTTTGCCTACTCCACCTTTTTGATTTACTAAAGCTATTACTCTTGACATGATTACACTTCCCCTCACTACTTATTTTCAATATATACATTATATCATTTATTTTAGATTTATTGTAAATTTTCTTTAATATATAATTTTATTTTTTATTTCTTATTTTTTCTGCAAGATCTTTTATTTTTCTAAACCTATGATTTAAACATGATTTACTTATAGAATTTCCTGTTTCCAAAGTCATTATTTCACTTAATTCAAGTAAGGATGATTCTGGATATTTTTCTCTATAAATAGCACTTTCTTTTACCTTATCATCAAGCAAATCAAACATTTGTTTTTCTTTAATAAAATTAATATCACTAATCAACTTATTAGAAGTAATCATTGTTTTTTCAACATTTGCTTGTTCACAATTATTAAGTCTATTAGTTACATTTATTTTTTCTCTATATACCCTTATATCTTCATAATACATAACCCCATTATAAGCTCTAATTAATCTTAAAAAATCGCTTATTTTTTCTGCTTCTTTAATATATACCATGTAGCCTTTTTTACGATGTAAAATTTTGCTATTAAGTCCATTATCTTTTAATAAAGAGTTTAAAAAATTAGCATACTTTGTATCACCGATTAAAAACTCTAAATGATACCTTGACGTTTTAGGATCATTTAAACTACCACTGACTAAAAAAACACCTCGCAAAAAAGCTCTTTTAAGTTCTTCATCTGATAATAAAGACTCATTTGGAATTCTAAGTAACTGATTTTTTTCATTTATAATTCCTAAATCACGTAGCACCTTTAAAGTATCTTTTTTTAATTCCAAAACATATATTTCATTTTTCTTAAAATTATAATTTTTTCGTAATGATATATTTAAGTTAATATCATAAAGTATTTTAAAAAGCCCAAAAATTCTATTTGCAACAAATTTATTTTCCGTTTGTATCTTAATATTATAGATTTTAATTTCAGCACTTGTTCTAATTATTCCTGATAGTTCAGATAGATATTCTGCACGGGTACACTCTACCGTACTTATTTCTTTTTTTATTTTGCTTGAGAATGTCATATCATCACTTTCCTTACCTTTATGATTATATCAAATAAAGTTTTCTTTTTCAACATATCCAGGCGTTTTTATTATAATAATACTATAAAATAAAATAATAGATCTAATTTACTAGACCTATTTTCTTATTGATTTAATTATGTTAGTTGCTGCAATAGCTCCTTCACCAGTTGCAGTTACAACTTGATATAATTTTTTGCTTATTGCATCACCACAAGCATAAATATTATTTATATTGGTTTTCATATCAACATCAACTAATATTCCCATATTATCAGTTTTTAAATTTAATCCTTGATAGTACGCAGTATTTGATTCTTGACCTATACAAACGAATACTGCATCTACTTCTAATATATTTTCATTATCTAACTTGATTTTAGATAATTTATTACTATCTGCCATAACTTCTAATACTTTACAATCATATACTATTTCTACGTTATCTTTTTTCTTAACATCATCTTGTTCTTTTTTATCCGCTCTTAAAACGGATGACCTATTAATAACATATACTTTGCTTGCTATGTTACTCATGTATAGTGCTGATTCCATAGCAGAATTTCCACCGCCAATTATCGCAACAACTTTATTTTTGTATAAAGCCCCATCACACACAGCACAATATGAAATTCCTTTGCCTTCATACTTTTTAGCATTTTTTGCATCTAATTTTCTTGGTATTTTCCCACTCGCAATAAGAACGTATTTTGAGGCGTAAGAATTATAATTAGTAGTAACTAAATACAAATCATCTTTTTTCTCTATTTTTAACACTTCTTCTTTTTTTAAATCAATGCCTAATTCTTCTACTTGACTATACATTCTAAAAGCTAAAACCGTACCATCTTTATCAACATATCCGGGATAATTTTCTATTTTATGAGTAATATTTAATGTTCCTCCTGGAGCATTTTTTTCTATTATAAGAGGATTTATACCCGCTCTTTTTAAATATATTGCAGCACACATTCCAGCTGGACCCGCGCCAATTATAATAACCTCATGCTCAGAATATGATTTCATTTTCACCTGCCACCTCGGAAGAATAATACTTACATTTTATCTTAGTAATTATAAACATTATTATTCCAGTTACAATCATTAAAACAGAAACTATTTGTGCCATTTTTAAATTTGCAAGCATCAAACTATCCGTTCTTAATGATTCTACAAAAAATCTAACAATTCCATACCATATAAGATATATAGCTGTTGTATTACCTAATTTAGTGCTTTTAAGACTTCTTATACCAACTAATACGAAAAATCCAATAATGCAAAATAAAGATTCATATAAAAATGTAGGATGATAATAGTGACCCGAAATATGCATACCTTTTATTATAAACTCTGGTAAATGAAGACTTTCTAAAAATGCTTTAGATACTATACCACCATGGGCTTCTGAATTGAAAAAATTTCCCCATCTTCCAATTCCTTGAGCCAAAATAAGCCCAGGAACTACTATATCAAGCATCTTTAGAATATTAACGCGGTATTTTTTACAATAAATTACCATTGTAATTAAACCTGCTATCATACCACCATGAATTGCAAGTCCACCATTCCATATTTTTATTATCTGTTCTGGGTTAGCTGTATAGTAATCTAAGTTAAACAATACATAGTATATCCTTGCCCCTAAAATACCAAAAACAACACACCAAAATATTAAATTTGTTACAAAAGTTGGAGGAATATTATTTCTTTTAGCCTCCTTACTAATTATAAACCAAGCAAATAATATACCAATAAAAATACATACCGAATACCACGTGATTTCAAATGGTCCCATACTAATAGCTATTTTATTCATTTTATTTTTTACACCTTTCTATAAGTGGTTTTATTATAAGACTTTCCATCAAAACATTCATTATACTTATGAAAATTGACACTATAAATGGCGAAAGAAAACCTGTTAAATAAAAATGTTTACCCAAAATCAAAGTAACTATTAACAAAATAAATACGTTTATAACAAAGTAAAATAAACCAAGAGACATCCCTATAAGAGGCAAAGATATTGTTACTAAAATTGGTTTTATAGTTTTATTAAGAAAATAAATTATAATTGCTCCTAAAAAACCATACCAAATATTTTCTACGTATAATGATCTAAACAAATTAGATGCAATTAATAAAACCAAAGCATAACCAAACATGTATATAAGCCACTCTAAAAATAAATTTAATCTATACTCTATTTGGGTATTTTTATTTTTATTTTTCTTATTATTATCATCTACTACTATTACTTTCATAATATCACCAATACAATTATAACACATTGATAATAATTTATATTAATTTTTTATCTATTTTTAATAATATACTTTATTAATAAAACAATTATCAATAATTGTATTTTTATTTCAACCAAAAATTTTCATTCACTAAGCTCTTCTACTCCAAGACAGTATGCAAATCTTATTAATGTTTCTTTTTTCTTAATATAGTAATATCCTAACGAAAAACCTAAATTATTTGCGATATATCTATCATCATAATTGTTTTCTTTATCAAAATATGTCCAGTATATTATTTTTCTTTCCTCAGTAGTAAGTTTATTAAAAGAAAATCTAACGTAATTTATAAATTCTATTCTTTTTTTTCTTTCTGAAGATTCTATTTTTACGTATGTGTTATTTAAATTATTAATATCTAATTCTTCTAAGATAAAATTTTCTTTTATATTAGACGTGGAATTGTTATCAACAGACAAACTATAATATATATATTTATTAATAATTTCTTCAACGTTCTTCTTTGTTTTATTCCAGGAAATATTTAATGGTTGTATCATGATAACAACTCCTTTCAATTGATATTTTATCATTTCTACAAATATAAAAGTTAATGTTAAAATAACGAATAATTTATAAAAAAATAAAGTAGAAATTATATAAACCTCTACTTTATTTATTATTCATTAAATTTAAAAACACTCTTTATTTTAATATTTTTTTTAAATACTGCCCAGTATATGATTGCGAACACTTAGATACTTTTTCAGGCGTTCCCTCACAAACAATAGTACCACCATCATCTCCACCTTCAGGTCCTAAATCAATTATATGATCTGCTACTTTTATCACATCAAGGTTATGTTCTATTACAATTACAGTATCACCATTATCAACAATCCTATTTAATATTGTTAATAATTTTTTTATATCATGACTATGTAAACCCGTTGTTGGTTCATCTAAAATAAATACACTTTTACCTGTTGGCTTTTTTTGTAATTCCTTTGCTAATTTAACGCGCGATGCCTCACCACCGGATAACGTTGGAGCACTTTGACCTAGTTTTATATAACCAAGACCTACATCCATCAAAACTTTTAATTTACGTACGATTTTTGGATGATTTTCAAAGAAAGATATCGCTTCTTCTACTCTCATTTGTAAAACATCATAAATGGTTTTATCTTTATATTTTACCTCTAAAGTTTCTTTATTAAATCGAGTACCGCCACATACCTCACACGGAACATAGACATCAGGTAAAAAATTCATTGATATTTTTTTTACTCCATCTCCCCAACAAGCCTCACACCTGCCACCTTTAACATTAAATGAAAATCTTCCTTTTTCATATCCCCTTATTTTAGCTTCTTTAGTATTTGCAAAAACATCTCTTATATCATCAAAAACTCCAACGTATGTTGCAGGATTACTTCTAGGAGTTCTTCCAATTGGATCTTGAGTTATATCTATTACTTTATCTACGTTTTGTAATCCTTTTATACTTTTATATTTTCCTGGAACTAATCTTGAACCATAAATATTTAAAGCAAGAGATTTATATAAAATTTCATTTACTAAACTTGATTTTCCAGAACCCGATACTCCTGTTACTAAAACTAATTTTCCAAGTGGAAATTTAACATTAATATTCTTAAGATTATTTTCTTTTGCACCTTTTATTTCTATAAACTTTCCGTTTCCTTTTCTCCTTATTTTAGGAATTTCTATTTTTTTTCTACCACTTAAATAATCTCCAGTTAAACTATTTTTATTTTTCATAACATCATTTGGCGTTCCACATGCCACAACATTACCACCGTGTTCTCCTGCCCCAGGTCCAATATCAACTAAGTAATCCGCCTGAAGCATTGTGTCAGTATCATGTTCTACCACAACTAGCGTATTTCCTAAATTTCTCATTTTTAATAAAGAGTCTATTAATCTTTGGTTATCTCTTTGATGCAAACCAATTGATGGCTCGTCAAGAACATACAATACCCCCGTTAGTTGAGAGCCTATTTGAGTTGCAAGTCTTATTCTTTGAGCCTCACCACCTGATAACGTACCAGCACTACGGGATAAAGTTAAATAACCCAATCCTACGTTATGTAAAAATTCTAATCTTGATTTTATTTCCTTTATAAGAAGTTTAGCTATTTCTTGCTGTTCTTTTCCAAGTTTTAACTTATCAAAAAAGTTATATAGTTTATCTATGTTCATATCAGTTAATTCTATAATATTTTTTTTATTAATTAAAACAGATAACACACTTGGTTTAAGTCTTTTACCTTTGCATGTTGGACAGGTAAGTTCTACCATATATTTACCAAGCCACTCTCTTATAAACTCGCTATTTGTTTCAAAATACCTTCTTTCTAAATTAGTTAAAATACCTTCGTATGGTTCAAAACTATTCATTACATTTCCACTTCTTGTTTTAAAGTTAAACTCTATTGGTTCTTTTGTTCCATAAAGAATTATGTCTAATTCCTTTTTTGTTAAATCTTTCATTTTTTTATTAATATCTATATCATATTTTTTACAAACAATTTGTAATTTTTTAATATAAATGTTTTGATCATCCATTCCAGATAATGGTTCTATTCCACCTCTTGCTAAAGTTTTTTCTTTATCCGGTATAATTAGATCTTCACTTATTTTTTGTTTAAAACCAAGTCCTTTACAATCCGGACAAGACCCATAAGGGGCGTTAAAGCTAAAGATACGTGGTTCAAGCTCTTCTAAAGAAAAATCACAATGAGGACAAGCAAAAGACTCACTCATTACAATCTCATCTTTTCCTGGTATTTCTACTACGGCCTTTCCTTTAGAAAGTTTACATGCAAGTTCTATTGCCTCATATATTCTACTTCTTGAGGTTTCTTTTTTTATAATTCTGTCTATTATAACTAAGATATTATGTTTTTTATTTTTATCTAATATGATATCTTCACTTAAATCCTTAATTTCATTATCTATTTTTACTCTTACATACCCTTGTTTTCTTAAATTAGATAATAAATCTTTGAACGTTCCTTTTTCACCATACACAACAGGTGAATTAATAATCAATTTAGTTCCATCTTCTTCATTCATAATTTGCAACGTCATCTCTTCAATAGACTGACTTTTTATTGGAATGTTATGAACAGGGCAATAAGGAACACCAATACGAGCAAACAAAAGTCTAAAATAATCATATATTTCCGTTACAGTTCCGACTGTTGATCTTGGGTTATTATTAGTTGTTTTTTGATCAATTGAAATAGATGGCGAAAGGCCTTCAATAGAATCAACATCAGGTTTAGATGTTCCACCTAAAAATTGTCTTGCATACGAAGATAAACTTTCAACATACCTTCTTTGACCCTCAGCATAAATTGTATCAAAAGCTAAACTTGATTTCCCAGAACCTGATACTCCTGTCATTACCGTTAGTTTGTTTTTTGGTATTTCTATATTTATGTTTTTTAAATTGTTTTCTCGTGCACCCTTTATTATTATCTTATCCATATACTTCACCTTTTTCTAATTTTTATTTTAACACACTACTCAAAAAATGGTTATGTAAATTATAACCATTTTATTTTTTACTATAAAAAGTTATTCTCTTTGCATGAGAATTTGTTTCAAATAAGCAATCTTTATGTTCGTCCACAAACTCAGGAATTATACCATTTTTTCCTATATCTATACGATTTTTATATTTTATAGCACCATAACCAATCTGCATTAAACCACCATTTGTCAAATTATTATCTAAAGATTTTAATAACTTTAAAAAATCATTTAATTCTTGCTTATTAAAATAACTACTTATATTAGAAAATAACATTGCAGAATAACAATCATTACCCAGATATTTTTTTAAATTAAACATATCACAATCAATAAAATCAAGTTTTTTTACTTCTTTTAGATTTTGCTTAAGCAACTCATAATTTTTTCTTTTTAAATATCCTGCTAACTTAGGATCATATTTAATATTTACTAAATTAAATTTTTCACCAACCGAAGCACTTTTCATAAATTCATAGAGCATCTGAAAAAAACTAGCACAAGGATAATCCAAATTAGAGCACACCTTGTTATATAACTTAATATCTGGATCTGTTAAAAAACCACCCGCTATTGAATTTGAAAATGGGACTTTTAATTTATATAACTTTTTAAATTCTTCATATGATAAACATTCAATTGACTTAAATTTAAATATAGCAAAATATTTTGCTAAGCGATTAATATCAAACATAGTAACATAACAAGCACCATTTAATATTGCCATTAAAGCTTGATCTGCTGATGCCGTTACGGTTAAAACCCCATTACTACAATCAAGGTATTTAAATATATCACTTAAACGTTCGTTTGTAAATAAATAGACATTATCATAAGTACAAAAAGAAGGTGCAAATAAATCTTTTCCAATTTTCGCTAACCCTTTTAATTCTAAAAAGTCTTCATCTACCATTTGTTTTGTTATTTTCATATTTAAACCACCCATACTGGGTAAATATAATAGCATAGATTAATTTTAAAGACAACAAGGAAAAATAAATTAACTACTTTTCATTTCAAATATTATGTCTCTAAGTTCCATGGCTCTTTCAAAATCCAATTCTTTAGCAGCTTTATTCATTTCAGCCTCTAACTCTTTAATAAGTTTATCATTATGGATATCATCTTTAGTACGTTTTTTCTTTTCATTATCTCCATCAGAAACACTTACAACTTCCATAATTTTTTTCTTAATTGTCTGAGGAATGATTTTATGATCTTCATTGTATTTAATTTGGATTTTTCTTCTTCTTAAAGTTTCGTCCATCGCTGTTTTCATAGCCTCACTTACAATATCACCATACATTATAACTTTTCCTTGTGCATTTCTTGCACATCTACCAATAGTTTGTATTAAACTTCTATGACTTCTTAAAAAGCCTTGTTTATCAGCATCTAATATTGCAACTAAACTTACTTCTGGAATATCAAGACCTTCTCTTAAAAGATTTATACCTACTAAAACATCATACTTTCCTTCTCTTAAATCATGAATTATTTTAAGTCTTTCTAAAGTTTTTACCTCACTATGAAGGTAAGCTACTTTTATACCTAAATTTTTTAAATAAGAAGTTAATTCTTCTGCCATTCTAATAGTTAAAGTAGTAACTAATGTTCTTTCATTTTTTTCTATTTGACTTTGAATTTGCTCTATTAAATCATCTACTTGATTTTTTGCTTGCTTAACTTCTATTAAAGGATCCAAAAGTCCTGTTGGTCTTATTATTTGTTCAGTTACAACATTATGAACTTTTTGTAATTCCTCATCCCCAGGAGTTGCAGAAACGTATATTACTTGATTTATTTTTTCTTCAAATTCCTCATAACGTAGTGGTCTGTTATCGAGTGCACTTGGAAGTCTAAATCCATAGTCTACAAGCATTTGTTTTCTATTTCTATCACCATTATACATTGCTTTAACTTGTGGTAAGGTTACGTGTGATTCATCAATAACCATTAAAAAATCTTTAGGAAAAAAATCTATTAAACACGTTGGGGTTGCGCCTTCTGGTTTTAAAGCAAGATGCCTAGAATAATTTTCAACCCCCGAACAAAATCCAGTTTCTTCAAGCATTTCTATGTCATGCTTGCACCTTCCTTCCAGGCGTTCAGCCTCTAATAGTTTCCCATTTTCTTTAAAATATTTTAACCTATCATCTAATTCTTGTTTAATGTTAATTACTGCCTTTTTTAATTTTTCTTCAGATGTTACAAAATGAGATGCAGGCATTATTGTTACAAATTTTTTATCGCTTATGACTGCACCTGTTAATACGTCAAATTCACTAATTCTATCTATTTCATCACCAAATAATTCAATTCTAATCCCATGTGCTTTTTCATAAGCTGGTATTACATCAATTACGTCTCCTTTTGCTCTAAACGTTCCTCTTACTAAATCTATATCATTTCTTTCATACATCATATCAACTAATTTCGTTAATATTTTATTTCTATCAATTTCTTGTCCGACCGATAAATTAAGCATATGGTTTTCATATTCTTCCTTATCTCCAATACCATATATGCAAGAAACTGATGCAACAACAATTACGTCTTTATAATTAATTAAAGAAGATGTTGCAAAATGTCTTAACTCATCTATTTCATCGTTTATTGATGAATCCTTTTCTATATAAGTATCAGAAGAAGGCACGTATGCTTCTGGCTGATAATAATCGTAATAAGAAACAAAGTAGCAAACGTGATTATTAGGAAAAAGTTCTTTTAACTCTGAATAAAGCTGACCTGCAAGAGTTTTGTTATGTGCAAGTACTAGCGTTGGTTTACTAACTTCTTTAATTACATTTGCAATTGTAAAAGTTTTACCAGTTCCAGTTGCACCAAGTAAAACTTGATATTTTTTACCATTTTTAATTCCATCAGAAAGTTCTTTTATTGCCTCTGGTTGATCACCTGATGGTTTAAAATTTGAAACTAAATCAAACATAAGTACCTCCTTTGTAAATATATTCTAGCATTTATTATGTTTAAAAACAAGAAAACAAAAAAGAAAATACCTAGTGGTATCTTCTTATTACCTATTACTGTAACTTCCTCCTATTGGTGGAAAAGGAATTATATCTCTAGGATCAAAAGTATGGGATTCGAAACTACCTTTTCCATGTTCATAATAGTCCCAGTAATCAACGTACCATCTTCCGTAAGCCAACCCTAAATGTAAATGAGGACCTGTTGTGTTTCCGGTATTACCTGATTTACCAATAATAGTATCCTTAGTTACTACCATGTTCTTTTTTACGTTAATTTGTGATAAATGGCAATAATAAGAAGTATAATATCTTCCATTTATATAATGATGGATAATTATTTGGTTGCCACAAGATTCTTTTTTACCATCATGTATATAAGGTTTAGTAAGTTGTACTACGCCTGGAGCAACAGCATATACTGCAGTTCCAATAGGTACTGATATGTCTACTGCAAAATGGTTATTTGGAGAACCTCTTAACGTTCTCATTCCAAATCCACTAGACATTCTACCACTTGTTGTAGGTCTAAAAAAATTAGTACCGCTCGGTAAAACATTTAATCTATTATAACAAGCAGATATAGATTCATTTGAAGAACATCCCATTTTCTTATATGTAGCTATTTGATTTTTCATGTCCTTTATTATTTCTGATTGACTCATACCTTCGTTAGAAAGTTCGCTTTGTTTTTTGCTTAAAACTATCAATTGCTCTTCTAATTGAGATTTTAAAGATATCTGTTCTTTTTTTGTTTCTTCAAGTTCTTTTTTTATTCTTTCATTTTCTTTAATCATATCATTCATTTCTTTAATAGCTTTTTTATTGTATGTGGATATTTGTTCTGTTATAGCCAAACGATATATTAAATCAGTCATGCTTTCTGCACCCATTATATACTCAAGCATAGTAGAACCTGAGGAAGAAACTTGATAATACCTCATTAGTTCCTTAATCTCGTTATTTTTTTTAACAATATCTTTTTCTAATTTTTGACTTTCTTCAGTTTTAATTTTAATATTTTCTTCTATTTTAGATATATTAGACTTAATATTACTTATATTTTTATTTGTTTGATCTAAACTTTGTTTGTTAAGATCTTTATTTTTATTAATTTCTGCTAATTTTTGTTCTTCTGCATTTAATTGTTTTTCTAACTCAGCAATAGTCTGAGCATGTACATTTATTATTGGTATTATAGTTATTAGTATAAATATTATTAAAACCCATCCAAAATTCTTTTTCATCATATTTTTAAATACTTCCTTACAGCTTTATAACTACCTATCATACCAACAATAATACCTAATCCCATTAATATTAATGCTACTACATAAACAAATGGTTCTGCAGATACCAATTTAAAGAATGGCGAAAATAATTGACCACTAAAATGATTATATATTGCTGAATAACCATATATTGTTATAATTATTGGTATTAATGATCCCAAAAATCCTAAGCATAAACCTTCTATTACAAATGGTTGCTTAATTGAAAAATTAGATGCCCCAACAAGTCTCATTATTTCTATTTCCCTTTTTCTTGAAAATATAGTAATTTTTATAGTATTTGTTATTAAGAATAAAGCAACTAAAACTAAAGCTAGCATGGCAATTATCATTGCTTTTTCAACACCTTTAAAAATTGAAAGCAAACTCTCAACCATTCCTTGTCCATATTTAACATCTGTTATCATTTGTAAATCACTTATTTGTTTAGCAGTTTTTGAAATGTTTTCCGTATTTTTTACTTTTATTAAGAAAGTATCATATAAAGGATTTGTTTCATCTGACCAGCTATCTATTATTTTAGATAAGTCACTTGATGTATCTTTCATTTCATCTGCAATTTCTTTTTTCGATTGATAAGTAATAGATTCAATATTATTATAATTTTGAATTTCATTTTTTAGTTCATTAACTTGATCTTTAGTAGCTTTTGTATTAATAAATGCTACAACGGTAAAATCCTGTTTAACCCTTTTAGTAACACTTTCAACATTATATGATACGATAAGAGCAATTGCAACGATCAAAAGAGTAATTGTTATACATGATATTGATGCAAGTGATAAACTTAAGTTTCTTCCAACGCTTTTAAAACCATCTCTTATATTTCTACCAAAAATTCTAAACGCCTTCATAATTACTATAACTTCCCTTCTCATAGTCTTTAATTAATTTACCATTATCTAGCAAAACAACTCTTTTTTTCATCTTATCAACCATTTCTCTATCATGTGTTGCCATAACAATTGTAGTACCTAAATCATTTATTTTTTCAATTACTTTCATAACCTCTAAACTGGTATCTGGATCTAAGTTACCAGTTGGTTCATCACAAATAAGAAGTTTTGGAGAATTAACTATTGCCCTTGCTATTGCAACACGTTGTTGTTCACCACCTGATAATTGATCGGGATAGCTTTTACTTCTTGCTTTTAAACCAACAAGGTCTAAAGCTTTTAAAACTTTTCTTTTTACTTCTTCAGTAGGTAACCCATATATTTCAAGTGCAAATGCTACGTTTTCATAAACAGTTAGCTTTGGCAACAATTTATAATCTTGAAACACTATTCCTATTTTTCTTCTTAATTTATATACCTTACTATTTTTTACTTTTGCAACATTTACACCACCAACGTATATTTCACCACTGGTTGGTTTTTCTTCACGATATAACATCTTAATCAATGTTGATTTTCCACTACCAGATGCACCAATTACAAACACAAACTCTCCCTTTTTAATATCCAAGTTCATATTATAAATAGCATTAACACCATTTTTGTATGTTTTATCAACATTTCTAAATTTAATAAACTCCATTTTAATCCCTTCCTTTACTTCTTTTATTAAAACTAAGCTATAACATTAGAATTACCAGTATATGTACCACTTGTTTGATATGCATCAGTAACTAAAATTACAGCTTTTGGATCAATTTGATCAATTCCTTCACTAACTTTAAAATATTCGCTAGTAGGAACAACACACATAATTATTTGATCTTTTTTATTCGTGTAACCACCTCTGGTTTCAATTAAAGTAATTCCTAATTTTAATTCATTTAATAAATAATCTATAACCTCATCATCTTTATCAGTTGTAATATAAACAGCCTTGTTGTTAGAAATACCTAAAACTACTTTATCAACCAATATATTTATTATATATAATACTATAATAGCATATAATACCCTTGTCCAACCAAAGAAAAATCCTCCAATTAAAACAATTACACCATCTATTAATAACATTGATGTACCAATAGATATTTTAAAATATTTTGATATAATTTGATTTAATATATCTGTTCCTCCAGTTGTAAAGCCACTTTTAAATACAATTCCTGATGCAATTCCAACACATACACCACCTATTATTGTAATTAATAACAAATCTGAATTATCAATTATTATATAATTTCCAATATCTGCTGTAAGTTTTACAAATAAAGGAAACAAAATAGAACCAACTACCGAATCTATTGTTTGTCTTTTACCTAACAAGAAAAAACTCAAAATAAGTAAAAATATATTTAATACTAATATCGTTAATGACGGATCTATTAAATTTTGAGCAATTATTGATATACCACTTGCACCACCATAAACTATATTATTTTTAAAAAAGAATAGATTATAAGCTAAAGCATATACTAAAGTACCAATAAATAAAAATATATATCTTTTAAATAAATGAGCTTTTTGTACTAATTGCAAAACATTTTTCTTTCTTTTTTCCCTTAATTTTCTAAATAAATTCATATTAGTTTTCCTTTCTTAAATAATTATCTATAAATTCATCAATTTCACCATCAAGCACCTTACTAACATTTGATGTTTCATAATTTGTCCTGTGGTCTTTTACCATTGAATAAGGATGCATTACATAACTTCTTATTTGTGATCCAAATTCTATACCAGAATTATTTGCTTTTTGTTCACTTACTAATTCTTTTTGTTTTTTTTGCTCCAATTCATATAATTTACTTTTTAATACCTTTAAAGCTGTTTCTTTGTTTTTAATTTGACTTCTTCCATTTTGACATGTAACTACTATTCCTGTTTTTATATGAGTTATTCTAACTGCACTATCCGTAGTATTTACACCTTGACCACCTGGTCCACTACTTCTATACACATCTACTTTTATGTCAGAATCTTTTAATTCTATATCAATATTATCATCAAATTCTGGGATAACATCTACCGCTGCAAAAGAAGTGTGTCTACGATTATTAGAATCAAAAGGTGATAATCTTACTAAACGATGTACTCCTTTTTCACTTTTTAAATATCCATAAGCATAATTTGCTTTTACCATGCATGTAACACTTTTTATCCCAGCATCTTCACAAATTTGTTCATCTAAAATTTCATATTTGAAATTCTTTTTATTAAAATATTTTAAGTACATTCTAAGTAACATCTGAGCCCAATCTTGACTTTCTGTTCCTCCTGCTCCGGCATGAATTTCAAAAATAGCATTTTTTATATCATTTTCATCATTTAAAAAAACTGATATTTCTTGATTTTTTAACATTTTTTTTGTTTCATTATAAATTGATTCAAATTCATCTAATTCTTTTTGAGTAAGATTAGAAGAAACATACATATTTAGTAAATCTATATTTTCTTTTATTTTAATAACTGGGCTTGTTGTATCTTTTAAAAGATTTATTTCTTTTATTGTTTGTTCTGCTTTTTTTGCATCATTCCAAAAAAATGGACTATTACACTCTTTTTCTAATAACATTATTTTATTAATTTTATTATCTAAGTCAAAGAGCCCTCCACATACTATTTAATGACTCATTTAAAAGTCCAATATCTTTACCTGTAATTTCCATATAATCACCTATTTAAAATTATAACATAAAATTATAATTAAATAAATGAAAGTGTGCTAAAAAAATATTGGAACTATTTTCCAACACTTATAATATTTATATAAAATAAAAGGATTTAATATCAATTAGTAAAACTATGCAACATTTTAATGGTTTTTATTGTTATTAACATTGACATAATTGCATAACATTTAAAACTATGGTAGATGATAATTACTTCAAAAAGTATTCAAATGTTTATCATTATGAATAAAGGAGGAAAGAATGCATATCAACGATTGGTTTATAGATGATTATAAATTACCTAAACCATTATCAAACGATGAGATAAATGACTTATTTAAACATGTAAAAGAAGGCTCAAAAAATGCAAAAAACAAACTTGCAATTCATAATATAAAATTAGTTTTATATGAGGTAACGACCAAATTTAAAAACGCAGATTATGATAAGGATGAGTTAGTCTGTATTGGTAATTTAGGATTAGTAAAAGCAATAAACACTTATGATCCATCTAAAGGATTTGAATTTTCAACTTATGCAACAAGATGTATTGATAATGAAATTTTAATGTTCTTAAGATCATTAAAAAAAATTAGTAATGTTGATAGTCTAGACACAATTATTTTTAAAGACAAGGATTCCAATGAATTAAAATTAGAAAATATAATTGGTGATGATAAGGATCTAATTAAAGAAAGCGAGAATGATGAAATATATTTAATCATAAGGCAAGTAGTTGAAAATTTACCAGAAAGAAACAAAGAAATTATAAAGCTATATTTTGGATTTTATGATAATAAAGTTTATTCTCAAACTGAAATTGCAAAAAAATTTAATCTTTCTAGGTCTCATATTTCAATGCTAATTAGTAAGACAACTGAAAAAATAGGTAAAATATTAGAGTCTAAGGGTGTAATAGAATTACATTCTAAACAGAAACCACAAAAAAATGGCAATGAAAAAATGCCATCTTTAAAAAAAACATATTCATCAAAATAAGGTTGGTAGATGAAACGTTTTGTTTGTAACAAAATATAAAATTAAAATGATATGAACCTCATTTTTTAAAATCAGAAACAGAGTTCATATCATTTTTTACAATTTTCTAAATTTAATTTATTATTTTTCTGTTTTTTGATTTGAAACATCTCTTACTAAACTAGCAACTGGATTTTGATCCACTAATGAGTTTAATAACTGATTACCTAATCCTTGATTACTAATCGAAGTGTTATTTGCTCCGCTTATTTTCGAATTAGTTAATCCTGTTTCAGTTTTAATATACTTATCTATTTTTCTTAAATTAGTCAAATTTGTTTTTGTTTCGGTTTCATATTTATGTCTAGCATTCGAATTACGATAACGAGTAAACATTGCAAAGAAATATATAAATCCCGCTAATAAAAAGACCCAATTATAATCAAAATCTATAAATAGCATTGCTAGAATACCTAAAATTTCTACTAAGAAGGAAACCCCTAATAATTTTGGAATATGAATAGGTACACTTCCCATTGTTTTTTTGGTTCTTGCATTTACAGCAACATAATGTAAAACTTTCTTTTCACCACTTGCTTGTAAATAACTATATAACCAAACAGGTAAATATGCAGCTTTCCATTGTTGCCCTTTAACATCAAGTTGTTCATTGCTCCAAGCAACTCCACGATCATATTCTTTTATAGTATCATTAGCTGCAAATTTTGCTATATCTTTAGACTCCTTATCTACTAGAGGTCTTAACTGATCAATGTTCGTATCGCGCTTTTCTGAGGTATAACCTTTCAAATAATTAGCATTAAATTTAACACAATTTTCTAAGTCAAATGGCATTATGGCGTTGATTACATTATTTGTTGCATCTGTTGAAGAATTATTTAATTTATCTGCACTAGATTCAATCGTTAATCCCTGTATAACTAAGTCAAACTCTCTTTCCACATGATAAAGATCTGCATCATAATAAGTTCTTCTATTTTCTCCACTACCACGATAATATGTTCTTGTTAAATGTTCTCCACTACCAGCAAGATTAACATGGGCATTTGAATCAACTAACATATAAGGTAAATATACGCCCATTATATTTTCAGTCGTAAATTCTTGTCTGAATTTAGGATGAGCAAAAAATTTTCTTTTGCCTACAAACTTTTCAATTTCATTTTTAGCCACATCTTTAGATATACCAAATGGCAATACAACATCTGGTATACTACCATTTGGAATTTGTTGATTTACTGATAATGTATTTCTACACCAGTGACATCTTGCTTGAGCACAAGAGGCGGTATCTATTACTACCTCAGCACCACAACTACTACATTTAAAAGCCACAATATCTTTTGTATCAGCAACAATATCAGTAGCACCAGAGCCCATAACTTGTCCTTGTAACTGACTAAGATCTTGTTGCATTTTATCTAATTTTTCTGATTCAAATTCATACCTACAAAAGTTACATCTCAATTTTCCGTTATTAACATTTAACGATATATCAGTTGAACCACATTTTGGGCATTTATTTTGACCATCTTTTGCACCTGCATCTGTTTGAATAATAGTAGGTGCATCAGCTTGATTATTATTGTTTGCAGGAGTTATATTTTCACTATAACCATTTTGCATAGATTAGATCCCCAATAATTGATTTTTTAATTTATCGTAATCTTCTTGAGTGATTAGGCCAGCATCTAATAATTTTTTCTTTTCGCTTAAAATTGTCATTGGATCTTGCCCATTAGATTCTTGTGCTTGTTGAGCAGGTTGTTGTGCAGGCTGTGCTGGTTGCATGGTTTGACCAAATGCAGGTTGATATGATGACTGCGTTGGTTGCTGTTGCATTGCTCCCATCATTCCACCGGCAGCATTCATGCCCATTCCCATGAAAGCCATACCAGCTCCACCACCATTTTCACCCGCAGCTTGCATACCTCTTGCGGCAGCTTGTTGCATAAAGGCATTTCCTCTTGCTCCAGATAAAGCATCTGCCTTTTTAACATCTTTCATTAATTCCTTAGTATCTTCATCATATTCAATAGATAAAATTGCTGTTTTTACAATTTCTAAACCACGATCTGTTTTCCATTGATAAGCATCTTCAACTGCTTGGGCCATTGCTTTAGCAAAACCTATTTGATCACCTTGAATTTTTGAAATACGATTTCCCTTGCTTGGATCATTTGTATAATTTGAAAATGCTGCTGACAAAGTACTAACTACTTCATTAAACAATTGATTTCCTGCATCATTATCCATATCAGCAAAATCAAATACTGGCGAATTAGGTTGTAAGTAAGTTGCAGGTACAAAATTTTTAACAAATAGTAATGGGTCTACAATTTTTAAAGTATAAGTACCCCTAGTAACTGCTCCTACTTGAGTTCCAAAATAAGCATCATCCCAATAAATTTCAGATTGTGTACCAAATTTATTGTTAGGAATCTCTTTTAAATTAACATAGAATGCTAATTGTTGAGCTCCCGGTTGTCCTCCAAATTTAAATCTTTCCCAAGATGTTTTTAATGTGGATGAAAATATTCCATCACCAGCAAACACAGATTGTGAATTTTGATCATCAGATCTAAATTCAAATCCTCCTGGTTCCGCAACCAATCCGGTAATTTGACCATCTTGAATTGTGATTAATGCAGTTCCTTCTGGCACAATAATTTTACTTCCATTTGTAATTATATTTTCAGAACCATTTGTGTTCTCGCCTCTTCCAGCGTTAGTACCTTGTGGTACTGCTGGGAATAATCCGGCTGTTGCTGGCACACCAGGTTTTGGTGCATAAAAATCTTTCCATTGGTCCGCAAAAGTTCCACCTATTGCTCCACCAAATGCTTTAATAAATCCCATATTTATTACCTCTCATTTCTATCGATAATGCCATTTCGCATTATTCTTTATTTTATTAAGAATAAGTAGATTAACGCTCTTTAAGTTCTGAAACAAAAATTCTTATTGGTATTAGTTATTTTAAGTAAAATTTTTACCCTCCTCTCCAAATAACCTAAGTAGAGTACAGCCAGTTAGTATAAAAATTTAAATTTAAAACATGTAATCTTAACATCAAAAAGCTTTCCCGTTCATGTAAAAGATTTGTTTTATAATTTTTAATCTTATACTATAATTCAACAAAACCATTGTTAAACATCTGCTTCTTAACTTACTACTTTTAATCACCCCTATTCTCATTAATTATACCATAGTTTGGGAAAAACCACACCATTTTACTATATTTTGTTCCTCAAGAATTGTATTATAGTGTAAATAAGAACTAATCCATAATTAAAAAAATCGTTGCAATCTCACCAATATTTATGCTCTTACTAAATCCATAAAAACACTTAATAGCAAGAATTAGCAACAATCTATTTTGATAAATTTCTATTTATTATTTTCGCTTATAGTTCTAAAGCCACTTTTATTGATATACTTTTTTGTGTGTTTAATGAAGTAATTTTAAATCGATATAAAAAAAACTTATCTTTTTAATACTAATCATGTATCATTCTTTTTTTCTTGTTAATTATTATTTTTAAATAAAAAGAGGATTAACAAAATTATTTTGTTAACTCTCTTTATTATCAATTTTTTTACTAATGTCTTTTTAATGTTTGTAAATATG
Organism: uncultured Bacilli bacterium; assembly: GCA_947628435.1. Taxonomy (GTDB): domain Bacteria; phylum Bacillota_I; class Bacilli_A; order RF39; family UBA660; genus Aphodocola. The sequence goes on along the minus strand of CANQZW010000002.1, from coordinate 3,527 downwards.
ATTTTTCTACAGGACTAATTTCTTTTACTTGATACTTTCTATATTCACCTTTTGCTTTTTTTATTGTTCTATCAACTTATTCTCATTAACTTGTTTTTGTAACAATTCTAAATCCTTAAGACTTTTGTTATCTTTTAATGCTTCCATTTGTCTTCTTGCTGAATTGTTTAATCTAATAAGTCTTTCTCTTTGAGGGACTTTTTCTTCAATTAATTCTGCATTTGTATTTTGTAAAATTAAGTATTACTAAATGTAATAGATCAGTATAGTCCCTTATATTTCCATCTTCTGCAAGTTCTGGATTACTTTCTCGCCATTCTTTTGCAGTCATTCCAAATAACGCAACGTTTAATACATCGGCTTCTTCAGCATAAACAAACTGTTTTTGTTTTTCAGTTAAAGTTGGAACTATGCATTTCTTAATTGCATCCGTATGAACTACATAATTAACTTTTGATAAAAGCCTAGTAGCACTCCACTCAATTTTATATTGATATGCCTCATTAGTTTTTAATCTTTCGAATTCAGTTATTAAATACAATTTAAATTTGAGTGATAACGAACCGGCCAATTCAAAAGCTATATCAGGATGAACAAAAGTATCTTTAATATATTTTTCCGCTACTTGGAATAATACCAATAGCATTAAAATTTTTCTTCCATCTATTTGGAGTTATAGTAAATCTATTATATGGAACTTCATCAATTTTAATTCTGTGGGATTCCACGGAATTAAAATTTTCATTATTAATTTCTTCCCATAAACTATAATAATCAAAAGAATTCTTATTAGACATCCAGTTTCTTATTACTCCAGATGGATCTTTGGGATTTGCATATTTTGCTAAATCGGTTAGAGAAATATAATTAATACTCCCAATTTGCATTATTCCAATTTTATTTTCTTTTACAATAATTTCAGTTGCAACTATACCTGATTTCATTTCAATCCCCCTTTAATATTTTCAATCTTATTTATATCTGTAAATACAATAACTTATCAAAAATAAATATTATTTTGATAATCGTTTAACTCTTTCTTTTAATAATTCTCCTTCATAATTATAAATATTCAAAGGTAATCCATTTTTCATGCAAAGTTCAGAAATTGTATTCACAAACATATTAAGTTTTTCATCAACTAATTGTTCTTTAGAAATAGGCAAAATCAAGCCAACTATAAACTCACTATCGATTTTATCTTTTACTTGTACTTCTCCAAGCGCTAGACCTTTAGTTTCTTCTTTTGGAATTATAGGTACATCTTTTGATACTGCTAAAGCAATATAATCATAATCAAAACATGTAAATGTTTGATGGTCTTTTAACTCAATAGATTTCTTTATAAACCGATTTTGTGGATCTGATAGAGATACCCTATCTTTATGAATATCTTCATCATAATACATCCATTCTTTACCTTGCGGTATATCAAGTTTAAATGACGTATCATCATAACTAAAACTTATGCCATTTTTCAAGATAATCTCTTGATGCTATTACTTTTGCTTGCAAAATTTTATTAAGTCTTTCATAAGTTTTTTCATTATTTATGCTTCCAATAAAAATCTATCATTTATGTCACCTTCTAGTGTTTTATTTTCTTCATTTTCAAAAAAGCGAGGAAAAAATGAGGAAAATTTTCAGTTTTTATGGTTAATTTATACTTTTTTTAGATTATCAAATCCTCGCAAACCCTTATAAAACCTACTACTTACCACAACAATTTTTGTATTTCTTACCTGAGCCACAGGGTAACCTATTAAAATAACTAAGTAATTTTTTACTTAAAAATTTGGCTTTTTTACTCATAAGTTTTAATGACTTACTCATAAATTATAAGAAAGTGATGTCTAATTTTCTAACAATGCAGTTTAAACTTATCTAATAACTTATCTAAAATAAATCATTAAATGGTCATTAAACAATGATAATATCTGAACTAATAATATGATCACTTAATTGATTTATTATTATTTTTGATTAATTCATAATTTGTAAAAATCAATTGCCCATCAATATTAGAAATATAATGCAAATCATTATTTCCTTCAAAAAGAATAAACCCGCCATCTTCAATTGTTAATCCTGACAAAGCATAGGCATCATTTAATTCCATAATATTGTTAGCTCCCTCTACTGCTGAATATAAACCTATTCTTGTAGGTGCGCTTTCAATATCACTTAATAATTCTTCGCTACTTTTTTTAACTTGTTGATTATTTACATAGTTTATACTAACAAACTTATATAAGCTAACTGATTTATGTTTCCCATAATAATACTCTTTTTTACTTTCTTTATTTTCTACAGTTATTTTAGAACCTAAAATAGGATAAATATGTTTTATCGTTCTAAATTTTGGTTGATATCCGCCATAGATACTTGTATGATTCACTATTTCCTTTTTATAATTATAAAAATCATTTATTAAGTTGAAATTACACTCTGATAAAATCTCAACGCAATCCATGTCAAAGAATGATTCTCCTTGTATTATTTGTGTTTGTAATGTTTCACACAATGATATTAAAGCATCAAAATCTGCATTATAATCATTTAAACTTGAATATCTTCCTTTAACGAAAGCATCATAAACTTTATCAGAATAAAGTATGTCTTCTAAATCACTGTCAGAAACATTTTTTAAATCATTTATTGACTTATTAAAATAAAATTGAATGTTTTTAAGGATTTTATTATCATCATTAAATAATCTAGTAAAATTATGACTAATACCATGAAATTTTAAGTCTTGAATTTGTCTCTTTTCTTCTCTAGTCAATTGACCATATATAGTTCTCGTTCTTTCATCATCAGAACCTATAATTATATTAACTACATCTTCATCTGTTAGATTTAGTCTACTAATAATACTTTCAGGTATAGTTGCAGTTTTTAAATATAATGCCTTACTATATTTCTCACATATTACAGCTAAATCTGAACATATTTTGTTATTATAATATCTTCTTTCTTTTTCATCCATTATATTAAAAATTTTAAAATAGTTTGATGATTGCAAATAATTTAGAAACATATTCCAAGCTATATCTGTTTCATCTATTAAATCTTGAACTTTTTGAATTCTATATGTCATATTTTCAACTCCTATTTTAATTATACCATATTAACTTTTTTGAAGTTTGTTTTGCCAAAAAAACTTATCTAAAACTTATCTAATCGCTATTTTCTATTAAAAAATATCTAAAAATTGGAACAAGAAAAAACTCGTTTTTCCCTTATTTTATAAGGATTTGCGAGTTTATTTGCCACAACAGTTCTTATACTTAAGACCACTGCCACATGTTGAACATACTCCATTATTTATAGTATTTATGACATTTATTATATTATTGTTATTTCTAATAGTTTCCAGACTAGGAACATTGTTATTTATAGTATTTGTGTTATTATTGTTACTATAAATATTTTCTCATCTGCAAACAATTTGCAAACATTGTTTGCATCCGTTTACTAATTTAATTATACCATCTATTATTCATTAATTAAATCTATGATTTATA
>CANQZW010000001.1 GCA_947628435.1 uncultured Bacilli bacterium | reverse complement strand
GATTGTCCTGCTTTTGATTCAGCAGATGATATTATTTATGAGGAACAAATTAAAGAATAAGTGCTTTAAAAAGTTGTCGTACTTCTTCCTTTAGAGCACCATATTGATAATAAACCTGAACAATAAAGTTCAGGTTTTAAAATACTTAAAAAATTTTATTTTGTTTATATTTTTAAATGCATTAGGCTTTGTTATTTATGTTATAATATAATAGAGGTGAATGTTTAAATGAGAAAATCAAAGGTTTATTTTACAAAGAATATAACACCAGAAAATTTAATAAGAATATATGAGATGTTAGGTGTTGAATTAAAAGGGAAAGTTGGAGTAAAAGTATCAACTGGTGAAGATGGCTCAAAAGGATATTTAAAGGCTGATTTGATTGGACCTTTAGTAAAAAAATTAAACGGAACAATTATAGAATGTAATACAGCCTACGATGGTGCTAGAAATACTAAAGAAGATCATATGAAGGTCGCAAAAAAGCATGGGTTTACATCATTTGCAGATGTAGATATTATGGATGCTGATGGTGAATTTAAAATTCCTGTTAAAAATGGTAAACATTTGAAGTATGATATAGTTGGTAAAAACTTTGAAAAGTATGATTCTATTATTAATTTAGCACATGCTAAAGGTCATATGATGGGAGGATTTGGAGCTTGCTTAAAAAACCAGTCAATTGGAATTGCATCTCGTAATGGCAAAGCTTATATTCATAGCTGCGGACAAGATGAAAATCCAACAACAGCATGGACAAGACCGTATAAGCAAATTGACTTTATTGAGTCTATGGCAGAAGCTTCAAAAGCAGTTGCAGATTATCTACAAGAAAATAATAAACAAATTGTTTATATAGCTGTTATGAATTACTTATCAGTTGATTGTGATTGTGATGCAAATCAGTCTGAACCAGTTATGAATGATTTAGGAATAGTTGCTTCCTTAGATCCTGTTGCAGTTGATCAAGCTTTTATAGATCTTGTATGGAATAGTAAGGAAAAAGGTGCTAAAAAATTACAAGAAAGAATTGATAGGCAGCTTGGAAGAGAGATTTTACCTTATGCCGAAAAATTAGGTTTAGGTTCTACTGACTATGAATTAATTGAAATATAATATATATTTTTTAAAACTGAGTTATTCAGTTTTTTTTAAATAAATATTATTATAAAAAATAATATTATTTTATGTTTACACAAAGTAAGTTTATGTATTTGTAACATTTTAAATATTGTGTTATTATTTTTATAGTATATGGAGGTATTTATAATGTACATAGATTTAATCGTTTTAATAGCATTTATTGTATTTGTTTTAATTTATTCAAAAAGGTTTCAAACATATATATTTGGTTTTGGTATGATAGATATTATATTTAGAATCCTTAACATAATAAAAGGTTATATACCAAGTAAGAATATAGTTTCACTTATTAATTCTTATATACCATCTTCAGTACCAGGAGTTATTAGAAATTATACTAGCGGAATATTCCAAACCGTTTTAATATTTGCATATGTTGTAATAATGGCAATATTTTTATACTACGTTATTAGAATATTTATCAAAAGAAAGAAATTTTAGTACTAAAAGAGGTTTTAATTACCTCTTTTTTTATTATTTTGGTATAATTATAAGGTACATCATTGGGAGGTTAGAAAGATGAATGAACAAATTATTAATGATATAAGTAATGAGTTAAAAATAACAAAAAAACAAGTTGAAGTAACTCTTGAAATGTTAAATGAGGGTAATACTATACCTTTTATTGCAAGGTATAGAAAAGAAAAAACAAATAACTTAAATGAAGAACAAATAAAAGTAATAAAAGATGCATATGATTATCAAGTAAACTTACTTAAAAGAAAAGAAGATGTCATAAGATTAATTGATGAAAAAGGACTTTTAACTGATGATTTAAAAAATCAAATAATGTCTGCTAATAAATTAGTAGAAGTAGAAGATTTATATAGGCCATATAAGGAAAAGAAAAAAACCAAGGCAACAGAAGCTATTAAAAATGGTCTTGAACCACTTGCTAAAATAATTATGTCGTGTCCTTTAAATGGAAATTTTAAAACTATTTCAAATGGGTTTTTAAATGATTTTGTTAAAGATGCTGATACCGCAATACAAGGTGCTAAATACATTATTGCAGAGTGGATTAGTGATAATGCGTTTTTTAGAAAGTATATTAGAAGTAACATATATAAGTATGGTATTTTAAAAACTAATATAAAAAAAGACGGCTTAGATGATAAAAAAACATATGAGATGTATTATGATTACAGTGAACCATTAGTTAAAATTAAGCCACATCGAATACTTGCTATAAACAGAGCAGAAAATCAAGGAGTAATATCTGTTAAAATAGATGCTGATGATTCCAAAATAAAAGAATATTTAGAAAGTAAAAACATTAAAAATGATAAAAGTTTTTGTGCACAATTAATAAAGGATGCAATAGAAGATAGTTATAAAAGGCTTATTTTTCCATCTATTCAAAGAGAAATAAGAAGTGATTTAACTGATAAGGCTCAAGATGTTGCAATCGAAAATTTTAGTAAAAACTTAGAAAGTTTACTACTTACTCCTCCAATGAAAGAAAAAACTGTTTTAGCATTTGATCCTGGATATGTTAATGGATGTAAATTAGCGGTTATTGATAAAACTGGTAAATACTTAGATTCTACCGTTATAAAACCATTTTTAAAAGATATATCAGAGCAAGTTATTAATAAGTATAAATTAGAGGTTATCTCTTTAATAAAAAAATATAACGTTGATGTAATTGCAATAGGTAATGGTACTGCATCAAGACAGTCAGAACGTTTTTGTGCTGATCTAATTAAGGAAAACAATTTAGATTGTAAATATGTTATAGTATCTGAGGCTGGTGCATCAATTTATAGTGCAAGTAAGGTAGCAATTGAAGAATTTCCAGATTTAGCAGTTGAAAAAAGAAGTGCGGTATCAATAGGAAGAAGATTACAAGATCCTCTTTCTGAACTTGTTAAGGTTCCACCAGAAGGAATTGGCGTTGGTTTATACCAACATGATGTTTCTCAAAAAAAATTATCCGAAAGTTTAGATTTTATCGTATCAAAAGCAGTTAATAGTGTTGGAGTTAACGTAAATACGGCATCTGCATCACTACTAAAGTATGTATCTGGAATAAAGAAAAATAACATAGAAAAAATAATAGATTATAGACAAAAACATGGTAGGATAAATTCTAGAGAAGAAATAAAGAAAAATAAAATTTTAAGTGATAAAGTATATGAACAATCAATTGGTTTTTTAAGAATAACAGAAGGTAATAATGTACTTGATCAAACAAGTATTCACCCAGAAAGTTATCAAATTGCCTTAAAATTACTTAAGGAGCTTAATTTTGATTTAAGTGATGTTGGAACTGATGGTTTAATTAAATGTTTAAATAAAATATCTGCGAAAGATTATTTAACTAAATTGGATACTGATATTTATACGTTAGAAGATGTAATAAATTGTTTAAAAAAACCAAATCGAGATCCAAGAGATGAATATCCACAGCCAATATTAAAAAGTGATGTTTTAAATATTAAAGATTTAAAAGTTGGTATGAAATTACAAGGTACCGTTAGAAACGTAGTAGACTTTGGAGCTTTTATTGATGTTGGTCTTCATAATGATGGATTAGTACATATATCTAAAATATCAAAAGATTACATAAAACATCCGTCTGATGTATTAAGCGTAGGTGATATAGTTGATTGTTATGTTGAACAAATATTTGAAGATAAAGAAAAAGTTGCTTTAAGTTTGATTAAAAATGTTTAATAAAATTAGTTTGATTGTTTGACTTTTTTTAGAAATGTAGTATTATAATTGCTACGAGGAATATTATGAAATCAAATGAAAAACAAGAAGATGTATTAAAACAAACAATAAATGAGTTTAAAACTAATTTAACTGAAAATATTAAAAAATCTAATCAAGTGTTTTTAATTGCGCATGAAAAATTAGATTTTGATGCAATAGCATCTTTAGGAGCAATGGCTTTAATATGCAAAAGACATAAAAAAGCTCCATACATAATAATAAATGATTCTGAAGATGATTTATCAGATGAAGTAAAAGAAATGATAGATAAGATTAAAGAAAAATTTATTATTATATCAGTTGATGATTACGAAAATAGTAAAACACAAAATGATCTTTTAATAACTGTTGATGTTAATAAAACATTTAAAACTGCATTAGATGGTAAGTATAAGCAATTTAAAGATATCATAGTAGTTGACCATCATACTGAGGATGATAATACGATAAAAACAAAAAATAAACTAATTTTGACAAATGTTTCAAGTTGTAGTGAAATAATGTATTATTTACTTAAGCAGTATAACATTACTTCAAGTGATACTTTTTATTATACGTTTTTGTTAGCAGGCATATATCTTGATACTAATAAACTTAATAAAAATAAATTTGTTAGTACTTTAGAAGCAGTAGCAGGTCTTATCAATAAGGGTGCGGATCAGTTAAGGGTAGATGATTATTTTGCTCTTGACTTTGAAAGTGATAGAAAAGTTCATTTATTAGTTGATAAAGCTTTTCCTGTTAATATAACGGTGTTTATATCAGTTTGTGATGATGGAGTTTTTACTAAGGAAGAAATAGCTAAAGCGGCTGATTACGCATTAAATTATAGGTGTGATGCCGCAATAGTTGCAGCAAAAACAAAAGATGGAAGTTATGATGTTAGTGCAAGAGGTAAGGTAGTAGATAAAATTGGAATAAATAATATTATGTATATTTTAAATAACGGTGGAGGTAATACCGTTAGTGCATCTTGTCCTGCTATTTATAAAGATGCTGATGAATTAAAAAAGCAAATACTTGATATTATTACTTTAAAAAAAATAAAAAAATAGTAAATTAATATTTACTGTTTTTATTTTGCATAATTTAGTACTTGACAATGCATAGTACTAGGTGTTATTATTAGAGCAAGAGGTGATTATTATTAATACTCAATTTAAAAAAGGGGTTTTAGAATTACTGGTAATGCTTATGGTTGAAAATGAAGATAAGTATGGGTATGAATTAGTTGAAGAAGTATCTAAAATAGTTGATGTTAATGAGGGAACTATATATCCTATTTTAAAAAGACTTACCAACGAAAATTATTTTGAAACTTATTTAAAAGAATCAACCGAAGGACCTCCTAGAAAGTATTATCATTTAACGGTATTAGGAAAAGAAAGAAAAGATAAATTATTAGGTGAGTGGATTAAATTTAATGAAAACGTTAGTAAATTTATAAAGGAGTGTGAGCATAATGAATAAAAAAACTTTTTTAGACAAGTTAAGAAAAAAACTTAAAATACTAAATGAAGATGAAATCGAGGATATAATTGAAGAATATGAAGGACATATTAATGAAAAAATTTCATCTGGTAAAACCGAAGAAGAAGCAATAAAAGATTTTGGAGATTTCGATGAATTGGTAAAGGAAATTTTATCTGCTTATAAGATAAATAAAGATTATGAAAAAGAAATAAAAGAAAAAAATGCATTTGAAGATTTTATAGAAGGTATGGTATGCTTTGTTAAAGACTTCGTTAAACAAATTTCAAAAAAATCAAAAAAAGATGTTATTAGATTTATTGTCGAATTTATTTTATTAATTTTCTTTATTGCTATTTTAAAATTACCAGTTACAATAATTCAAAAAATCGGTTGCTTATTTTTAGAAAAACTAATATCTCCATTTGGCTCTTTACTTGCTATTATATGGAAATACATGATAGAAATAATTTATTTAATTTTATCAATCGTTGGAATAGTAAATTTCGTTAAAAAAAGATATTTTAACGAGGATTTAGTAAGTTCTACTTCTGTTAAAGAAAATAAAAAAATAATCGTAAAAGAAAAAAATGGTAAAAACGAAAGTGAAAAACAAGGATCTTTTGGAAAAATAGTAATAACCATAATAAAGGTTAGCTTAATATTTATAATAATACCAGCCGTATTTAGTTTATTATTATCATTTTCATTTCTAATAATTGGTTTTATTTTGCTTTTACAAGGTGTTCCTTACGTTGGGATATTTATGTGTGGGTTAACTTACGTAAGTTTAAATTATATTTTTTTAGATATATTGTTTAGATTTATATTTAATATAAAGTTAAACTCGAAATTATTATTAGGAAGCATAATTACAACGGTAATATTATTTGTTATTGGAATTGGTTTGTCATTTTATGAAATAATTAATACAACGTATGTTGATGGAGCACCAAATGAGTATAAGAAAATAGTTAAGAAAAAGGAAGAAAAATACACGGAAGATACCAAACTTACTTGTAATAGTATTTATCATACATCTTGTTATTATAAAATAGATGATAGTATGCAAGATAATATTCTTGCAACCGTCACGTATTATGATTTTAATAAAGATTATGAATTTAATGATGATTTAGAATATAAGAAAAAAGAAAACAGTAAATATTCATTTAAAGATGGTTATAATCTTATAATAAGTGATTTAAGAAAAAGAAAGTTTCATGATTATGGTAAATTAAATGATATTAATTTAACGATAAAGTTAAGTAGCGAGTCAATGCAAAAAATAAAAGAAAGCCAAGATAAAGAATATAACTATGATGATGATGAAGAAAACGCATATAACAAAAACGTAGAATTTAAAGATGGTGATGAGGTATATATTGATTAGAAGATTTTCTTCTAATCTTTTTTGTGCTATAATTATTATGGTAAAGGAGATAATATTATGAAAGATGATGTTGTAAACGCAATAGTAGAAATACCTTTTAGATCTAGAAATAAATACGAGGTAGATCATGACACTGGAAAGATAAAGTTAGATAGGGTTTTATATTCTGCAATGGGTTATCCAGCAGAGTATGGCTTTTTAGAAAACACTCTAGCTTTAGATGGTGATCCTCTTGATATATTGGTAATAGGAACAGAACCAACATATCCAGGTTGTGTTGTTCCTGCTAGAGTAATTGGATATTTAGAGGCAATAGATAATGGATTTGAAGATTATAAATTAATATCAGTAGTAGATGTTGATCCAAGATATAACGAAATAAATCAATTAGAAGATTTATCACCATTTATATTAGATGAGATAAAGAACTTTTTTGAAAATTATAAAACACTTCAAAAAATAGAGGTTAAAGTAGGTGGATATCATAATAAACAAGAAGCATTAAAATTAATTGAAACTTGTAAAAAAAGATATCAAGAAAAAGGTAACTAATTATGAAAAAGATATTTTTAGTACCAATTATAGTAATAATCTTCTTGGTAGGCTTTTTGTTTATTAATAAGAATTTTAATAAAGAAGAAAAAAAATCAAATAATAAAACAAATGAGAAAAAAGTTGTAACAACTAAATTTAAGGAGATAATAATGGACGGGATAACACTTAATTATCATGCTTCAATAAGGATGCAAAAAAATGGAAAAGTAATATACTTTGATCCATTTAAAATAAACGATCAAGTAAATGATGCTGATTATATATTTATTACGCATTCACATTATGATCATTATTCACAAAATGATATCAAAAAAGTAATGAATGATGATACTAAATTTATTATAACTAATGATTTAGAAAATAAAGTATTATCATTAGGAATTAAAAAAGATAACATTACCGTTGTTTATCCAAGTAAAACGTATGTAATAGATGATATAAAGTTTGATACAATACCATCTTATAACGTTGATAAATCATATCATAAAAAATCATATAATTGGGTTGGATATAATGTTTTAATAGATAATGTTAAGTATTATGTGGTTGGTGATAGTGATTTAACTGATGAGTTAAAAAACGTTAAGTGTGATGTAATATTTATTCCAGTAGGTGGAACATATACGATGAGTGATAAACAAGCATCAGAAGCAGTAAATGAAATTAAACCAAAATATGCAGTGCCTATTCATTATGGTGAGACTGGTTCTTATATAAATGCAGAAAACTTTGTTAATGCATTAGATAGTAATATAAAAGGAGTAATATTAAAATAAATAGAGGTTTATAATGAAAAAAGTATTAATTTTCATAAAAAAAATTCTTCAAAATACAATGTTTTTATTTTTGTTTTGTATGGGAATTGAATCATTTACTTTTAAAGGACCTTATTTTATTATTTTAGGTGTGATGCTAATATTATTAAGTTTTTTATTTTTTACGTACTTAGATAATATTTTAAGTCATTTTAAAGTTAAATTAACTAAATGGCAAAAAACTTTTATTGGTGTAGTTAACTTTTTAATAGCAACGTATTCAGTTAATTATACGGAAATTAATTATTTTAAATGTATTTTGCCAATTATAATGATGATTGTTGTTTTTCTTTTAACAATAATATATTCAAATAGAAAAAGTAAAACTTATAATTAGATTGAAAGAATGATAAAGATGAATGTTAAAAAATTAGTAGAAAAATTAATAAAAAGTAATAAAACCATTTCGACTATGGAATCATGTACTGGTGGTGCTATTTCTAATGCCATAACAAATGTCGAAGGAGCATCTAAAGTACTTAAGTTTAGTGCGGTTACATACTCAAATGAGTTTAAGATAAAAATGGGAGTTAGTAAGGAAATTATAGATAAATATACGGTTTATAGTAAAAATACCGCTGATGAAATGAGTAAAATGATTTCTTATTTTACTAATTCTACTTATGGAATTGGTGTTACTGGAAAGTTAAATAAAAAGGACGATGCAAATCCGTATGGAAAAAATAACATAATTTTTATTAGTGTTTATGATAAAGAAAATAATAAATACTATAATAAAGAGGTATTAGCCGTTAAAAATACCAGATTAAAAAATAAACAGTTAGTAATAAATGAGGTTATAAAAATTATTTCTTCAATATTATAAAATTAAGTAAGAATAAATAGATTTATTTATACGTTTTATTAAATAATTATTATGAGTTCTATGATTATATACAAAAAATGGAAGTGTTATTTATGAAAAAAAAGGTTGTAATTGGAATGAGTGGGGGTGTTGATTCCTCAGTTGCTGCAATAATATTACAAAAACAAGGATATGAAGTAGTAGGTCTTTTCATGCGTAATTGGGATTCGTTTGCGGATGGTGAGGTAAATGGTGCTCCAACAACCAAAGAAGGAATATGCCCACAAGAAGTCGATTATAATGACGCTAAAAAAGTATGTGATAAACTAGGAATACCACTTTATCGAAAAGATTTTATAAAAGAATACTGGGATTATGTATTTACCTATTTTTTAGATGAACTTAAAAAAGGTAGAACTCCTAATCCAGATATAATGTGCAATAAATATATTAAATTCGATCAGTTTATAAAAGAAGCTGAAAAACTAGGAGCCGATTTTATCGCGACAGGTCATTATTGCAGAATAAAAAACGGACAATTATTAAGGGCGAAAGATGATAACAAAGATCAATCATATTTTTTGTCGCAAGTATCTAAAAAACAATTAAAAAACGTATTATTTCCAATTGGGGATATGTTAAAAAAAGACGTTAGAAAAATTGCTCAAGAATATGGATTGGTAACCTATGATAAAAAAGACTCAACTGGAATTTGTTTTATTGGTGAAAGAAATTTCTCTAATTTTTTAAAAAATTACTTACCAAATATGCCTGGTGATGTAATTGACATTAAAACAAATAAAAAAGTAGGAAAGCACATTGGTCTTATGCATTATACAATAGGTCAAAGAAGAGGGCTTAACATTGGTGGTACTAAAGATAGAATGTTTGTTGTAGGAAAAGATTTAAATAAAAATGTATTATATATTGCAACTGGAGATGATAATAAATACTTAATTACGGACTCTTGCTTAGTGGATCAAATTAACTGGACTTATTATAAGAAACTTACCAAATGCACCGCTAAATTTAGATATAGACAAAAGGATGTTGATGTAAAATTAGAGTGGTTAGAAAATAATGAAATTTTGGTTAAGTTTCCACAAGGAGTAAAATCAGTAACCCCAGGTCAAGCTTGCGTGTTTTATTGTAATGAAATATGTTTAGGTGGCGGAATAATTAAAGAGGTAAGAAAAAATGGTAAAAAACTATGGTATTTGTAAATTAAATACGTTAATAAGAAGAAGGTGAGATAAGTGAAGTTAGTAAATTATTTTAGTTATAACTCAGTTGTTATATTATCTTTCTTTTTTATATCATTATTTGTACTTATTATTAATTACTTTACAAAAGGAAAAAGTAATAAATTATTATTTTCTTCATACAGAAGTAATTTATCTAACCCTGTTACGTACGTAAGATTAGTAACCCATATATTTGGTCATGCAAATTGGTCTCATTTTATGAATAATTTTTTATATATATTATTAATTGGACCAATGATAGAGGAAAAGTATGGAAGTATAAATTTAATTATCATGATACTAATAACAGCGTTAGTAACTGGTATATTAAACTCTTTATTTAGTAAGAACAAATCAATATTAGGAGCAAGTGGCATAGTTTTTATGTTAATTATTCTTTCGTCATTTGTTAATATTACAGCAGATAAAATACCAATTACTTTAATTCTAATTTGTATTTTTTATGTTATAAATGAAATTATTTCTGGTATTTTTAAAAAAGATGATAACGTATCACACATAGGTCATATAATAGGAGCAATATGTGGTTTTATATTTGGATTTTACATATTTAAATAGTCTTTATTTTAAATATTTAATATTTATGGTATAATAAAAAAGGAAAGAAGTGGTAAGATGAAAAAAAATAAAATAAAATTAATTATTATACTTTTATTAACTATATTAGTTTTAGGTATTATATTATATTTTGGATTAAAAGATAAAAAACAAGTTAAAGATACTGACGCTATTAAATTTAAAAAAGAATATGAAGCATTAAATAATAAAAAAACTTCTTCTGGAAATACTTATCCAGAAGTTAAGTTAAATAGTGATAATCCTTTTGTGTATGCATCTGCAAAAGAAGTAGTTGATACTTTAAATAATGGTACGGGATTAATATATTTAGGATTTCCTAATTGTCCTTGGTGTCGTAATGCAATTAATGTTTTACAATACGTTAATATTGATAAAATATTATATTTAAACATGACTGATCAAAGGGACTTATATGAATTAGTGGATGGTACTTTAACCCAAACAAAAAAGGGTACAAAACAGTATTATCAAATGCTTAAATCCTTAGATTCTATTTTAGATGAATATGAGGTAGATAATGTTAAAACAGGAGAAAAAAGAATATATGTACCTTTAGTAATAGGTGTTAAAGATGGAAAAATTGTAGGATATCATGCTGATACGGTAGATTTACCAGAAGGTCAAACACCATACGATAAATTAACTAAAGAACAACAAAATACTTTAAAAATAATTTTTGATGAAATAGTAACAAAAGTAAATGATGATGCTTGTGATGCTGAACATGATAAAGGTTGCTAATCATTTACATATATAAATAAAAAGGTGTACAAAACGTACACCTTTTAAAATGTTCATATTTTTTTGCTTAATCTTTTTTCTTTTTTGAAACTGTTTTTTTAGTAGTTTTTGTTTTCTTTTTTAATTCTTCTCTTATCTCTTTTAAAACATCTAATTCTGTTTCTGTTACTATTTGTTCTTTTTCTTCTTCTTTTTTATGTGTCATGTTTGATAATTTATTAACTGTTTTAACAAATAAGAACACACAAAAAGCTATTATTAAAAAGTCAATAATGTTTTGAATAAACATTCCGTATGCTATTTTTGCACCACCAACTTTAATTGATAAATCGCTAAAATCAACCCCACCAATAATAACTCCAATAACAGGCATTAGTATATCATTAACAAGTGAAGATACTATTTTTCCAAATGCACTACCAACAATAACACCAACAGCTAAATCAACTACGTTTCCTTTTGATATAAACTCTTTAAATTCCTTTAACATTTAATACCTCCTTAACGCTAATTATATCATATTTTTACATTATATGATATAATTATTGCATAAGATAATTGGAGGTATATATGAGTAAAAAAATAATTGTAATTAATGGAACTGGTGGTAGTGGTAAGGATACTTTTGTTACTTATTGTTCAAAATATTGTACCGTTTTTAACTTTTCTTCCATTGATAAAATAAAACAGATTGCTAAATTAATGGGTTGGGATGGTGGAAAAACAGAAAAAGATAGAAAATTTTTATCTGATTTAAAAGCTCTTGCAACTAATTATAATGATCTGCCATATAATAGCATTTTAAAGGCTATTTCTGAATTTTATAATAATAATTCAGATATTATGTTTATTCATATAAGAGAACCAAAAGAAATTAAAAGAATTGTTTTAGAATTTAATGCTGAAACATTATTAATAAAAAGGAATAATTATGAATTAATAAAATCTAACTTATCAGATAAAAATGTAGAAAATTATGATTATGATTATATTATTGAAAATGATACTTTAGAAAAATTAGAAGAGTCCGCAAAAGTTTTTGTTAAAAAAATATTAAAATAATTATAGTATCAATAGCATAAATAAAATCATAAAATACTATTGAAAAAAAAAATAATAAATGATATAATTAGTGGCGTTACAGGAATTGATTACTCCTTGTATAAAAAAATGCACTCGTAGCTCAGCTGGATAGAGCACTTGGCTACGAACCAAGGGGTCAGGGGTTCGAATCCCTTCGAGTGCGCCACTTTATAAAAGTACGTGGTATTGATTTTTTAAAATCATTATGATATAATCATACTGCATTTCGGAAAGTAGCACAATTTGGTAGTGCACGCGGTTTGGGACCGTGAGGTTGCAGGTTCAAATCCTGTCTTTCCGACCATTTGAAAATAACTATTCATCTTTGAATAGTTTTTTATTTTATATGATATAATGAATATGGGTGATTTTAGTGATAAAATTAGAAACTTTAAATTTATGTAGATATGATGAAAATAAACATAGTTCTTTAAAAAGATCTTTTGAAAATGAATCAAAGTCTAATTTTATTCATAACGTTAGTGATAGGTTAAGTAATTTTAGTAATTGCAAGGATTTTAGTTTTCAAAGTGCTTATGTTGTTTTAGAAAATAACATACCAATAGGATACGTATTTATTTCTAATATGTTTAATGATGAGGTGTTTTTAGAATTATCTGTTCTTAAAGAATTTCGTGGTATGGGTAAGGCAAAGAAAATAATTAATGAGGTATGCGATTATTTATTTGTTAATCATAACATAAGAGTTGTTAAACTAGATATTGATCCTAGTAATAAAAATAGTATATTAGCAGCACAAGCTTGTGATTTTCTATTTGATGAAGAAGAGTATGAATCTAGGGGTTTTACTGGTAAAATGGTTTTTTATAAAGAAAGTCTTTGTTATGAAAGCAAAAGAAGGAGGGCAAAATGAAGTTAGTATCTTGGAATGTAGCAGGTTTTAGAGCATGTTTAAAAAAGGGTTTTGAAGACTTTTTTTATACCTGTGATGCTGATGTTTACTGTCTTCAAGAAGTAAAAGCACAAGAAGATCAAATAGATTTTAAACCAAAAGATTATTATTGTTATATAAATCCAGCATTAAAAAAGGGTTACTCTGGTACTTTAATTTACACGTTATATAAGCCAATAAGTGTTTCTTATGGTATTGGAATTGACATGCATGATAAAGAAGGTAGGGTAATAACTTTGGAGTTTGAAGATTATTATTTAGTTAATCAATACGTACCAAATGTAAAAAGAGATTTATCAAGACTAAATTATAGAATGAAATGGGAAGATGATTTTAGAAAATACATAAAAAACTTAGAAAAGAAAAAACCTGTAGTAGTGTGTGGTGATTTTAACGTTGCTCATACCGAAAATGATATAAAAAATGCTAAGGCTAACATAGGTAATGCTGGTTTTACTTACGAAGAAAGAGATAAGTTTACTAAACTTTTAGAAAGTGGTTTTATTGATACGTATAGATATTTTAATCCAAATAAGAAAGATGCTTATTCTTGGTGGAGTTATATAGGAAACTCTAGATTAAAAAACATTGGATGGCGGATTGATTACTTTATAGTATCAAAATCAATTATAAATAAGGTGTTTAATCCTATCATATATAGTGATGTTTTTGGTAGTGATCACTGCCCAATAGGAATAGATATTAAGCTTAAATAAAGCTTTTTTGCTCACGTAGCTCAGTTGGATAGAGCATTACTCTCCGAAGGTAAAGGTCAAAAGTTCAAATCTTTTCGTGAGCACCATAATCGGAAAGTAGCTTAATTTGGTAGAGCACTACGTTCGGGACGTAGAGGTTGCAGGTTCAAATCCTGTCTTTCCGACCATTTTAAAAATCATTTATATAAAAGGGCATACGTAATGTCTGCTTTTTTTTATTAGAATAATATATTATTGAAGATGCATCTTTATTTAAATTTGGGGGAATTTGGTTTGAGTGATATTTTGAATGCAATTTCTGATAATCTTATCCATATTTTTGGAACAATACTTACTGCCATTTTAGGTTATGTTGGTTTACAAATAAAAAATATTTATCAAGAATTCATTCAGGATAGGACAAAGAAGGAAATTGTTGAAAAAACAGTTGAGTATGTAGAACAAACATGTAAAGGATTATCTTGTGATGAAAAAAAGAATAAAGCATTAGAAAAATCATTAGAATGGATGGAAGAAAAAAAATTAAACATTAGTGATACAGAACTTGAAATCTTAATTGAAAGTGCGGTTAATTGTTTGCAATAAAAGGGTAAATTTACCCTTTTATTGTTTATAAAATTAAATATATTAACATAATAAAAATAAAGGAGGAAAAATGAAAAATTATCAATCTATTCCTAATATAATATCAAATATAGATTTAAATCATCTAGGTAATATATATGATTCTAATTTTAATGCTTGCAAATTAGCTAATTCATTTATAAAAAAGGTTAATGATTTAAAAGTTAAAGAATTATTAATTAAAACCTCTGAAATTCATAAAGAACATTGTAAAGCAATAATAAATATTTTAGAATAAGGAGAATAATAATGAGTGATAAAATATGTAACCCCATAACAAAGATAAAAAACTCAAAACAAATGAATGAAAAGGATTATCTTATAACAATATTAAAAATAGAAAAAGAATTATTAACAACTTATTTAACAGCATTAGAAGATGCAAGTAATAGTAATCTTTATGAAGATTATCATGATATGTTTAATGATATAAGTGATCTTCAAAGAGAAATATATAACTTATTATTTGAAAAAGGTTGGAATTATTTAGAAATAGCAAATGAAGATAAAATTAATGAAAAAATAATTGAAATGCAAAATCAATTATCTCAATTATAAATAATATAATAATAAAAAAATTAAATTTAGGTATTGATTTTTATAATTGTTTTTGTTATTATTAATATGCATTTAATTAATGCGTATTTTTGGGGCTTTAGCTCAGCTGGCTAGAGCGCCTCGCTTGCACCGAGGAGGTCAGGGGTTCGAATCCCCTAAGCTCCACCAGATAGATAGGAAACTCGAACTTTTATGATTCGAGTATGTATAAAAAAAACGACTTACCAAAAAGTCGTTTTTATATTACTATAAATAAGTTAAGAATACTTTCTATAAAAGAGTAAGTAGTTAATAATAAAATTTATGTTGCTATTTTTCCATTGTCACATCTATTGCCCCAAGCATCAAGTTTTTTACCATCTTTTTTTACAATAATTATCTCGCAGTGATTGGGACATTTATTACATTCTTGTGCATTTGTTTCAAAATTACTATCCGATATTTTAAAACTGAATGGTTCTTTAAGTTTGTTGTTCATTGAAAGTATTGCACTTCCTAAAGCTCCCATTAAATGTCCGTTTTCATCTGTTATTATCTTTTCTTTTAATATTTGCTCAAATGCTTTTTTAACACCAATATTTTTACTTACACCGCCCTGAAATATTATAGGACTTTTAATTTTTTTTCCTTTTGCAACGTTATTTAAATAATTAGATGCGACGCTATAACATAATCCTGCTATTATGTCTTCTTTTTTATAACCCATTTGTATTTTATGGACTAAATCACTTTCAGCAAATACCGTACATCTTGCCGCTACATTAGTAGGGTGCTTACTTTCTAATGCAATAGTTCCGAAGTCTTCTACGTTAACTCCTAATCTTTTTGACTGACTAGATAAGAAACTACCTGTTCCTGCTGCGCATAGCGTATTCATTGCATAATCAGTTACAATTCCATCTTCTAATAATATTATTTTTGAATCTTGTCCTCCTATTTCTATTATTGTTCTAACGTTTTTGTGTAATGATAATGTTCCTATTGCATGTGCTGTTATTTCATTTTTAATGCTATTTGCACCAATCATTGTTCCTATTAACTTTCTAGCTGATCCAGTAGTTCCAACACCAATTATACAAATGTTTTTATCCTCAAGTTGTTCTTTTATATTATTTAAAACTTTTTTAACAGCTTTTATTGGATTTCCTTCTGTCCAAATGTAAGAACTGGCAATTATTTTTTTATTATCATCAATTACGACTGCCTTAGTAGATATAGAACCAATATCAACTCCTAAATATCCATTCATTTTATTTTTTCCTTTCTAGTGTTTAAAAGATCGTAAAACGCCTCAATTCTAGTTTTCATTCCCTCGCTACTTGTTTGTTCATCAAAAGATAAAAATATAATAGGCATTTTATTATCAGAAGCAGCTCTCATGATTATAGGTATAGCACCTATTTCCGGTGTACAACCAGTAGGTTTTGTGTGTATTATGCCATCATAGTTATGTTTCTTAAGCCAAAGAACCCTATATACGTTATCAAGTCCATCAGCCCCTAAAGTATATTTACAATATTTTTTAGTTTTTCTTTTTATATAAGGCCGTAAAAGAGCTTTTTTCCAAAGTAAATATGTAAGATTTGTAAAACGTTTAATTTCTATATTATACTGAGCAAGCATTTTTTCAAGTTCATAAGTACAAAAAGGTTCCATAGCAGTGTATAATTCTCCAATTATTCCAACTTTTAATGTATTTTTAGGTTTTTTAATTTTTATTTTCTTTAATTTATGTTCATACTTCATATATAAATAAGTTAATTTAAAAATTCCACCAGTGTTATCTAGTTCATTTAAAAAATCATTTTTTAATTTAATAAATGAGTTTTTATATACTTCAAAACCAATTCTGTGTCTTATTAATTCATCTATATCATCTAAGTACTTTATATAAAGTAAAGTACTTAATAATTCATGAATAAAATATATTTTAGATAATTTAGGATTCAACTCTTTAAAAATATTAAAAATCTCATTAATTCGTAAGTGGTCTTTTCCAATTATTTGAATAAATTTAAAGTCATATCCTAAGTCCTTTAAAATAGTTTCTTGCACTTCTGCGTAATATCTATATCTACATCCACCACCAGCTTGTAATAAAATGTTGGCACCATTTTCTAATGTTTCTATATAATTACCTAAATTATATTTAAAAGGTACACACGCTGAATCAGGGCTATACTTACTACCTAGTTCAATTGTTTTTTTTGTTATAAAAGGGGACTCAATGGTCTTTATGTTAGTTGTACGCTTAACAAATTTTTTAATAGGGTGATAGTATTGTCCAATATGTGGAAAGCTTATTATTTTTTTCATGCATAAACACATCCTTCTATCATGTCGATAAAACTTTCTAATCTTGTTATTACGGCAACATCACTTGATAATTCTTCAAAAGTTAATAATAATACTTTGCTTTTTCCTTTTTTTCTTAGAATCATTTCATTAGTAAGTGAATCAGGCCCACATGGAAATGCGGTTAATACAATAACTCCGTCTACTTTATCTTTATAGTACATAAATGCTGATAAAAGTTCTTTGTTCATCGTCCAGTGTACCTTTGGTGAAATTTTTTTATAGTATTCATTTATGTATTTTTTAGGTAATTCATAACTATAAATTATTTCAATATTATTTTTAGATAAATAATTACTAACTGTTTTTCCAATAAGATTATCATTTAAATTATACGGATGTCCTAATAATAATATTTTCTTCTTATTTGAAGATAATTTATGTTCCGCAGAATTTTGTATATAAGTTTGTTTAATATTTTCTTTTTCTTTAGCCATTTTATATGCTTTTATAGTATCTTTTTTATTAAAACCTAGTTGCTTTCCTAAATTTATAAAAGCCTTTATTTCCGTATTTTTTCTTTTAACATCGATGTTGTAGTTAATTATTTTTAAATCAGGAAATAAGTTATGTATCAAATCATAAAGACAATTAAAATTAGTACAAACTTGTTCAGTTTTTTCTAATGAATATATCCTTGGTATAAAAATACAATCACACTTATCTTTAAGCGAAATAACATGTCCTATAAATAGTTTTAATGAAAGACATGCCTCATCAATACATTTATTTTTACCATCTTTAAGTATTTTAAAATTACTATTATCACTAATTATATATTTAACGTTTAAATTATTAAAAAATTCTTTCCATAATGTTTCATATCTATAATATAAAAGACCTCTTGGTATTCCAACAGTTAGTATTATAATCATCTTCTTTCTTTAAAACTTATGATATTTAAACATAAAAATTTAATAAATATTTACGACATATTTTTTTTAAATAATTATTTAAATTTTCAAAAAAATTAAAAAACATATTGCATTTTTAACTTTTATATAGTAGAATTAAATAGTCAGTTTTACCAGTATTATGAAATGGGCTTGTAGCTCAGCTGGTTAGAGCGCACGCCTGATAAGCGTGAGGTCGATGGTTCAAGTCCATTCAGGCCCACCATTTTATATTAAACTGGCGCGTTGGTGAAGTGGTTTAACACACCGCCCTTTCACGGCGGCATTCATGGGTTCAAATCCCATACGCG
This sequence comes from uncultured Bacilli bacterium, assembly GCA_947628435.1. Classification (GTDB taxonomy): domain Bacteria; phylum Bacillota_I; class Bacilli_A; order RF39; family UBA660; genus Aphodocola. The sequence goes on along the minus strand of CANQZW010000001.1, from coordinate 115,976 downwards.
TCACCAAATAAAAACAAACCCTTATTTTATAAGGGTTTTTATTTTTGTGTAATTTTTTTTCTATCATAATTTAAAATAATTGAAATGCCTATCATATAACTAATTAAAGAAGAGCCCCCGTAACTTATAAAAGGTAAAGTTATTCCAGTTATTGGTAGCAGTCCAATATTCATAGCTATGTTTTGTATTTGCTGATATATTATCATTGCTAAAAAACCAGTTATTATAAAACGATAATTATTATCATTAGTATCTTTAGCTAATTTAAATAGGGTATAGTCAAATAATACTATTATTATTAATAATATTATTGTGCCGATTAAACCAAAGTTACTTGCGTATATTGAAAAAATAAAATCAGTATGTGCCTCAGGAATATAAATTGGAGTTTTACCTATTCCAAAACCAAACCATCCAGCTGTTTTTATTGCGGCCATCGCGTTAGTAAGCTGCATACCGCTATTATTTGACCAATCAAGTAATCTATCTACTCTGTAAAAAAATGATGTTCCAAAGGTATTTATAAAACTATTTTCATAGTTAAAATAATAATATAAGAATCCAAATATAAAAATTGATAAGATTATTATCGTTATAAAAAATATACTTTTTCTTATTCCAAATACATATAGCATAATAAGTGATATTAAAAAATAAATTATTACCATTCCTGTATCTGGCTCTAGAAATGTTAATATACTAGGTATTAGCGTAATTAATATAACTATTATAAAAAGTTGTAAGTCATTTAAAAAGCTTCTTTTTGGATGTTTTTTATCAAACCATTTAAATGTTGTTACGTTAATTAGTATTAAAATTATCTTTGCAAATTCACTAGGTTGAAAAGAACCAATTCCTGGTATCATAAACCAACATTTAGAACCATTTATTTCATTTCCAAATATAAGTAATAAAAATAGTAATATGTTTATAATTATATATAAAAATAATGATATATCTAATATTTTTTTACAATTAAATTTTGATAATAGATATATTAAAAAAAGGCCAATTAAATACCACATTATTTGTCTTGAAAAAACCATAGTACTAGATGAAAAAGAGCAGGTGCTATATATAGTTATTATGCTTATAATGAAAAAAGCCATTAAAAAGACTAATAAATAGTATTTTGTTTTTTTATATTTATATATTTTAATCGCCACCTTTATATCATGTTTTGTTTTTACTAACATAAAATTACATAGGAGGATTATATTATGAGTGATAAATTTCCAGAGATTTTTAAAAATAAGGTTGATAAGTTAAAAAGTAAAGTTCAAAATGAATTTTATTATCATAGCAAAGATGATGTAACTTTAGATGAAAAACCAAAAGAACAACCAGATAAAAACGTAGATAAAATGACACTTTTAAAAAAAATAAACAATATTTTTTCAAGACCAGATTATGTTTATCAAGCTGATATTATTATTTTGTACAAAAACGGAGAAAGTATGAATAAAAAAGTAGTTGGTGTTAAGGATAATTACTTATTAACGCTTGAAGGAGAAAAGATTTATATAGATGAAATTTATGACATAAAATAAAAGACCACATAAGTGGCCTTTTTTAAACTCCTTCAACGTAAGTGTCTCCTAGACATTTTATAGCACATAAGCAATCTGTATTTATTGTAAAGAATGAGTTAGTTGCAGTATATGTTGATGATGCCTCATCATACGTTAATACTCTTAATGTAGCACAACAACCATCAACTTTTTCAACTCTGAATGTTCCTGAGGTAGTTGTTTCACCAGGCGTATTTGATACTGGTATTGCAACTTGTGTACCATTACATGTATATAAAGTTACAGGTCTTGTGTTAAAATCAACTGATGAAGCAGGTCCGAAGAAAGCTCTTGTACAAGTTTCTAAACAAGAATCACCAGGACATACTTCACATTGAAGAATGTTTATAACTTTTAATATTTCTGCGATACAGTTACATTTTGAACTAGGATTAGAATTTTCACACATAATATTTCACCCTTTCTATCTTTTTCACTATTAGCTTATTCAAATAATGGTAATTAGTACCACTTTAAAAGCCCTAGTCTTGTTAATCTGTAATTATTTTGTTATCTTGCTTTTTTATTAATGTTGTTATATAATTTGTTTTAGGGTGATGATATGTTAAAGTATGTTATTATTGTTGCAGTTCTTATAATTATTGCTTTAGTTGTAATTAAAGCTAATAAACCAGACTTTAAATATGAAGCAAACAAGCTAGTAGAATATTTAGGAGGCATTAAAAATATAACTAATATGGAAGTTAGCGTTTCAAGGTTTAAAGTTACCGTAAAGGATGTTAGCAAAGTAAATAAAGAAGGAATACAAAAATTAGGAGCAAGAGGTATTGTTGAAATAGATAATACTCTTAAGATTATTTTCCAAGAAGATGCAAAAAAACTTAAAAAATACATTGAACAACTAAATGAAGATTAATTTTTACAATTTTTTATGTTATCAAACAAAATTCGACAAAAAAATAAAATAAATAGTTGTATAATCATTTCTAGTAAAGGGTGATTTTATGGCTATTTATATTTTTTTAAATCTTATTTATTTATTATTTCCGTTAGCATGCTATTTTTTATATTTAATTTATAGTAAAGTTAAGTTTAAACAAGAAAGATATTTATTTTTAGATTTAGCTATCTTTTCTAGTTATTACATATGTAATAGGTTTGGACATATATCTAATTTGTATGCGTTTATAATTAATATTCCACTTTTACTAGCATTATATAAAAAAAGAATAGTTCCATCTTTAATACTATCTATTTGTATACCTTTATTTTTATCAGGGTTATATGATATTTCAATTTATTTTTTATTATCTTTGTACATAATCATACTTTTAATTTGCTTTTTATCAAAATATAAAGTGATTAATGTTTTTATCATATTTAATACTATTTTTAGTTTTATAATTATTTTTTCAACTAAAAGTATCATTTTAGATTCCTTTAAAATATTTTATGTAATATACGTACTTTTAATTATGTATTTTATATCTTATTTAATAACTTCGTTTTATGAAAAAGTAGAGAATATGGTTAATATGTATTATTCTCTTGAAAGTATATCAAAAGAAAAAAAATTATATGAATCATTATTTAAAATAACTCATGAAATAAAAAACCCCTTAGCAGTTTGCAAAGGATACCTTGATATGTTTAATATAAAAGATCAAAAAAAAGCTAATAAATACATAAACATAATTAATCAAGAAATAGATAGAACTTTAATATTATTAAAAGATTTTTCTGATGTATCTAAAATACGTGTTGAAAAAAGTTTGATGGACATAACAATGCTAATTGAAGATGTTTGTGATGAGGTAAGTCTTTCTTTTAATGGTAATATTAAATTTAAAAGTCGTATAACTGATCAAGAAATTTTAATAAATGCTGATTATAATAGGCTTAAGCAAGTGTTAATTAATATAATTAAAAATGCAAAAGAATCAATAAAAGAAAAAGGGGTAGTAATTTTAGAAAGTAAAGTTGTTAATAAAAATTACGTTATAACAATAATAGATAACGGCGAGGGTATGGATAAAGAAACTTGTAAAAAGATTGGTACTCCGTTTTATACAACAAAGAAAAATGGTACGGGGTTAGGTGTTTGCTTATCAAAAGAGATAATTGAAAGACATAATGGTACTATTACTTATTTTTCTAAAGAACAAAAAGGTACTACGGTTAAGATAGTAATTCCAATAAATAAGACGTCTATTTAGACGTCTTATTTAGCCTGTATAAATAAATCGTAGGATGATTAAATAATCTTACGTTTATGTTGCTAGTTCCTATGCCTGGATTAATATAAAATTTAATTTTATTTACTTTCTGATAAGTTTTTTTATAATCGCTACTAATTAATATATCTTTTAATTTAGGTATATTTATACCACCATTATGTGTATGACCTGCAATAGCAATATCTATGTTGTATTTTTTATATTTTTTTATATCATCTGGGTTATGTAATATTAATAATTTAAAATAAGGTGTTTTATCATTGTCGTTAAAATAACTTTCATCTATTTGTTTACCAATTAATTCTATTGGTATTTTACTATTTAAATATACTTGTTGATTTTTTGAATCTAGATTTATAAAATCAGCTAAATCAAGAATTGACGTTGCATCTTTAAAATCTTCTTCACCAGTTATATAATATTTTCCAAGATCAGCTTCTATTTTTGAAAGATTTTTTATAATATATTTTTTTTCTTCATCTTTTAATTTATGTCTTTCATCTATTAAGTCTCCAGTAAAAATTACAATATCGGGTTTTGCATCATTTATTTTATTAATTAATTGTAATATCATTTTATCATTTACAGATGAGCCATAGTGTATATCTGAAAATTGTAATATTTTAAGTCCATGCATACTATTATCAATTTTATTTGTTTTAATAACGTAATCTTTTATAAAAATACCTTTTGTTCCTATAAAAAATGCATATAAAATTATTAATGTAATAATTAATATTAATTTTATTTGCCATCTTAATTTCCTTTTACTTTTTTTTATTTCTTTGTTAGCCATTTTAACCTCTAATTATTTGTAATAAAACAAGTATAGTATTATGAAGCATATGAATTAAAATAGGTAATGTAATATTGTTGGTTTTTGTAAGAAGATAAGCAAATGAGCAACCCATAGAACCATAAGGTATTACGTATAGTAAATCAAAAGGAGTATTGTAGCTACCTAAAACGTGTAAAAGACCAAAGATAAGTCCACTTAAAATTATAAATAACCATTTAAATTTAATAAGACCATAAAGAGATTTTCTAAATACTAATTCTTCAAATATTGGTGCAACCAAACAACATGTAAATAACATATAAAGTGGTGCTAATTTAATACTTTGTCTAACAAGAGCCTCGTTAGCAGAGATATTTTGTTTTGAAATAATACTAATTAATATAGAAGAAAAGGTCATTAAAAGACAACCTATAATCCAACAATTAAGAGATATTATTGCTCTATTATTAAAGTTTTTTTTAAGATCTTTTAAACCATTTTTTATATCTGTTTTAAACAGTATTAGTAAAATTAATACATAAACTAAGTCAAATAGAAAAAAACAAAATATTCTAGGGTGCTTAGGTATTTTATTAAAGTTTATTCCAAAGGAACTAATAAAAGAAATAATAAAATTACTTTGATATAAAATATACAATAATATTGTTATTAAAAACTTATAATTTTTTTTAAACCAATTCTTAAGGTATTTATTATAAACTTTTTTAATTATATCATCTGTCATTTGCCTCACCTCTATTATAAATTATAACAAAAATATTTCTTATATAAAATATTTATATTAAATTTATGAAATAAATTTGACATAAACATCAGTTTATAGTTATAAAAATTTTAAATATTGTAAAACCAATTTATGATTATGTATTTAGTTTTCATAAGGTATTAGTAAAAGTTCACTTAAATTAAATATGTGTAATAAATAAAGAAGGAAAATTAAATAATAAATTGTACATTTAATTCTATTAAGATTAGCGATGGAGTAATTATTGACATTGATAAATAATTTCAATATAATAAAATAATAAAAATAAAGTTCAAAAGGAGATTTTGGTTATATGGAAAAAGTTGTTATAAGTTATAGCACAATAATAAAAAACAAGATAGATATATCAAAGTATAATAGTTATGTATTTGACTTTCATGAAGGATTAGCAAGGGTTTATTTAAATAGAAAATGGGGCTATATAAATAAAGAAGGAAAAGAAGTAATAAAACCAATTTATGATAATGTATCTGATTTTCAAGAAGGATTAGCAGCAGTTTATTTAAATGGAAAATGGAGTTATATCAACAAAAAAGGAAAAGAAGTAATAAAACCAATTTATGATAGTGTATCTAATTTTCATGAGGGTTTAGCGGTAGTTGAATTAAATGGAAAATATGGCTATATCAATAAAGAAGGAAAATGCGTAATAAAACCAATTTATGATTATGCACATAGTTTCCATGAAGGACTAGCAGCAGTTCGTTTAAATGGAAAATGGGTTTACATCAATAAAGAAGGAAAGGAAGTAATAAAACTAAAAAATAAATATGATTATGTATCTAATTTTCATGAGGGTTTAGCGGTAGTTGAATTAAATGGAAAATATGGCTATATCAATAAAGAAGGAAAATACGTAATAAAACCAAATAAAAAATATGATTATGTATCTGATTTTCATGAAGGCTTAGCAGCAGTATGTTTAAATGGAAAATGGGGTTATATCAACAAAGAAGGAAAATACGTAATAAAACCAATTTATGATTTTGCATCTAGTTTTCATGAAGGTTTAGCAAGAGTTAAATTAAATGGAAAATATGGTTTTATTAATAAAGAAGGAAAATACGTAATAAAACCAATTTATGATTATGCATTTGATTTTCAAAATGGTTTAGCAGCAGTATGTTTAAATGACAAAACAGGCGTAATAGATAAAAAAGGAAATCAAATAATAGATTGTACGTTTAATTCAATTAAGATTAATGGCGGAATGATTATTTTTGATGATAAGTACATGGTAGATATAAAAACAATGGAATTATTATATTTAGTTAAATTATCATTAGGTAATAAAACAATAAAAAAATTCTTTGACGATAAAAATAAAAGAAATAGCTATAAAAATGAAATAGAAAAATATTTAAAAGAAAAGGAAACTATAAAAGAAAAACAGATAGACGAAAATGAAGATGAATATGAAAAACAATTTGAGGCACTTAAAAAGCAATTTGAAGAACAAATAAAGAGTATTGAAAAATCTTACGTAGATGATGCATTAGAAATGGCAAATAGTTATTATAAAAAGTATCAATAAAGTATATTTGATACTTTTTTATTTGCTAGTGATACTTTTTTATTTGCTAGTGATTATTGACATTGATAAGTAATTTAAATATAATAAGGCCAAAATTAAAAAGGAGATTTTGGTAATGGAAAAAGCTGTTATAAGTTATAGCACTATAATAAAAAATAAGATAGATGTATCAAAGTATGATTATGTATATGATTTTCAAGAAGGACTAGCAAGAGTTAAATTAAATGGAAAATGGGGTTATATCAATAAAAAAGGAAAAGAAGTAGTAAAACCAATTTATGATATTGTATGTGATTTTCACGAAGGATTAGCATCAGTTAAACTAAATGGAAAATATGGTGTGATAGATAAAAAAGGAAAATTCTTAATAAAACCAATTTATGATGATGTACATGATTTTCATGAGGGTTTAGCGGTAGTTCGTTTAAATGGAAAATATGGTTATATTAATAAAGAAGGAAAAGAAGTAGTAAAACCAATTTATGATAGTGTATCTTATTATTATCATCTTGGAACTGATTTTTCTAATCATGCATCTGATTTTCATGAGGGCCTAGCGGCAGTTTGTTTAGGCGGAAAATGGGGTTATATTAATAAAGAAGGAAAAGAAGTAATAAAACCAATTTATGATCGTGTATCTAATTTTAGTGAAGGCCTAGCAGCAGTTAAATTACATGGTAAATGGGGTTACATAAATAAAGAAGGAAAATACGTAATAAAACCAATTTATGATAATGTACGTGATTTCAATGAAGGATTAGCAGAAGTTAGATTAAATAAAAAATCTGGCTATATTAACAAAGACGGAAAAGAAGTAGTAAAGCCAATTTATGATTTTGCATCTAGTTTTCATGAAGGCCTAGCAGCAGTATGTTTAAATAGTAAATGGGGCTATATCAACAAAGAAGGAAAAGAAGTAATAAAACTAAATAAAAAATATGATTATGTATCTAATTTTTATGATGGTTTAGCATCAGTATGTTTAAATGGAAAATGGGGTTATATAAATAAAGAAGGAAAAGAAGTAGTAAAACCAATTTATGATGATGCACCTGATTTTCAAGATGGTTTAGCAACCGTTCGTTTAAATGGCAAAAGTGGTGTAATAAATAAAGAGGGAAATCAAATAATAGATTGCACATTTGATTCAATTAAAATTAGTGATGGAATGATTATTTTTGATAATGAATATATGGTAGATATAAAAACAATGGAGTTATTATATTCGTTTAAGTTATCAATAAATAATGAAACAATAGAAAAATCTTTTGATGATAAAAATAAAAGAGATAGATATAAAAATGAAATTAGAAAATATTTAATGGAAAACGAACCTAAGAAAGATAAAGAGGTTGATTTTCTTAAAAAACAATTAGAAGAACAAATAAAGAGTATCGAAAATTCTTACGTAAATGATTTAAAAACATATGTAGATAGTTGTTATAATGAATATGTTATTAAGAAATAAAAATTTTAAATAGTAATAAAAAAACATTGCAATATATATATTTTATGCTATAATACATATAGCAACCAAGAGTAGGACAAAAGTCCTGCTCTTTATATTTAAAGGAGGTATTAAATATGGATGCTAAAGTAAGAGCGTTAATTGAAGAACCTCTTAAAAAAATTAACATTAAGCTTTCTAAGGTTGAATATGTAAAGGAAGGTACTATGTATTTTTTAAGGGTTATAATTGATAAAGAACCATATGTTGATGTTGATACTTGTGTTAGTGCAACTGAGGTTATTAATCCAATAATTGATACCCTAGAAGATGAATTTGATGAATCGTACGTACTTGATGTATGTTCGGTAGAAAAAGGAGATAGGTAAAAATGAATAGTGAAGAATTTATAAAAGCTTTAAAAAATATTTGTGCTGAAAAACAAATAAGTGAGGATGTTATATTTGATGGAATGAAAGTAGCTTTAGAAAAGGCATATACTAAGGAAACTGGTCTTCCAAATATTAGAATAGATATAAATAAAGATACAGGGGAAATAAAGGGTTATTCATATCAAAAGGTAGTAACGGAATATACTGATGGTGAGGAAGATGAAGACGGTGAGGAATCTGTTGAAATACTACTTAATGATGCTAAAAAAATTGTTCCAGATATTAAACCAGGTGAGACAATAGAAGAGGAAGTAGTGTTAAAAGATTTTGGTCGTGTTGCAACGATGGCTGCAAAACAAATATTAGTTCAAAAGGTAAGGGAAGCTGAAAGACAAAGTATAATGTCTGAGTTTGAAGATAAACAAGGTGAGTTATTAGTTGGTACTTTATCTAGGGAAGATTCACAAAATTATTATGTAGATTTAGGTAGAATGCATGGTATTCTTCCTAAGACAGAATTAATAAAGGGTGAGTCTTTAACAATGGGATCAATGGTTAAAGTATATGTTACAAAAATAGATGATTCAGGTAAAAGCCCATTAATATTATTATCTAGATCTCATTATGGATTTGTAAAAAGACTACTTGAAAAAGAAATACCAGAGTTAAATGATGGAACGGTAATATTATATAGTGTTGCACGAGATGCTGGTTTAAGAAGTAAAATAGCTGTATATTCTGAGGATAATAATGTCGATGCAATAGGGGCTTGTATTGGTGAAAAAGGAACAAGAATTAACAATGTTTCAAATGAATTAAATGGAGAAAAAATAGATGTAGTTTTATATGATAAAGATCCAATAAAATTTATTAAGAATGCTTTATCTCCAGCTAAGGATGTTGAGGTATACATTTTAGATGAAAAGAAAAATGAGGCCTTAGCAATTGCAGAAGGAGATAATTTGTCTTTGGCCATTGGTAAAAAAGGTCAAAATGTTAGATTAGCTGCACGCTTAACTCATTATAAAATAGATGTAAAAACAAAAGAGCAAGTAAAAGAAGAAAATATTGATTTATCTAATGCAATATCTTAAGGTTGGTGATTAATTTTGAAACAAAGAAAAATACCAATGCGTTCGTGTGTTGTTACCAAGGAAAAATTTCCTAAAAAAGATCTTATAAGAGTAGTTAAGGATAATAAAGGTAATGTAGCAGTTGATTTAACTGGCAAGTTAAATGGTCACGGAGCATATTTAAAAAAAGATTTAGAAGTCGTTAATTTAGCCAAAAAAACTAAAGTCTTAGAACGTTATTTAAACACACAAATATCAGATGATATTTATGATGAATTAAGGAGTGTTATAAGTAATAATAGCTAATAGAAAGGACGTGGTAATATGATGAGTGTTTTAGAATACGCAGATGATATGAATAAGAATGTTGATGACATCTTACAAATGTGTAAAAAATTGAACATTGATGTGTCAAATGAAGATGATTTACTTGATGATGATGCGATAGTTTTATTAGACAATGCTTTTTCAAATGAAGAACAAGAAGAATCTTTGGATGAGGAAATAAAACAAGATGAAGAGATAATAAAAAAGATGGAAGAAGATGACTACTATGATGAGGTGGTTGATACATTAATTGATAAGAAAGATACTATTTATAGTAGTGAACCTGCTCCTTTAAAGAAGAAAAAGAATAAGAATAAACAAAAAGATATAAAAGATGCTAAAAAGGCAATGTATAAGAATAAAGAAAAGTTAGTTTCTAATGAGGGAGAATCTTTAGATAATGTTGTATTGTATAAAGATGCAATGACAATTAAGGATTTCGCTGAGAGTCTTAATGTTTCTGTTTCTGATTTATTAAAAAAACTTATGAGTTTAGGTGTTATGGCAAATATGAACGCAAAGATAAGTTTTGATGATGCATCAGTTATTGCACTTGAATTTAATAAAACTTTAAAAAAACAGGAGTCTGTGGACATTACAAATTTTGAGAAGTATGAAGTAAATGATGATGAAAAAGATTTAAAAGAAAGACCTGCGGTTGTTACTATCATGGGACATGTTGATCATGGTAAAACATCGCTTTTAGATGCAATTAGAAAAAGTAGTGTTGTAGATGGTGAATTTGGTGGTATAACTCAGCATATTGGTGCGTATCAAGTTAAATATAATGATAAGTTAATTACTTTTATAGATACTCCAGGACACGCAGCTTTTACTGAGATGAGAGCAAGAGGTGCATCTATTACTGATATAGTAATTATAATAGTTGCAGCGGATGATGGTGTTATGCCTCAAACAAAAGAGGCAATTGATCATGCTAAAGCCGCTAATGTGCCTATAATTGTTGCAATAAATAAAATAGATAAACCAGGTGCTAACGTAGATAAAGTTATGCGAGAAATGAGTGAAAATGGTCTTACTCCTGAAGCTTGGGGTGGGGATACTTTATTTGTTAATATTTCAGCAAAAACTCATGAGGGAATAGATAATTTGTTAGATAATTTGTTACTTGTTGCACAAATGCAAGAATTAAAAGCAAATCCTGGACGTTATGCAATTGGTACTGTTATTGAATCGAAGTTAGATAAAAATGTTGGTTCACAAGTAACTTTATTAATTCAAAATGGTACTTTAAGATTAGGAGATCCAATAGTTGTAGGAGAATATTTTGGAAAGGTAAGAACTTTAAAAAATGATTTAGGAGAAGAAGTAGTTGAGGCTGCTCCTTCAATGCCAGTTGAGGTCACTGGTATTTCTGGTGTTCCAACAGCTGGTGATAAATTTATGGCTTTTGATTCTGAAAAGAAAGCTCATAGTGTTGCTGAGCAAAGAAGTGAGGTTGCAAAATTAAAAGCTAATACGTCATCAAATTCGATTAGTTTGGATGATTTGTTTAGTAAGATATCCGAGGGATTAAAAGAAATTAATATCGTATTAAAAACTGACGTTAAAGGTAGTGAAGAAGCAGTTAAAAATACTTTATCTAAAATTGAGGTTGAGGGATGCAAACTAAACATTATTAGAAGTGGGGTTGGAACTATTACTGAAAGTGATATAGTACTAGCTAATGCCTCAAAAGCAATAATAATTGGTTTTAATGTTAGACCATCTAGTAAAATATTAGATATTGCAAAAGAATATGGCGTTGATGTAAGACTTCATAATATTATTTATAAAGTTGTTGAAGAGATGGAATCAGCTATGAAAGGAATGCTAGATCCTTTATATGAAGAAAAGGTAATAGGTCAAGCAGAAATAAGAAAGATATATAAATTTTCTAAAACTGGTAATATTGCTGGGTGCTTTGTTTTAGATGGTATTATAAAATCAGATGCTAAAGCAAGATTAATAAGAGATGGTATTGTTGTTTATGATGGTAATATCAATACGATACAAAGAGAAAAAAATCAAGTAAAAGAAGTAAAATCTGGTTATGAATGTGGTATTACTTTAGAAAATTATCAAGATATAAAAGAAAAAGATATCATAGAAGCATATGAATTGGTGGAAATAAAGAGGTAACGTATGAGTGTTAAAACACAAAGAATAGCAAATTTACTAATAAAAGAAATTAGTGATATATTACAAAATGAAGTTTATGATTCAGATATTAAATTTGTTACCATAACCGCATGTAAAGTTGACACTGATTTATCACTTGCTCAAATTTATTGTACGGTTCTTGATGAGTCTAAAAAAGAAAAATGTTTACATGACTTAAATGCTGCTAAAGGTTTTATTAAAACTGAATTAGCAAAAAGAAAGTTAGAAATAAGAAAAATACCAGATCTTAAATTTATATATGATGAGTCCATATCTTATGCAAATAATATTGAAAAAATTATAAAAGAAATAAATGAATAATTTGAAATTTATTTCTTTTTTTTATTAAAACGTGTATTTTTTGTAGAAATATGATTAAAAACAATGTATAATTATATTAATGATAGGTAGGTGGTATATAGTGATAAATTTAGTTAAAAAGGAAAATCTAAACCTAGGGATATTAGAAACAGATTTTGATGTTTTTGCAGATATTGTCAATACTTTTTCAAGTGAAACAATAAAAAAAGATTGTTTGCTTGATTTAGATGATTATATTATTCCTGAATATTTTAGGAATAAAATAACTTTGGTTATACAAACTAATAAAATGCTTATCGGATACACCACCTTTGAATTTAAGAATAATAATAATGTTTCTCAAGTTGAAATAAATAAAGTATATGTTTTAGATGAATTTAAAAACAAAAATATGGAAGCTCTTTTAATTGAGGCGGTTATATATATTGCAGGAGAGGTAGGCTCTAGAAACGTTATTGTTACGGTTGATGAGCATAATTTAGATGTGCTTAAGATTTATCAATCCCTTGGTTTTTATGAAGTGGGTATTAATGAGGATGGTAATCTATTAAGTATTAACGTTATTTCTGCTGTTAGAATGCGTATGTTAAATGATAAATTCAGGGATATTCCAGCAGATTCTGTGGATTATAAAGATTTAAAATTAGTTAAAAAAATAGCATCTGGAAGATCTGGTAATATATATTTAACGCAAGATGGAAGAATTCTTAAAATGTTTACATCAACTTCATTTACGTATGTTAAAGATAGAGAAGAAACGATAAAATATATTAAAAATATCGATATTCCTGAAATTATAAAACCAAAGCACTTAGTTTATTATGATGGTATATTTGTTGGATATATTATGGAATATTTGCCTGAAGGACAAGCTTTATGGAATAAAAGTGAAAGTTATAGTTTTGAAGAAAAAATAGATAAAATAAAAGAAATAGAAAAAGTAATGAAAAAACTTCACAAAAATAAAATATATATTTGTGATCTTAATCCAGATAATATTTTCTTTGATAAAAATGGAAATGTTAAATTAATAGATTGCGATGCTTTTGTTATTAAAGATAGCGTAATTAATAATGAAGTTGCTAAAAAGTATCGCGATCCGTTAAATAAAATTGTAAGTGAAAAAACTGATTTATATGCGTTTGCAATCACTACTTTACAACTTTTAATTGATGTTAACATTCCAGATGATTCTAGTTTTTCAGAAATTGAAAAAATATATAATAAAAATAAGAATAAATTGCCAGTAAGTTTTAAAAATTATTATGATCATATATTTAAGGGAAAAGACAGATATTATTTAACTGATTCTTATGAACAGTATTTAAATGAAATGTATACTAATGATTCAGAAGAACAGCAAGATAAAAAAAGTGGTAAAATAAGTGTTATAATTTTATCATTTATCATGGTTGTAATTGCTGTTATTGGTTACGTTGTATTGAAAAAAAACAGTTAAATATTAATAATGATTTAAGGTATGCACAAAAAGTGTATGCTTTTTTTAATTTATAAAGAAAAAAATAGGTATTGACAAAATATAAAAATAGTGATAACATATTGGACATTCAAACAAAGGGGGAATTTCAAATGAATATAGAAAGCACATTTAAATCTATAATTGAAAATACAAAAAACGAAATAGAAAAATTAGAAAAAGATTCTAAAGATTTATTAGAAAAATCAATTAACCAAATAGAAAATGATTGGAATAATACTTTAGATAAGTTTGTAATAAAAGCTAATTTTGTTATAAAATCTAGTAGTGATGATAAAAATATAAGAGGTATTAAAGCTGTTGAATTTGCAAAAAGAAAATGTAGAATAATTACTCGTAAATTAGCAAATAGTAGTTGTACTGCCGAGGAACGAATTGAATTAAGAAAAAAATTAGATTCATTAAATAAGTTTATTATGTCTTATGATGAAGCTTATTTAAAAAAGGAAAATGCTATAAAACAAGCTAAAGAACAAGTAAGTTATAATAATTTTGAAAAAATATTATTAGCAAAAAAAGCTGTTGAACAATTAATTGATGAAATAAATAATAAAAAACAAGAAATTGCAAGTGCTTTAAATACTGATAAATTATCTAATTCTAATAATGACGAATTAGAAAACATGAAAAATAATATTGAAGAAATCATGAGATTAAATAATATGAAAATTGCATTTGAAAATTTATTAAATGATAATAAAAATTTAAATGTAGAAAATTTCTTTGATGAAATTAATAATATTATAAATACACATGATTCAGTTGCTAAAAAGGAAAATAATGTTACTCCTGAAGAATCAAATGAAGATTATTCTTTAGAAAATAAAGTTAGCGAAGTTGAATATTATTTTGATATAGCAAAAAATAATAAGAATAAAAAAGCATTAGATTATGCTATTAGTTTGATTGAAAAAATAGAAGATGAAAACATAAGAAATGATTTACAAGCTAATAGTGCACAAATAAATGAAGAAATAAGCGGTTTAAGTTTACAAGAAAAACAAGCTCAAGACCTAGTAAATCAAGCTCAAAAAACTGAAAAAGCAATAGATTTTAAAAATGCATATAACGCTGTTAAAGAATTAGAAGATGGATATGTAAAAGATGATTTATTTGAAATAATAAAACAAATAATGGAAAATAATCAATCTAAGTTTGAAAAATTATTAAGTAAAATAGAAAATGACTTAGCAAATGATTTTAAACCAGAAGAAGAAAAAATGTTAGAATTAAAAGATAGATATCAATATTTACCTGATGATTATATTAATAAAAAGCAAGATAATATTGAAGAATTAACAATTGAAGAAAAGTATAATAACGTTTTAACAACTTATAATAATTTTGTTCAAGATGAGTATCAAAATAAACTAACAGCAAAAGATTTTAAAAAGTATAGTTTATCTACTAGAATAAAAGAGGCTTTAGGTGGTATTGTTACTTTTGTTGCGGGAACTAAAATTGCTAAAAACTTTAATAAAAAGATGATAGCAAAGAACCAGCATCTATTAGAAGAAGAAACTGATGAACAAAAAAGATCAATTCTTAAAGATAAAATTAAAAAGTATGAAAAAAGAATTTCAGATTCAGATATAATAGGAGGAGTAAGATTATTCTGCTCAAGAAATAGATTAGCAAATGAAAAGTGCAAAATATATCAATCTGATAGTATTAATTTAAATAAATATGGTAATTTGTATGAATCAAGAGCTATTAAAAAAATCTCTAAAATATTAAGAAAAGGTTTAAATAAAAAGTTAAATGATGAAACAATTATCGAAAGTAAAAAGCGTGTTATTAATATACTAGATCAATACTTAGAGTTAATTTCGTCTGGTATTTATAATGAAGATGATGTTACTGATTCATTTGATTACTTAGAGAGTGTAAAAGATGTTTTAGAACCAAATGAATATCTTGGATATTATGAAGAAATTAACATTATTAATGATTATCGTAGAAATAATAATGGAATTCCTTATCATATGAATAATGATAACGGGGAATTTGAAGTAGATAACGTAATTAAATATTTTGATAGCGAAGAAAGTAATATTATTAGACCAAGTAGATATTTAAAAAGAAAGTAGTTAATACTTTCTTTTTTATGTTAAAATATATGTGGTGATACAATGAATGGAATAATAATTGTTAATAAACCAAAAAAAATTACAAGTAGAGATGTTGTTAATTGTTTGTGTAAAGTATTTAAAACTAAAAAAATAGGACATACGGGAACTCTTGATCCAATTGCAAGTGGACTGCTTGTTTTATGTATTGGTAAAGCTACTAAGTTGGTAGATGTTTTAACAAGTACTAATAAAGAATATATAGCAACGGTAAAACTTGGTATTTTAACAGATACTTTAGATACTGATGGTAAAATTTTAAAACAAAAAAAAGAATATTTAGATAAAGATAAATTAATAGATGTTTTAAATTCTTTTGTTGGTACGTATGATCAAGAGGTTCCTATTTATAGTGCCGTTAAAATAAATGGAAAAAAACTATATGAATATGCAAGAGATAAAAAAACGGTTATATTACCAAAAAGAAAAGTTACTATCTATAAAATAGAGTTGTTAGACTTTTCTTATGATAAGTATAGTTTTAAAGTAACAGTTTCTAAGGGAACTTACATAAGAAGTTTAATAAAAGATATTAATGATAAACTTAATGTAATAGGATCTATGAGCGATTTAGTACGTATTAAACAAGGAAATTTTAATATAAATGAATCATATACGTTAGATGAGATAAAAAATGGTAATTATAAAATATTATCTATAACTGATGTTTTAAAAGATGAAAACAGTATTACGATAGATGATAAATTATATAATATAATTAAAAATGGTGGTTTAATAGATAATATTTATAATAAAAATTACGTAACATTTATTTATAATAATAAGGTAATTGCAATTTATAAAATTTATGATAAAGATAGTTCTAAAATGAAACCATATAAGATGCTTATATAATAAGCTTTTAAACTAATTATATCGTATTAATATTAAGTAGTTGTCTTTTTATAAATTAAACTAAACAAAAGAAATTAAGTTTAATTATTAAATAGATTATGATGTTAAAACAACATAAGAAAGTAATAAATAATAAAAAATCTCAAAAAATCTTGCATATTTAGCAAAATAAGTGTATATTATTATTGTTACCTTATCTCAGGTATTGGAAAGTACTCCTAACCATATTCTTAGGTAAGGCGAATATTTTAAATAAGGAGGAATAAACATGTTAAAAAAGGAAGTTAAACAAGCTATAATTAAGAAGTATGCAACTCATGAAGGTGATACTGGTTCTCCAGAGGTTCAGATTGCTGTACTTACAGAAGAAATTAACGTTTTAACTGAACATTTAAAAGTTAATATTCACGATTTTCATTCTAAAAGAGGATTATTAATGAAGGTTGGTAAAAGACGTAACTTATTAAACTATCTTAAAAATACTGATATTAATAGATATCGTGTGTTAATTAAGAGTTTAGGATTAAGAAAGTAATAATAAAAGTAGGCACTCTTTTTTGGGTGTCTTTTTATATAAAAAGGAGATGTAATAATGGAAAAAAGAATATTTCAAACAGAATTTAAAGGAAGGAATTTAACGGTAGAAGTAGGTGAATTAGCTAAACAAGCTCATGGTGCAGTACTTGTAAGATATGGTGATACGGTTGTTTTATCTACGGTATGCGTTAGTAAAACTGCTAATATATTATCTGATTTTTTCCCACTTATGGTTTTGTATCAAGAAAAATTATATTCAGTAGGTAAAATACCAGGTGGATTTATTAAAAGGGAGGGAAGACCAACAGATGCTGCAACTTTGGCAGCCAGAATGATAGATAGGCCTATGAGACCTTTATTTCCAGAAAATTTTAGAAATGAAGTTCAAATCGTAAATACCGTATTATCAGTTGACCCTGATAATTCTCCAGAATTAACTGCAATGCTTGGATCTAGTTTGGCAACATCAATTAGTAAGATTCCGTTTGATGGTCCTATTGCGGGAGTTAAAGTAGGAAGGGTTAATGGTAAATTTATTATTAATCCTACCGTAAGTGAGGCAGAAGAAAGTGATATAGACTTAACTGTTGCAGGAACAATTGATGCTATAAATATGGTTGAGGCAGGTGCAAAAGAAGTATCTGAAGATGATATGTTAGATGCTTTAATGTTTGGACATGATGCGGTAAAAGAACTTATTAAGTTTGAGGAAAAAATAATAAAAGAAGTTGGACAAGAGAAAATGGATTATGAGGTTCTTGAAATAACAGATGAACTTAAAGATGAAATTTATGCTCTTGCTAAAGAACCATTAGATGGTGCAATGCGTATTAAAGATAAGATAGAAAAATATGCTGCGATTGATAAGATAAAAGAAGATGTAGTAGCAAAATTTGAGTATGAAAATGAATCGTTAGATAAAGATGAACTTAATGAGTTAATAACTAAGGTTAAATTATGTTTAGAAAAAGTTGAATATGAAGTGTTTAGGAAAATAGTTGTTAAGGAAAAGAAAAGAGCAGATGGAAGAAAAATGACTGAAATAAGACCTCTTTCAACTGATATAGACTTACTTCCTAGAGCCCATGGTTCTGCTTTGTTTACTCGTGGTGAAACTCAAAGTTTATCGGTAGTAACACTAGGAGCTTTAGGAGAACATCAAATAATAGATGGGTTATCACCAGAAGATGAAAAAAGATTTATGTTGCATTATAATTTCCCACAATTTTCTGTTGGTGAAACAGGAAGGTATGGAGCTCCAGGTCGTCGTGAAATAGGTCACGGTGCTTTAGGAGAAAGAGCATTATTACAGGTTATTCCTTCAGAAGATGAATTTCCTTATACAATAAGGGTTGTATCAGAAATATTAGAATCAAATGGGTCTTCATCGCAAGCATCTATTTGTGCAGGTTGCATGGCTCTTATGGCTGCTGGTGTTCCAATTAAATCTCCAGTTGCAGGTATTGCAATGGGACTTATAACTGATAATGATGATTATACAATTTTAACTGATATTCAAGGTATGGAAGATCATTTAGGTGATATGGATTTTAAAGTAGCAGGTACTAAAGATGGTATTTGTGCACTGCAAATGGATATTAAAATTAAAGGTATTACTAAAAATATTTTAAAAGAAGCACTAGCTCAAGCTAAAAAAGCTAGAATGGAAATATTAAAGACAATAACAAAACAAATTAAAGAACCAAGAAAAGAGGTAAGTAAGTATGCACCTAAAACGATGACATTTGAAATAGACCCATTAAAAATAAAAGATGTTATTGGTAAGGGTGGAGAAATGATTACAAAGATAATTCTTGAATCTTCAAA
The DNA here is from genome assembly GCA_947628435.1 of uncultured Bacilli bacterium. Classification (GTDB taxonomy): domain Bacteria; phylum Bacillota_I; class Bacilli_A; order RF39; family UBA660; genus Aphodocola. Next base: position 96,539 of record CANQZW010000001.1, on the reverse strand, counting down.
CGTACAAACCGTAACTGATATTAACGCTGTTAAAGTAGATATTCAAGAGGATGGAAAAGTAATAATCTATCATACTAATCAAGATATAATTGATCGTACTGCCCAAATGATTAAAAACGTTGTAAAAGAAGTAGAAATTGGTAAAATATATACCGGACGTGTAGTAAAAGTAATTGATGAATTAGGCTGCTTTGTTGAATTATGGGAAGGTTGCGAGGGATTAGTACATATTTCCCAATTATCAGATAAAAGGGTTGTAAAAACATCTGACGTAGTAAAAGAAGGCGATGAAATAATTGTAAAAGCTACGGGATTTAAAAATGGTAAACTTAATTTATCAAGAAAAGATGTTTTAGTTAAAGACAAAATAAATGATGAAAATAAAAAAGACCGTAAATCAGAATAATAATTTTTATAAAAAAATAGGAATTAATAAAAAATTCCTATTTTTTAATGTCTAGTATTACTGGTAATATAATTGGTCTTCTACCAGTTTTTTCAAAAACAAATGTTAATAAATTACTAATTATTTGTCCTTTTAATTCACTATAATTTACATTTCTTTTATTTAATTCACTATTTACTACGTTTGTTGCAACTTGTTCAATTTCATTTAGTAATGCCTCATTTTCATTTACTAAAATAAATCCTCTTGTTGTTATGTTTATTTTACCTAATAATTTATGTGTCTCCATATTAATGTTACATATTGCAACTAATATACCATCATTAGCCATTATTTTTCTATCTCTAATTACGATGTTTCCTATATCACCAATTCTATTTCCGTCAACATATACATCATCTACACCTATATTTCCGACTTTTCTAATTTCTTTTTTGTTTAGTGCAAGAACGTCACCATTTTCTAGTAGAAAAGTTTTTTCTTTTGGTATGTCACAATCTATTGCTAGATCTTGATGTGCTTTTAACATTCTATATTCACCATGAATAGGCATGAAATATTCTGGTTTTAATAATCTTATCATTAATTTTAATTCTTCTTGATTAGCATGTCCTGATGTATGTATTTCATTTTCAGAATTATTTACAAAGACTTCAACTCCTTGTAAATATAGTTGGTTTATAGTCTTAGCAACACTAGCGTTATTACCTGGAATAGGGTTAGAAGAGAATATAACAGTATCAGTTGGCATTAATTTTATTTGTTTATGAGTGCCATTTGCAATTCGTGATAAAGCTGCTAAAGGTTCTCCTTGTGATCCAGTGCAAAGTAGGCATATTTCTTCTTTAGGAAGGGTGTTTGCAACTTCTGGTGATACAAAAATTTTATCATCATTTATATAACCACCTTCAATAGATATTTCAATATTATTTTCCATACTTCTTCCAAATAAAGCTATTTTTCTATTATTTTTTTTACAAGTTTCAACAATATGCTTTAACCTATATATGTTAGATGCAAAAGTAGCTACTATAATTCTTCCTTTTTTCTTCTCAAATATTTCTTGTAATTCTTCTTCAACTTTTGATTCGCTCATTGAAAATCCTGAAGATAAAGCGTTAGTTGATTCACTCATTAGTAATCTTACACCAGATTTTCCTGTATCTGACATTTTATGAATGTTACTCATAGGTCCAATTGGTGTTAAATCAAATTTAAAATCTCCTGTTTCAACTATTTTTCCATTTGGGGTACTAATTATAATACCATGTGAATCCGGTATCGAGTGAGTAGTTGCAAAAAATTCAACGGTAAAATATTTAAATTTTACTTTTGTATTTTCATTATAAGTTTTTAAATTATCATAACTTATATTTCTATCTACTAACTTTCTTTTTATTAAACCACAAGCTTGGTTTGGAGCATATATAAATGGTATGTTTACCGTTTGTAATAAAAACGTAATACCACCAATATGATCTTCATGGCCATGGGTTATAAAAAGTGCTTTTATTTTATCTTCGTTTTTTTTAAGAAAAGAAAAATCTGGAATCACATAGTCAATACCCATTAATTCATCTTTAGGAAACATTACTCCTGCATCAATAATAATTATTTCATCATCGTGCATTATTACATACATATTTTTACCGACTTCACCTAAACCGCCTAATGCTACTACTAATGTTTCTGCACGATTAGTATTAAAAATTTTCATTTATATTTATAACTCCTTTCTATATAGTTAATAATCAAAAAAGAATTAACGAAAAGATTATACTATTTTTTTGAACTTTTGTCTATTGTTTGATATAATATTAACTGGTTGGTGAGCAAATATGAATCAATTTTTAAATTATAGATTAATTAAAGATGCTTTAAAAGAATTATCAGAAAAAGATTTTTTGGCAAAAGCAATCCTTGATTATAATAATTTTTATAGTCAAGTAAAAGAAAGTGATGTTAATCAAAAAACAAAAAAATTATATAATATGTTAAAAGATACTAAAAATCTTTATAATTTAATTTTAGATAATTTAAAAAATGACGTATCAAAATTAGATGATAAAAACGATATTGAACAGTTAATATCATTGTACATAATAAATAATTTTAAAAATTTATGTAATAGTAATTCATTACAAAGGTTTTATGATAAAATTTTTGATTTAAGGAAAACTTTGGAAAAAGATTTTTCTATTAAGATGCAAGCTGCAATTATGCTAAGATCAATTTTTATTATAAAGCAAATGTTAAATGATGCAAAAGTTTATGATGCTAATCGTCTCTTATCCTTTTTAGATATTGGGGATACTTATAATAAACAAATTATGTATATTGTTTATTATGGTATATACATAGGATATAGTAATGATAAGTTAAAAAATGATGAAATAATTACAACAAAATTATTAAATAATAAAGATAAATTACCAGATAGTATAATAAAACAAATATGTGGTGATAAACAATTTAAAGATTATAAATTATATTCTATATTAATATTGATGATTTTAATATTTTGTGCTGATTTTAATATAAATTATGAACATGGTGTTTTAAATGATAAGATTAAAAAATTTTTTAATAATGACGTAAATGATTTATCAAGTACGGCGGAATTTTTAGATTTAACAAATTTACTTACTAATATTAATGATCAAATTGAGAGTGGTAATTTAGATTTTACTTTCGTAAATGATATAATTAATATTATAATTGGTATTAAGCAACTTGATAGAAAAGAGGATGAAGATACATATGGGAATATTTAGTAAGATAAAAGGTGCGTTTAAAAAAGAAGATAAAAGTGTTCTAACATATGAAAAAGGTCTTTCAAAAACAAGAAAGGGTTTTGTTGATAAATTGGCTAATTTATCTAAGGAATATAGCGAAATAAATGATAATTATTTTGAAGAGTTAGAAGAGTTATTAATAAATGCTGACATTGGTGTTTCAACAGTAATGGATTTTATGGACAAATTACAACTTAGGGTTACTAAAGAAAATATAACTGATCCTGCTATGTTAACTGAAATTATAGTTGATGAGTTATTTATAATTTACGTAAATGATCAGATATTAACAAATAAAATTAATTATAACAAAGATGGTGTAACGGTTATTTTATTTGTTGGTGTAAATGGTGTTGGAAAAACAACTACAATTGCTAAATTAGCTAGCAAGTTTAAAGAAGAAGGTAAAAAAGTTTTATTAGTTGCAGCAGATACTTTTAGAGCAGGTGCGGTTGAGCAACTTGATGCATGGTCAAAAAAAATAGGTTGTAAATTAGTAAGTGATACTAATACATCTGATCCTGCTAGTGTTGTTTATAAAGGATTAACCAAAGCTTTAGAAGATAAGTTTGATGTTGTTTTAATAGATACAGCAGGTAGGTTGCAAAATAAAGTTAACTTAATGAAAGAATTAGAAAAAATAAATAATGTAGCACAAAAGATAATACCAGGTTCTCCGCATGAAACATTTTTAGTAGTAGATGCAACAACTGGTCAAAATGGTATTAGCCAAGCTAAAGCTTTTAAGGAAATTACAAATTTATCCGGAATAATTTTAACTAAGTTAGATGGTACTGCCAAAGGTGGGATAGTTTTAGCTATTAAACAAGAAGTAGACGTACCTGTAAGATATATTGGTTTAGGAGAAAAACAAGAGGATTTACAGGTATTTGATATTGAAAAATATATATATGGATTATTTAAGGATATGATGTAATATGAATCAAAGAAATTATTTAGTTATTTTATATGATTATTATGGTGAATTATTAAACGAAGATAATAAAAAGTATTTTGAGGATTATTATTTTGATAATCTATCATTAAGTGAGATAGCAGATAATGCTAAAATAAGTCGTAATGCAGTTCATAAGCATATTAAAAGTACGGAAAATAAGCTTTTATTTTTTGAAGATAAATTAAAATTGTGTCAAAAAGAAAAAGAAATTAATAATATATTAGAAAGTATAGAAGATGAAAATTTAAAAAATAAAATTAAGAAAATATTTAATTAAGGAGATAAAATGTTTGAAAGTTTAACTGAAAAAATAGAAAATGCGGTAAGTAAAATAAGAGGATATGGGGTAATTACTGAAGAGAATATATCTGGCGCATTAAGGCAGGTGCGTCTTGCTTTATTAGAGGCTGATGTTAATTATAAAGTAGTTAAGGAGTTTACTAATAATGTTAAACAAAAAGCATTAGGTGAGGAAGTTAAAAAATCATTAAAACCAGCAGATGTATTTTTAAAGATTCTTAAAGATGAATTATTAAATTTGTTAGGTAATGATAAGGCTGAACTTAATTTGTCAGGTAACCCATCAATTATCATGTTAATAGGTCTTCAAGGTAGTGGTAAAACAACAACCGTTGGTAAATTAGGTAATTTACTTAGAAAGAAAAATGGTAAAAACCCTCTTTTTATAGCAGCAGATGTTTATCGTCCAGCAGCAATTGAACAACTTAAAACCATTGGAAAACAGTTAAATATAAAAGTGTATGAACAAGGACAATCAGATGCTGTTTCAATCGTAGAAAATGGAATTAAGTATGCTAAGGAAAATAATCATGATTTAGTTTTAATAGATACTGCGGGTCGTTTACATGTTGATAATGAACTTATGCAAGAGTTAAAAAATATTAAAGAAAAAGTAAATCCTGGTGAAATCATATTAGTAATTGATGCAATGATAGGACAAGATGCAATAAACGTAATAAACGGTTTTAATGATGCTTTACCTCTTACTGGAACTATTTTAACTAAAATGGATGGTGATACTAAAGGTGGTGTTGCTTTATCGGCTAAGCATTTAACTGGTGTTCCAATTAAATTTATCGGTGTATCTGAAAAGTTAGATGGTTTAGATTATTTTAACCCTCAAAGAATGGTATCTAGAATATTAGGAAATGGCGATATAATGTCAATAATAGAAAAAGCAGAAAGTGTTATTGATGAAAAAGAGGCTATGTCAGTGGCAAAAAAGATACAAGCTGGAAAAATGGATTTAGAAGATTTTTTAGCTCAGTTAAAACAAATAAAAAAATTAGGGCCATTAGAAAATTTACTTAAATTACTACCAGGTGCTAGAAAAATGGGATTAAATAATATAAGTATAGATCCAAAACAATTTTCAAAACTTGAGGCCATAATATCATCAATGACAAAAAAGGAAAGAAAGAATCCTGATATTATAAAAGCATCAAGAAAGCAAAGAATAGCAACAGGTAGTGGTAGTAGCGTACAAGATGTAAATAAATTATTAAATCAGTTTGAACAAATGCAAAAAATGATGAAAATGATGAAAAACGGAAATTTAAAGTTACCATTTTGAAAATAAATTGATTTATTAAACAATAACCTATTCAAACATTTAAAACTCTCATACTATAAAGTAGGTAAGGGGGATTTTAAATGTTTTTTAATAATAACAAATGTTGCTGCCAAAACAATTGGCAACAAGAAGGATGCTGTAATCAAGATCCATGTGGATGTGGACCAATTATAGAACCAACAATCGAAAGATGTGTAGAAAGAAATATATGTCATCAAGTAGAACATGTTTGTCCTATACATACTAGAGTTATTAATAATCATATAATAGAACATACTTACAGACCAGAATATACATGCTCAGAAGAAAATACAGTAACTAATATAGATCCAGGTTGCAGCGGACAAAATTTCTAAAAAATTCCTATCTAGGAATTTTTTTCTTTTTATGATATACTTATAAAGTAATATGGGAGAAGAATTATGGAATATGGTAATAGAAAATATAACAAAGCCGTTGCTTATAAAATAATAGAGGATAAACTAAAGAAAACAGATTCTTTTCAGGATTTTATATTGTATATTGGACACCTTGATAGTTTTATAGAAATTTTTACTTTTGACAATGGAGAATTTGATAATAAATTTGCGCTAAAAGCACTAGAAAATTTAGAAGCTTTAAGATTCATTTGTAATGATGAAACTGGATTACACGAAGAGGAAAAGCTTCATGATGCTTTAGTTGAGTCTGTTAAAGATAATAATGCAATATCAACAATTATAAATACATATTTAATTGAAACTAAGTATGGTAATCCAAAACGGGTAGAATTAGATGACTATACTCCTAATGATAAGTTATTTGCTATTTTAGAAATTATTTTTGGACTAGATACATTAATCTTATCAGTAAGTGATAGAAGAAAACTTTGGGAAAGGTTTTGCGAAGTAACTGAAAATAATGAAACTGATGAAATGGTTAATTTCAATGATGCAATGGAAAAACTATATGAGTTTAGTAAAGATAGTAATCCCGAGGTATTTATGTCCGCAATAGAAAGTTATAGTGATTACTTAAAGCCATATATATTAGCAGGTATAAATAAGCAATGCAATGAAATAGCTAAAACAGAACATGGTAGTTTTGAGCACTTTAATAATTTATACGAAATGGTTACCAAAGATGTTTTAGGAATAGAAAAAAATAAAAAAATGTAAAATATTGTACAATCTATTGATATTTATATTACACTTGATATATACTAATAATAGGGAGTGTGATATTAGTGATTTATCCATCAATAGATAAGTTACTTACAAAAGTAGGGTCAAAATATTTGTTAGTACAAGTTGCTGCTAAAAGATCTAAACAAATGGCAGAAACTGGTCATTATCAAATGCCTGAAAGTAAGTATAAATGTAGTAAAAACATAGGTAGGGTACTTGAAGAGGTTATGGAAGACTTAATACATATTAAATAGTATTATGTTTTTTTCTTATGGAGGTTTTTATGAAAATACTTAAATTTAAGAAAATGACTAAAGGCAAATATAAAATATATTTTGACAATGGTAGTGACATTTTATTATTTGAAGATGTTATTTTAGAAAATAATTTATTGATAACTAAAGAAATAACTGATGAGTTATTAAAAAAATTAATTAAACAAAATGATCAAGTTTATGTTTATCAAATAGCAATTCGCTTTATTTCTATTAGAATAAGAAGTAAAAAAGAAGTTAAAAAATACTTAGAAAATAAAAATATATCAGATAAACTTATAAATATAATAATAGATAAATTAGAAAAAGAAGGATACATTAATGACTTTAAATTTGCCGTTTTATACGCAAATGATCAAATGCTATTATCTAATTGGGGACCTTATAAAATAAAGCAATCTTTAGTAAAATATGGGATTTGTAACGATATAGTAAATGAGGTAATAAAAAATATAGAACAAAAAAAAGTTGAAGAAAAACTTTCTAACTTAATTTCTAAACAAATAAAAATAAAAAAAGGTAGTTCTAATAGTATTAAATTAAAATTAATTAATTATTTTATAAATTTAGGATATGACAAGGATATGATATTAAAAGAGCTTTCTAAGTATGAACTTACCTCAGATAAAAATAAATTAAAAAAAGATTATATTAAAATTTATAATAAGTATAAGGATAAGTATGAAGAGGATAATCTTAAATATATTATAAGTCAAAAATTATACTCTAAAGGTTATACAAAAAAAGATATATCACAGATTATAATTGAAAATTAAAAAAATCAGTTCTTTTTGAACTGATTTTTTAACTATTACTTGATGTAGTAGTCGTTGTTGTAGTTGCTTCTTTTATATAGCTGTTATAGTCTTTTTTAACGGTTTTATCTTTTATTTTAATCTTGTATTTTTCTCTTAAATTAATCATTGCTTTAACACTTATAGTAGTATCTTGTTCTTTTTTTTCTTCTACTAATTTTTCAATTATTGTATCTTTAGCTTTTTCATAACTTGGTTTTTCTTTTTGCCCAGTTTTCATTATTATGTGATAACCATAAGTAGTTTTTACTGGAGTTGTAGTATATTCATTAACATCAAGTTTATATGCAGCTTTTTCAAATTCTTCAACCATGTCACCAGTATTAAAGTAACCTAAGTCACCGCCATTTTTTTTGGAGTTGTCATCAGTTGAATATTTTTTAGCTAACTCACTAAAATCTTCACCATTTTTAAGTTTTTTAATTATTTCTTCTGCTTTTTCTAAAGCCTCTTTTTCTTTAGCTTCTTTTTCTTCATCAGTTGCATCATCTTCATAATCAAATGAAATTAATATGTGTTTTGCAGATATATCGCCATATATATTATTTTCATAATATTCTTTCATTTCTTTATCTGTTAGATTATCTTTTATGTATTTTTCAGTAACAAGAGTTAATTTACTATTTTTTATTAAAAGATCTTTTAATTCACTTTCACTTTTTATTCCGTTGTATTCTAAGAATGCTTCAAAATTATCAGAATACGTACTCTTATAATTTTCAATAGTTGCATCAGCTTGCTTTTTCATATCATCCGTTGTTTTATATTCTTTATTTAAAATGTATTCATCAATTAAATTTATTGCAACATCTTTACCATTTGCTTTTTTTAATTGTGTATATAATTCATTTGCAGTTATAGTTTTACCATCAACACTAACTACTATATCATCACCATTTTTTGTTTTAGTATTTTTAGTTGATACAAAAATTAATATGATTAATAATACAGCTATTATAATAACTCCAGAAATTATTATTTGCTCTAAAGTTAAATTATCAAACCATTTTTTAATTTTTGATTCTTTTTTAATCTTAGTTTTTTTGCTTTCTACAACTACTTGTTTTTCACTAGCAGCTTTTTTTTCATTTGCCTTACTAACAGTTTTTTTATTTATGTTATTTGTTTCTTGCTTTTTTGCAGGAGACTTTTTTGAAACTTTGTTAGTAGTTTTTTTAGTAGTACTTTTTTTATTTGATACTTTCTTTTTTTCGTCCATTTCTTTGATCCTCCTAATAATTTTACTTATATATCATAGCAAATTATATGATTTCATGCAACTTTTTTGATAAAACATACTCACACTTTTGTCATATATACCATAAAATACTTTGAAAAGACAAAAAGGAGGAATGAATTATGGGAAACAATTATGCATCTGGTGCTGGAATTATATTAGTATTATTCATCTTATTAGTAATCATAATAGGTGCTTACGTTTAATATAAAAAAAGGAGGTTTATAAACTATGGCATGTTGCGGAACAACAACAACTAGCTCTTGCAATCCTTGTGGAAATACAGGATCAAGAACAAGAGGTAATGGATTTTTATTAGTAATTGTTCTTTATATTTTACTTGCAATAATAGTTGGTTCATTTATATGCTAAAGGAAGCAAAATTTTGCTTCTTTTTTCTATTTTTTAATTTTATTGTTAATTTTAAGAAAATGATATAAAATAAAAATAGATGTTTAAGGGAGGTTTTATGCTTACTATTAAAATAGGAAATAAAAAAATAAAACCTTTTAATTGGTTGATTTTTATACTATTAGTGTTATTTATTATATATTTAATTGGTTGTTTATTTTTTATGTTGCCTTTTTTTAAAAAAACATACGAATATAATTTTAATGGTGGTAATTATAAGATAAATGCAAATGTTACATTTAAAAATAATTGGTTAAGTTGTAATACAAAAGAAGAATTTAAAATTGATGCAAATAATAAGTACTTAAATGAACTTATTGAAAAAGACTTGCTAGAAGATGGTTTTATAAAAAATAAAGATAAATATATTAGAACCATAAAAAATCATGGTACTTGTAGTAATAAAACAAAGTATTATAAAAAAATTCATTCAAATAACTATGTTTATTTTAAATTAAATGGTAATAGTAACCAGAAATTATTATTTGGTAATAAATTTAATGATGAATATGTAACGATAAAAATAAATAATAAAAGTATTAAAGAAGTAAATAAAATTACTAATTTAAATGAAAATAAGTTAGGAAAATATTTCATAAAATATGAGGTTAATGTATCTGATACGTATAAAGTAAGACTTTATAGATTAGTTAATATTGTTGATGAACAAAAACCAGCTTTAACCTTAAATGGTGATAAAAATATAACTATAAATTATTTAAGTAAGTATAATGAACCAGGATATAAGGCGGTTGATAATTATGATGGAGATATTACAGATAAAGTAACAGTAAAAGAAAACGTTAATACAAAAAAACCAGGAACTTATAAAATTAATTATAAGGTTAGTGATTCTAGTGGTAATTACACAACTGAAAAAAGAATTGTTGTTGTAAACGAAACTAAAAACACGAGTACAATAAAGCCTGATATAAAAGTAAAAGATGGTATTACATACGTTAATGGTATATTAATAGTTAATAAAACTTATTCACTACCTAAAAATTATGATCCAAAAGTTAACAAAGAAGCATTATCAGCTTTAAAGAATATGCAAGCTGATGCAAGTGCTTTAGGACTTGATTTGACCTTAGTATCAGCATATAGATCTTATAATACTCAAAAACAATTATATAATAAATATGTAAAAAAAGATGGTGAAAAAAAGGCTAGTACTTATTCTGCTTTACCAGGTCATTCTGAACATCAAACGGGTCTTGCCTTTGATATCGGAAGAGTTGATAGCTCTTTTGAAAATACTAATGAAGCAAAGTGGATTGATAAAAACGCTTATTTATATGGTTTTATAGTAAGATACCCTAAAGATAAAATGGAGGTTACAGGGTATATATATGAACCATGGCACGTTAGATACTTAGGAATTGATATTGCAAAAAAGGTAAAACAAAGTGGACTTACTCTAGAAGAATATTTAGGTATAAATTAAAAAGGAGCTTTTTTAAGCTTCTTTTATAATTTCATAAATCTCTTTTGGATCTTTAATTAGTTCACTATGTTTTATTAGTTCATGTGTTTTTTTATTTTTGTAATATGGTTTAATATGAAGATGATAGTGTTTTACCTCTTGAATGTCTCCGTTATTTTGCAGTAAACTAAATCCGTTGCAACCTAGCTTTTCTTCTAAAATTTTCATTATTTTTTTAGCTATTTTATAAATGTGTAATAAAATATCATCCGGAATATCATTGATGTCTTTATAATGAATTTTAGGTATTATAAGCGTATGCCCATCACTATCGGGATTAATGTCTAAATAAGCTAAACATAAATCATCTTCATATACTTTCATACTAGGAATATCACCATTTATTATCTTACAAAAAATGCAAGTATCCATTTTATCACCTCTAGTTAAGATTGTATCATAAAACTTGACTAAATAGTAAAAAAATGATAGAATAAGCCTCAATTTATTAAAAGGAGTTGGTAGTAATGACAGTTTTAGAACGTATATTGGATTCTTACTCTTTAGAATTACTTAAAAATCATAATAAAGCTAAAGAAGAAGAGCAAAGAAACTTACTAACTAAAGAGGATTATTTAGAAATATTAAAACCAGTCGTAGATTTAATTGAAAATAACAAAGATAAAAACTTAGATGAATTAAGGGATGAATTATATAAAGGTTCTGGTGTAGAAAGAGTAATAAAAGATTTTATATACAAAAAACAAATGACCCCAGGAGCAGTTATTAGTTTTGGTACAAAAAATTACCATGAAATTTTAAGTATAGGTTACAGGGATGATTTAAAAAATACAATAAATCATGTTGATTCTAATACCCTTTATGATTTGGCTTCAGTAACTAAAATATTCACCTCCATTAGTGTGCTAATTTTAGCTAGAAAAAACATTATTGATTTAAATCAAAAGGTTAGTTATTATTTACCAGATTTTAAGGGATTAGGTAATATCACAATTTATCAACTTCTTACCTTTAATGCTCCAATTAAAACAGATGGAAGAATAGATAGGGCAAAAGATAAAGAAGAGGCTGAAAAAATTATAAGAACTATAACATTTGATAGTCAAAATGATGGAAAAAGACCATATACTGATATGGGTGCAATGGTATTAAAATATTTGGTTGAGAAAGTAAGTGGTGTAAATTTTTACGATTTCGTTAAAAGCAACATATTAAACATTTGTAATATGTGTAATACTTACGTAAGTATACCAGATGATAAATTAAGTACAATTGCTCCAACGGGTTATAATGGATTTTATTATAAAGATGGTAATTTTAGAATCAATGATGGTGTAAAGCCAGGAGATTGTTATGATGAAAAAGCAAGAATTATGGGCCAAAAAGATGGTAATTTAAGTGGTCATGCTGGTTTGTTTTCAAATTCCTATGACATGAGTTTATTGTGCCAAAATTTGCTAGAAAAACATATTTTAACTAGCGATGAACTTTATCATATGGCAGATAATGAGACTGGAAAAAAGAATTTATCTATACAATATTTAGGTAAATTATGCTATTCAAAAAACCCTTCTCAGCCAGATTCTGAGGTTTATCATCCATTAGGAGGTAGAACAATTGCTTCTGCGGGTTGGTGTGGAACGCAATTAACGATTGACCCAGATAACGAAATTTTTTATTCATTATTATCAAATAGAAGTTATAACAGGATGACATTTATAGATGCTGATAAAAAATCATTAATAAAAACGCATGAAGATGGCAAAAAAACAATTATTTTACCAAATGGTGTTGAGAAGATAGATTCATCAAGATATGCGTGGGATAGGGATTCGGCATTAGTTCATCCAGTTATTAAGCTTGCAATTCAATATAGGTTTTTAGAAGAAATATATAAGAATGAGTTAGCCAAAGACGATATTTCGTATTCTAAGCAAAGAAGATATTAAATATGTATGACGCACATTATGATTTACTAACAACAATATACTTTAATCTAAGTAAGATTAATTCTAAGTCAAATAAAGAAAAACTAATAAACGATTGCATTAATATTTATAAAGAAGGAAACGTTGATGGTGGTATAATTAATTTATATTTTATGTCTTCTTATGAAATGTATCAAGAACTTGGAATTACTAAAAGCGAATGTCAAAATGTTAAAGATATGTTTAGAACTTCTATAAATAATCTAAGACGATTGCAAGACGATGGTGTTATTCCTAAGGACAGAAAGTTTATTTTTAGTATAGAAGGTTGCGATTTTATAAATAATCCGTTAGAATTATTAGATTTATATAATGAGGGCTTAAGGGTTATATTACCGGTATGGAATAATGGAAATAAGTTTGGATCTGGAAATAGAAAAAACTATGGATTATCATATTTAGGTAAAGAACTTATTGAGTTAGCTATTAATTTAGGTATTGCTATTGATTTATCACATGCTAACAAACAAACTTTTAGCGACATAATGGATACGGTAGAAATGCATATATTAAAAGGAGAACAACCAGTTATTTTAGCATCTCACTCTAATGCAAGAAAGATATGTAATAGAAGTAGAAATTTGACAGATGAACAGATAAAAAGACTTAAAAATGCAGGTGGTTACTTAGGATTATTTTCAAATTGTAATTTTGTTAGCCTTGAGGGACAAAGTATTTCGAAAAAAGAAAGAAAACAAAAATACTTAGAAATGATATCATATGTGGTTGATGATTTAAAATATCCAAAGGATAGGATATTATTGGCAACAGATGATATGAATTTTAATCCTGATTGCTCATATCATGGTCTTGAAACTTTTGATATATATAACATAAAAATTGAGCTTGAAGAATTATTGTTAAGTAAGTTTGATGGTGTTACAACCCAAATGTTTATGAAAACTAATTTTGAGGATTTATATAGTAAATTAAACCCGGTAAAATATAAAGATTTTGATAAAAACAATATTAAAAGTGGTTTAAATATCAAAAGGGATATGCCGCATTAAGTCACAGTAGTAGTTCATAATAATAATTAAAAAAGATAAGTTTATATAATGAAAGTGGTAATCCTTTAAGTGCCATTACCTTAATTGATAAGGATAATGTTTGTAAGGGTGAGAAATTATACGAATATATTCAAAATAACAGAGAAAAAATTAAGTTTTATGATGTATGATATGATAATACATATAATTTATATGAAGACCATTTATTAAATTATTCGGTTTTTTATGCTCCTTTTACTAACTTGTTAAAAGAAAAAGATTTTAATAAGGCTTTGGAATATGGATCAGTTTATAATAAATTTAATCCGGAAACATATTTTGTAAATAATGAACAAAATAATAAGGAGCAATGAACCATGTTATCTAAGAATAAATAAAATAGAGATTTTTCTCTATTTTTAATTGTTATTATATAAAAAATATTAAAAAAGTGATAAAATAAGGTAGATATGGAGCTGATTTATATGTTAGAAATAAAAGATTTAACAGTTAAAGTAGAAAATAAGATAGTTTTAGATAAGTTTAACCTTGTTATAAATGATGGTGAGGTTCATGTTATAATGGGTCCTAATGGTGTTGGAAAATCAACTCTTACTAAGGCAATAATGAATGAACCTAACTATAAAATTGTAAGTGGAGATATATTATTTAATAAAAAAAGCATTTTAAAGCTTACAACTGACCAAAGAGCAAAGTTAGGAATTTTTCTTGCAATGCAAAACCCACTTGAAATAGATGGTGTTACTAATGCTGATTTTTTAAGAACAGCACTTTCTAGTAAAGAAAATAAAAATATTAATTTATATAGTTTTATTAAGAAGATTGACGAGGCTAAGATTGATTTAAAAATGCCTGATGAAATGGTACATAGAAGTATAAATAAAGGTTTTTCAGGTGGTGAAAAAAAGAAAAATGAGATACTTCAAATGAAAATATTAGAACCATCTTTTATAATGTTAGATGAAATAGATTCAGGTGTTGATGTTGATTCTTTAAAAATAGTTGCGGATAATATTAATATGTATAGAAAAAAACATATACAATCATCTTATCTAATTATTACACATTATACACATTTATTAAAATATGTTAAACCGGATTTTGTACATGTTGTAAAAGAAGGAAAAATAGTTAAAACTGGTGATTATACTTTGGCAAAAGAAATTGAAACAAAAGGCTTTAACTTTGAGAAAGTAGTGTCAAACGTATTTAATGGAAGTGACGCAAGTGAATAGGATATTAATAGGAAGCGATAATGATAAAATAAGCGTAATAAAAGATAATACTGTAATTATTAATATAAATAGTGATACTAATATTTTAATAAAAGATAATTTATTTAATAGATATACTTTTAATGTTAGTAATGCTAATTTAAATGTTTTAATAATATCAGATAACATGGATGATGTAGTATATGATATAAATGTTAATAAAGGTAATTTGTTTTTTAATAACATCGCATATAATTCTAAAAATGTTATGTTAAATGCTAATCTTGATGCTAAGGATTCTAATATAGTTGTTCATAATTGTGTTATCACAAGTAAAAAAGTTAAATATACTGTAAATATTAATCATAATAAAATGTTAACTAATAGTAATGTATATAATAACGGAGTAACTAAAGAAGAGGGTTCAATTTTATTTGATGTTTATAGTTATGTTCCTAATAAGAGTAAGAATTGTAATGTTAATCAAAACAGTAAAATAATAACTTTAAATGATACTAATGAAAATAGAATAAACCCGGTTTTATTAATAGATGAATTTGAGTGTAATGCTAAGCATGCTGCTTTTATTGGTAATTTTAATAAAGATGAGTTATTTTATTTAATGAGTAGGGGATTAAATAAAAAAGAATCAATGAATTTGTTGATTAATGGTTTATTAATTGGAACGTTAGATATATGTTTTAATGAAAAGGAGCTACTAAAGAAAAAATTAAATAATGAATGGAGGTGAGTATAATTGAATTTTAATAAAGATTTTAAAATTTTATCATCTGGTATTACGTATTTAGATAATTGTGCAACAACGCTTAAACCAAGTGTTGTTATAGATGAGATTAATGATTATTATACTAATTATTGTGCTAACGCCCATCGTGGTGATTATGATTTAAGTAGAAAAGTAGATGAAAAAATAAGTGAAACAAGAGAAAAAGTAGCTTATTTTATAAATGCAAAAGATTCAAAAGAAATTATATTTACATCAGGTGCAACAGAAAGTTTGAATATAATAATTAAGGGTTTTTTTGGTAATTATCTTAAAGATGGTGATGAAATATTAACTACTAAAGCAGAGCATGCATCGTTAATTTTACCTTGGTTTGAGGTTGCAAAAACTACAAATTCTAAAATAAAATATATCGATTTAAATCCAGACTTAACAGTTACTTTAGATAATGTAAAAAAAGCCATTTCTAAAAAAACTAAGGTAATATCTCTTGCTCATATAACTAACGTAATTGGAGATGTAAGGCCAATAAAAGAAATAATTAAATATGCTCATGAAAATAATATATTAGTAGTTATAGATGCTGCCCAAAGTGTTCCTCATGAAAAAATAGATGTTACCTTTTTAGACGTTGATTTTTTAGCATTTTCGGCTCATAAAATGCTTGGCCCGACGGGGGTTGGAGTTCTTTATGGTAAAACTAAGTATTTAAATGATTTAAAACCATTAATAACTGGTGGTGGAATGAATGCTTTTTTTGATAGTTTAATGAACGTTGAATATAAGGATATACCAGAAAAATTAGAACCTGGAACTCCTAATGTATCTGGAATCATAGGCTTTTCAAAGGCAATTGATTATTTAAATGCACTTGGTATGGAAAATGTTCATAAATATGAAGTTGATTTAAAAAAATATATGATATCAAGGCTTTCAAAACTAAAGAACGTGGTAATTTATAATAAAGATATTCCAAACGGAATTATAACCTTTAATGTTAATGGAGTTTTCGCACAAGATGTAGCGGCATATTTAAATAAAAAAGGAATTTGTGTAAGAGTGGGAAGTCATTGTGCTAAAATTCTATCTGAGGTATTAGGAGTTAAGAATACTTGCCGTGCTAGTTTGTATTTTTATAATACTAAAGAAGATGTTGATAAATTAGTTGATGCATTAGATAATGATAATATATTGTATGATTCATTATAGGAGGTTATTATGGATGTAAATTTAAGAAAAAGTATTATACTAGAACATTATCAAAATCCACTTAATAAAGGACTTACTAATGATGATAGTTATATAAAAATTAATATGAATAGTAAAACTTGTATTGATAATTTAGACTTTGAATTTAAAATAAATCATGGTATTATAGAAGATATCAAATTTGATGGTGAAGCTTGTGCTATTTCTACCTCATCATCTTCGATTATGAGTGATTTATTAAAGGGTAAAAGTATAAAACAAGCAAAACAAATAATTAAAAATTATGAAAATATGATAAATGAACTTCCTTATGATAAGGATTTATTAGGTGAGGCTAATTGTTATGATGAAATATATAAGCAGCCTAATAGAAAAAAGTGTGCTTTATTACCATATGAGGGTATAAAAGATGTAATAGATAAATTAGAAGGAGTAAAAAATGATAAGAAGTAAAAAAATAATGTTAGACACCAGTAAAATGTTATATGCTAGTTTAGCAGAGCTAACAAGTGAAGATTTTGAGGCTAATAAGCTTTTTAACGTTCATATAACGTGTACACATCAAGGATATATAGTAGGAGAAAAGTACGTTGATAAAGATGGTAATTTAATGTTTTTAGATTTATTATCTGACGAAAATCCTTATCCTTATTTTAAAACTATTTCACAAGCCCAAGAAATTTTACAAGCATCAGATGAAAAATTCGTAATAAATGCTAATGAGTTATCTGAATTAGGAATAAACGGGTATTTAGAAATTGAAGAGTTAAAAGATGTTTTAAGAAATAAAGGTCTTTATTTTAAGTTTATTGATGATGAATTAAATAATGTTGATGTAAAAACTAAAAAAGATAGATCATAATTTTGAAATTTAAATAAATAATAAGGAATGATTGTATGAAAACATTATCAAAAGGATTGGATAGAAAAAAGGTAGAAGAAATATCTAGGTTAAAAAATGAACCTAGTTGGATGCTTAAGTTTAGATTGGATTCTTATGATGTTTTTAAGAAGTTAAAAATGCCAAATTTTGGACCTTTAATCAACCTTGATTTTAATAATATTACTTATTATAAAAAAGTGTTTGATGATGTAAAAGACAGCTGGAAAAACGTGGATAAAAACATAAAAGAAACGTTTGATGATATTGGACTTACTAAGGCAGAGGATGAATATTTAGCAGGAGTTCATGTACAGTATGAAAGTGAAGCATTATATCATAATATGTTAGAGGAATTAAAAGAGAAAAATGTTATATTTTTAGATACTGATACAGCTTTAAAAAGGTACCCTGATATTTTTAAAAAGTATTTTGCTACTTTAGTTAAAAATGATGATAATAAGTTTGCGGCTTTAAATAGTTGTGTTTGGTCAGGTGGAACATTTATATATGTACCTGCAAATACAAAATTACAAAGACCACTACAAAGTTACTTTAGAATTAATTCTAAAGATATGGGACAGTTTGAAAGAACTCTTATAATCGTTGGAGAAAATAGTGAGCTTCATTATATAGAAGGTTGTACAGCACCATCTTATTCTTCTGATTCTATTCATGCTGCGGTAGTAGAAATATTTGTAGAAAAAAACGCAAAATGTAAATATACGACAATTCAAAATTGGGCTAATAACGTTTATAATTTAGTTACCAAAAGAGCAATTGTTTATGAAGGAGCTACAATGCAATGGGTTGATGGTAACATAGGTTCTAAAGTTACCATGAAATATCCAGCCTGCATTTTAAAAGGTGATTACGCTAAGGCAAGTTGCACAACTATTGCTTTAGCAGATAATAATCAAATTCAAGATACTGGGGCAAAAATGATTCATATAGGTAAGCATACAAAAAGTAATATTTTATCTAAATCCATTGCAAGAAATGGTGGTAATGCAACCTATCGAGGATTAGTTAAAATTACTAAAGGTGCATCAAATTCTTTCGCAAACGTTAAGTGTGATACAATTTTATTAGATGATAAATCAAAAAGTGATACTTTTCCTACTAATTGTTGTGAAAATAAAACAAGTTTTTTACAGCATGAGGCAACGGTTTGTAAAATAGATCCTAAACAGTTGTTTTATTTAATGACAAGAGCAATAGATGAAAATAAAGCAACAGAATTATTAATAATGGGTTTTATTGAGGCATTTAAAGAAGAGCTTCCACTTGAATATGCGGTTGAGTTAAATCAGTTACTTAAAGGTGAAACAATAAAGGAATGTAAAAGATAATACATTTCTTTTTTTTATATAAAATGTAGTAATTTGTCGTACGAATAACTAAAAATGGTTTTTTGAAATATATTAATTACAAAAAACGTTTTTTATAGTGCTAATATATTGGTTTTAAGATATAAAATAAGTAAAGAATTGGTTTTTTGCTTTTTGTTAGATATTTTTATTTTTAGTATATTACATCAAGAAAGGAGAAATAATATGTTAAATCAATTTGTAGTAGTAGGAAGATTAGCAAAAGACCCGGAATTAAGACAAACAGAAAGTGGTAAAAACGTTACTAATATTACTTTGGCAGTACCAAGAAGTTATAAAAATTCTAATGGTGAGTACGAAACTGATTTTATTGATTGCGTACTTTGGAGTACTGTTGCAGAATCAACAAGTGAGTATTGTAAAAAAGGAGATTTATTAGGAGTAAAAGGAAGGGTCCAAACAAGAAAAATACAAACCGATGATGAAAAAGTTAAACAAGTAACAGAAATAATCGCTGAAAAAGTAACGTTTTTGTCTTCTAAAAAACAAAATAAAACGGAATAAACCGTTTTATTTTTTTAATAATTATTTTATTATGAATTAAAGCATATTTTTGTTATAATAATATTAGTTTATATAGTAAGGGGCTGATATTATGAATATAGTAAATATTATTGAAAAGAAAAAAGATAATAAAGTGCTTAATGAAGATGAAATAACTTATGCAGTTAATGGTTATGTAATGGGAATTATATCGGATGCACAAATGGCTTCTTTGTTAATGGCAATATGTATTAATAGTATGAATGAAGAAGAAACATATTATTTAACTAAAGCAATGATTGAAAGTGGTGATGTAATTGATTTATCAAGTATTTCAGGTATTAAGGTAGATAAACATTCAACTGGTGGTGTTGGAGATAAAACTACTTTAATTGTAGCACCTATTGTATCATCTTGCGGTGTTAGTGTAGCTAAATTATCTGGCAGGGGTCTTGGACATACTGGTGGTACAATTGATAAATTAGAGTCAATTAAAGGTTTTAAGTCTAATTTAAGTGAAGAAGAATTTATTAAGCAAGTAAAAGAAATAGGTATAGTAGATGCAGAACAAACAAAAGATATTGTTCCAGCAGATAAAAAAATATATGCTCTAAGAGATGTTACAGGTACTACAAGATCAATACCTTTAATAGCATCATCTATTATGAGTAAAAAAATAGCTGCGGGAGCTGATAAAATAATATTAGATGTTAAAACAGGCTCTGGAGCGTTAATAACTGATTTTGAAGAATCTTTGAATTTAGCAAAAATGATGGTATTTCTTGGTAAACGTTTTAATAAAGAAACAATAGCACTTATAACGGATATGAACGAACCTTTAGGATGCTCGATTGGAAATGCATTAGAGGTTAAAGAGGCAATAAAAACTCTTGAGGGACATGGTGATAAAAGGTTAACGAACTTATGCATTACTATTTCTTCTTATATGATTAGTATGGGTAAAAACATCTCATTACAGGAAGCTCAAATGCAAGCTGAAGAAGCTTTTAAAAGTAAAAAAGCATTAAATAAATTTAAAGAATTTGTTAAATATCAACATGGTGATATAAATAACATAAAAGAAGCTAAAAATAGTTATGATGTTCATGCTAATTATGAGGGATACATAAGAGATATTGATGAAACTTGTCTTGCTAATGAATGTTTATATATGGGTAGTGGTAGAGTAAATAAAGATGATGTTATAAATTATGGGGTAGGAATAATTATAAAAAAGCATATAGGTGATTATGTAAAAAAAGGTGATGTATTAGCAACTATTTATTATGATGATAAAAAAGTTAATGATAAAAATGTAGAAAAATCATTTATTTTAAGTGATACAAAAGATAATGGATTTCCACTTGTATATACCATTATTAGATAAAGTAAAACTTAAATGTATAAATTTGTTTAAAAGACATATTTTTTATTAGAGGTGTTTAAATGAAAAAAATATGTCTTTTTATAGTTTGTATGTTTGTTTTTATTCCTTTTGTTTGTGCTATAACAAAGCAAGAAACTGGAAATCAAACAACTAATTCAAACGTAATAAAAGAAGAAAAAGAAAACCAAACCACAGAAGATGATTTGTTAAATGATGGAAAAAGTGCAATTTTAATTGAATCAACAACAGGTAAAGTATTATATGAAAAAAATTCTCACGATAGGTATGCTCCGGCGTCTATGACAAAAATTATGAGTATGATACTTATTATGGAAGCAATTGGCGATGGAAAATTAAGTTGGAATGAAAATTTAGTTGCAAGTGAGTATGCTGCATCAATGGGAGGATCGCAAATATTTTTACAACCAAATGAAAAAATGAGTGTTAAAGATTTATTTAAAGCCGTAGCAATTGGTTCTGCAAATGATGCAACCGTTGTTTTTGCAGAAAGAATATCTGGAACAGAAAAAAAGTTTGTAAAGAAAATGAATGAAAAAGCTAAAGAATTAGGACTTAAAGATACTAATTTTAAGAATGCTGTTGGACTTGATGAGGCAAATCATTACTCATCAGCATACGACATGGCTATGATGGCAAAAGAATTAATAAAATATGAGAAAATATTTGAGTTTACAACTATATATGAAGATTATCTAAGACAAAATACTGATAATAAGTTTTGGCTTGTTAATACTAATAAATTAATTAAAACTTATGAGGGTGCAGATGGACTTAAAACAGGTTATACAAAAGAGGCTGGTTATTGTTTAACCGCAACGGCAAAAAAAGATGATATGAGACTTATAGCAACTATAATGGGTGCATCTGATAGTAAGAAAAGAAATAGTAATATGTCAACTCTTTTAGATTATGGATTTAATTCTTATGAAATGCAAGTAGAGGTAAAAAAAGGGCAGGTAGTATCTAAAAAAAATATTTCAAAGGCAAAAAATGAAGTAATTGAAATAGTGCCTAAAAAAGATGCTAGTATATTAATTGAAAAAGGGGAAGAAAATAAAAGCTTAAATTATGAATTAGAATTAAATAAAATAAAATTACCAGTTAAAAAAGGTGATAAAATAGGAATATTAAAACTAAAAGATGCTAATAAAGTTATTGGAAAAGTCGATTTAACTGTTAAAGAAGATGTTAAAAAAGCAAGTATAATACAATTATATAAAAGATCGATAAAAAGTATAATATCAGGAAGCTTATAAAAAGTATTTTTACACTATTTACACTAAAAATTAAAAATACTATTGACAAAAATCGATAAAATGTTACAATTAAATTAACCTAGAGGAAGTTGTTAGAGGTAAGCATTTAGATAGAAAGTTCGTTTCTGTCTAAATTATATTTTTATCATCTAGCCTACTGTATAGTAGTTGAAAATAGTTTGGGTAACTAATCTTATTTGAATCTAGGCTTTACAATTGTAAGTGAGAAAGAAAACTCATAAGAATAAGATGTCACATTAAATACTGATAATATTTAAAAATGGCCTTAGGGTTTGCCTATGGTCAGAGTGATTTTTCATTCGTAAACTAAAAAATAACGGTTTTATCAGGATCGTTATTTTTTTGTTGTATGTAAACATCTTCTTTTTCTTATATTAAAATCATATAATTATGGTATAATGATTATAGTAGGTGATTCGTTTGAAAGTTATTATATCAGCAGGAGGAACTGGAGGACATATTTATCCTGCTCTTGCTATTGCAAAAAAAATAAAAGAAAAAGATAATAATTCTAAGATACTATACATAGGAACAAGTAATAGAATGGAAAAAGATATTGTTCCAAAAGAGGGTTTTAAATTTATTGGAATAAAAATAGAGGGATTAAAACGTAGCTTAAGTCCTAAGAATTTAAAGAGTTTATATTTGTTTTTAACTGGTATTTCAAGATGCAAGAAAATCATAAAAAAATTTAATCCCGATGTTGTAATAGGAGTAGGTGGATACGTTTGTGCACCCGTAGTTTATGCAGCACATAAGTTAGGGGTTAAATGCTGCATTCATGAACAAAATTCTATATTTGGTATTACTAATAAATTCGCATCAAAATTTGCAGATAAAATATTTGTTTCTTTTAAAAGTTCAATTAATAGTGTGGAAGATAAAAATAAGGTTATATATACTGGTAATCCGTGTGGTGAAAATGCTCTTAAAATTAAACCAGCTGACAAACAAGAATATGGGTTATCACCTAATAAAAAATTAGTTTTAATAGTTATGGGTTCATTGGGTTCTAAAACCATAAGTGATAGGATGAAAGATATACTTATGTTATTTAATAATAAAGAGTATGAGGTTATGTTTGTAACCGGTAAAAATTATTATGAGGAGTATAATAATTCAAAATACACCAAAAACATAAAAATAGTTCCTTACGTTGACAATTTACCAAGACTTTTGAAAAAAACGGACGTTTTAATATCTCGTGCGGGTGCATCTACTTTAAGTGAGATTGCCTGTTTAAATATTGCATCAATATTAGTTCCAAGTCCTTATGTAACGGAAAATCATCAATATAAAAACGCTATGGATTTGGTATCTTCTGGTGCGGCATTATTATTAGAAGAAAAAGACTTAAAGGGTGATGATGTTTTGCGTATGGTAGAGAAAATATTATATGATAAACCATTTGCTAATAAGTTAAAAAATAATTTAAAAAGTTTTGAGGTAAGTAACAGTTCTTCTATTATTTATGATGAACTTGTAAAGTTGGTGGGGGATAATAGTGGAAAAGATAATTAGTTTTATTAAAAAGAAAAAAATTGGTGTTTTAAAGCAAATGGTAAGTCTTAAAAAATATACTACCTATAAAGTTGGTGGTAATGCTAAAGTAATGGTTTATCCTAAAAATGAAAAAAAACTTTTATTATTATTAAAAAAATTAAAAGAAGAAAATGTTAAGTATAAAATTTTAGGTTATGGTTCTAATCTTATTTTTAGTGATGATGATTATGATGGAGTTATAATTAAATTAGATTTATTTGATAAAGTAAAAATTAAAGATACTATTATAACTGCTCAAGCTGGCGCTAGTTTAGTTAAATTATCATATAAAGCATTTAAAGAGGGTCTTACTGGATTAGAATTTGCAAGTGGTATTCCGGGTTCAGTTGGTGGTGCGGTATTTATGAACGCTGGAGCTTATAATTCTGATATGGGATATATCGTATCTGAGGTTAAAGTTATAACTCCTGAACTTAAAATTAAAACACTTTATAATAAAGATTTAAATTATAAATATAGGAATTCATTTTTAAAACAAAATCCAGAGTATATATGTTTACAAGCAAAGATGGTTTTAAGACATGGAGATAAAAAATTAATTAAAGAATTAATGGAAACAAGGCGTCAAAAAAGACTTTTAACACAGCCTTTAGAATATCCTTCTGCGGGTTCTGTTTTTAGAAATCCAAAAGATGATTTTGCAGGTAGATTAATAGAAAATTGTAATCTTAAAGGATATTTTATTGGTGGTGCAAAGGTAAGTGAAAAACATGCGAATTTTATTATTAATTGTGGTAGTGCTAGTGCAAGTGACATTAAAAATCTAATTGATTACGTGCATGATACGGTAAAAAATAAAACAGGTGTTGATTTAAAAATAGAACAAGAATTTGTTAATTGGGAGTAACGTATGAAAAAGCAAAAGAAAAAAAGAAGACTAAAAGTAGGTAGACTGTTTTTGTTATTACTGATTCTTTCAGTAATTTCTTTTGCGTTAATAAATGTTTTTGATGTTAGAATAAATAGTATAATAATTAAAGGAAATAACATTTTAACGGATCAAGAAGTAATAGAATTAGCAAAGTTAGATGATTATCCACCATTTTTCAAAACCTTAACTTACCAAGTTAAAAAAAACATTCTTAAAAGTCAATATGTTTCTGATGTTAAAGTATCAAAAGCAATATTAAGTATAAAAATAAAAATAAAAGAAAAAAAAGTTTTATATATTGATGCATCAACTAATGATAAAGTAACGATAAATGGTATTATAAATGATGATAAAATTGTTTGTGCACCGTTTTTAACTAATGAGATTCCTAAGGATAAGAAACAAACATTTATAAAGTCAATGAATAAAATTGATGCTGATATTTTATGTCAGATGTCACAGATAAAATATGATCCTAATGAAATAGATAAGGATCGCTATTATGTTTATATGAATGATGGTAACTCGGTTTATTTAACCGTTAATAAGTTTAATAAAATAAATAAATATAATACTATTTTAGAAAACGTAGGAAAGCAAAATGGGATTATTTATTTGGACTATGGAGATTATTTTGAGGTTAAATAATCTTTTTTATTTACTATATTTTTTGATTATGTTATTATTTTAATATAAGCATTGTAATGTGAGTTATAAAATATTAATTACGTATTTTAAAATTTTAAATTATATAGTATAATTCTTTTGTAGGGTAAAAATATATGATAGGGGTAATGCCAATGAAAAAAATTTATACGAGTATCGATATTGGGTCTGATACAATTCGTATTTTAGTAAGTGAGTATTATCAGGGTAAGCAGCGTACTTTAGCTGTTTCATCGGTAAGAACGAAGGGTATTAAAAATGGTATGATTACTGATGAAGACCTTGTTTTACAAAGACTTAAGTTAGCAATCGATGATATTAATTCAAGAATTAATGTTAATATAAAAAAAGCAATCCTTATAATGCCTTGTTTAGATGCTCAGTATAGTCTTGTTCATGGAAATATTCCTATTATAAATGATGAAAAAATGGTTACTCAAAAGGATATTATAAGAGTGCAAAATGCATGCTTAAATGAGGTATTACCTAATATGGAACTTGTTAGCATAACTCCGATAGATTTTACTATTTATGAAAATGGTTCAGAGATGGAAACTTTAAAAGATCCAATTAATAAAATTTGTGATAGGTTAGCAATTCGTGCAATGCTTGCATTAGTACCAAAACAAAATGTTATATCTTATGTTAAGGTAGTTGAGGCAGCAGGAATACAGGTGGTTGATTTAGAGTTATCCTCAATTTGTGATTATGAGCAGGTTAAAAATGATGAGATGGATAACTTATGTGGTGCTTTAATTAATATTGGTAAGGACTCTACTGTCGTTTCAGTATTTAATAAAGGAATAATAACTAATAGTTCGACTTTAAAAATCGGAAGTAAGGTTATTGATGAAGATATATCTTATATATATTATACGTCTAAGAAAACCGCACGTAAAATAAAGGAAAATTTTGGTATTGCAAATCCAAGATATGCTAGTAAAAGTGAAACTTACGAGGTAAGAGATATAAATGAAAAATTAGTTAGTATAAATCAGTTTGAATTATCTCAAATCATAAATAAAAGACTATCAGAAATTTTAAATGTTGCGAAAAATGAATTAAAAGTATTAACAAATAAACAAATTCGTTATATAATGGTTATAGGTGGAATAACAGATATGCCTGGTATCAATTTTGTTTTAGAGGATATGTTTGGTAAGGATGCAAAAACGTATAGCTTAAATACATTAGGTATTAGGAAAGCAAGATTTATCACCGTATCTGGTGCAATTAAGCACTTTATTAAAAAAATAAAATTTAAAGAAAAACAGTATTCAATGTTTAGTAGTGACGATGCTGATAACTTGGTACATAGTAAGACAAGAATAGGTAGAAGTGATTCGGTATTCGCAAGAGTTTTTAGCTACTTTTTTGATAATTAAGGAGGAAGAAAAATGTTTGGATTACCAGTAGATCAATTAGCAAAAATTAAAGTTATTGGTGTCGGTGGTGGCGGTGGTAACGCTGTTAACCGTATGATAGAATGTGGTGTAAGAGGTGTTGAGTTTATTGTTGCAAATACTGATTTGCAAGTTTTAAATAGTTCAAAAGCGGAAACAAAAATACAAATTGGTTCTAAAATATCTGCAGGACTTGGTGCTGGAGGTCGTCCTGAGGTAGGAAGAGAAGCAGCTTTAGAATCTAAAAAGGAAATTGAAGAAGCACTAAAGGGTGCTGATATGGTGTTTATAACTTGTGGTATGGGAGGCGGAACTGGTACTGGTGCAGCACCAGTAATTGCTGAAATATCTCAAAACTTAGGTGCTCTTACGGTTGCTATTGTTACTAAACCTTTTAGCTTTGAGGGAAAAAGAAGAATGGCTCAAGCAATAGAGGGTCTTTCTGAGCTTAAGGCTAACGTAGATACGTTAATTGTAATTCCAAATGATAGATTAAGAGAAATAATAGATAAGTCAACTCCAATGGTAGAAGCTTTCCACGAGGTTGATAATGTTCTTCACAGAGGTGTTCAATCTATTTCTGATTTAATAGCTGTAACAGGTTTAATAAACCTAGATTTTGCTGATGTTAAAGCAGTAATGGAAAAAAGTGGAAACGCACTTATTGGTATAGGTATGGGAACAGGAGAAAACAGAGCAGTTGAAGCTGCAAGACAAGCTGTATCAAGCCCACTTCTTGAGACAAATATTTCAGGTGCGACTGATGCTATAATTAACATAACTGGTGGAGCTAACCTTACTTTATTCGAAGCTGAAGATGCTGCGGAGGTTGTAAGATCAACTTCAAATAATGATATAAATACTATTTTTGGTGCGGTTATTAATGAAAACTTAACTGATGAGGTTATTGTAACTGTTATTGCAACTGGCTTTGAAAAAGGTGAGCAAAAAGCTTCTGAACAACCAGAAAAAAAAGTTCAACCTCAAATGATTAATCCAAGAGTTAGTAATTTAATTCAAGATGATGATGACGATGATGATGACATTCCAAACTTTTTGAAAAATAGAAGAAGTTTTTAAATTTAAAATATTATGTTTCGACACTTATTTAAGTGTCTTTTTTTTATAATTATTTTAAGGTGATTTATTATGAAAATATATGTAGATTCTATTATATTTTTAAATTTTTTCTTAGATTTTATCTTACTTTTGTCAGTAAGTCTTATTCTAAAAAGAAACGTAAGTATAAAAAGAGTTATTTTAGGTGCGATTCTTGGTGGTATAAGTATTATTTTTTTATTTTTAAATTTAAATTCACTAAGTCTTTTTATATTTAAATTATTAATATCTTTTTTAATGGTATTAGCTACTTTTTCATATAAAAATATTAAATATACTTTTAATAATATAATTTATTTATATTTATTAAGCATGATTTTAGGAGGTTTTTTATATTATATTAATAATGAGTTATCCTATAAAAATATTGGATTAATATTTTTTCATAATAAAGCAGGAATAAATTTATTTATTGTTCTTATCCTTTCACCAATAATAATTACCATATACGTTATACAAACAAGAAAATTAAAGGAAGAATATTCTAAAAAATATGAAGTTACAATAACCTTTTTAAATAATAAAAAAGTTAAATTAACAGGTTTTTTAGATACTGGTAATAATTTATATGATCCTTATAAGAAAAGACCAATTATAATTATTGATAAATCTATTTTAAAAGATTATAATCCAAAGTTTATTATGGTTCCATGCGTTACAATTAAGAATGAAAGTTTAATTAAGTGTTTTAAAATAAAAGAAATTGTCATAAATGGTAAATTAATACAAGAAGAATGCTTAGTAGGAATAAGTGACAATAAATTCGAAATAGATGGAGTAGACTTACTATTGCATAAAAAAATTATAAAGGAGATTTGAAAATGAGAAAAATAATTAATTTTATTAAAAATTTGTTTAAAAAGGTAAGTACTATATTTTTTGTAGGGTCTTTAGATGCTCTTCCAGAACCATTATCAAAACAAGATGAATTAGAATGCCTAATTAAGGCTTCTGAAGGAAGTTTAGAAGCTAAAAATAAACTTATTGAACATAATTTAAGACTTGTGGTTTATTTATCAAAAAAGTATGAAAATACAAAAATAGATTTAGAAGATTTAGTAAGTATTGGAACAATAGGTTTAATTAAAGGAATAAATACTTATAAAATGGATAAAAACATAAGACTTGCAACTTATGCTTCTAGATGTATTGATAATGAAATATTAATGTATTTAAGAAAGAATAAAAAAAGAAATGCAGATGTATCTTTAGAAGAGTCTTTATCTTTTGATTCTGAGGGTAATGAACTTCATTTAGAAGATATATTAGGTACGGATCCAGACTTAGTTACTAAAGAGTTAGAAGATAATGATTTAAAACTTACTTTAATGAAAGAAATAGATAAGTTACCAGAAAGAGATAAACAAATAATGAAATTAAGGTATGGTCTTTTTGGTGAAAAAGAAATTACTCAAAAAGAATTAGCAGAACGCTTAAATATATCACAAAGTTATATATCAAGAATAGAAAAAAAGGTTATTAAAAGGATAAAAGATACCATAAAATTATAAAAAAACTATTTTGTTTTTAACACAATATAGTTTTTTTGTTATAATGATTAAGGTGATTTATTATGAATGATGAATTAGTTCAGTTACTTACTATTGAAATTAAAAAATATGATGAATTAATTAAAAAGATAAATAAAAAATACTACTATTATAAACCGTTATATAATTTATTGAGTTCTAGTAAAAATAATAAAAATCCGTTTAGTAATAGAAAAACATATGAAATTTTTGTTGAAAAAATGAAGCATGATAACTCAATAGCAATAAATAAATTAATAAATAATAAGTTGTTATATGATACTTATAATAGCAATGTTAATAAGAAATTAAGTGAATTTAATTTATCTAAAAATATTTTATATAGTAATGCTTTTATGAATCGTATTAAAAATGATGTAAGATTAAAAAAAGTATATAATGAACTTGATAAAATGAAACAAACAGATGAATTATTATGTAATTTAAATAGGGAAATAGAAACTTATTTATGCGATTGTTTTTTTAATATTTTTGATGAAATTGTAAAAGAAAAGCAAAGATTAAACGAAGATAAAAAACAAATAGAATATGCTTTAAAAAATTATCAATCAAATCAAAACTTAAATGATAATAATATAAGTACGATTAAAAATATAATAATAAGTAAAACTGATAATGAGGATGATAAAAATAGGCTATTAAATATTTTAAATTCGTATGTTTTAAAATTTAGTGCTGAAAAAAAGAAAGAAAATAATGAACCAAAACAAGAACAAGTAAGTATGAATTACGTAGATGATAATAGTGCTTACTATTATTATGATGATAATAAAAAAGAAAGTAATACACTATATAAAAATTATTTAACAACGATAAGGTCATTTGATAATTATGATGATATTAATGAATTTTTAGAATCAATAAAATATGATTATGATATAAAATTAATTATATTTAATATAATTGGTTTATTAACTAATACAAGTAAAGATTTATTAATTAAAGAACAATTAAATAAGTATTTACAATCATTAGATGATACTTTAAGTGACGTAATAACCGATAAAGAAAATATTATATTTTATTATGGATTTTTATGGAATAAAAATAAAGTATTAGCAGATGTAGAAAAAGGTAACATACCAAAAGAATATTATCCTGATATTTTAACAGGAATTGATATGATAAAAAATAATACCGCAAGAATTAAAGGTAAGTCAATTGTTAAAATAAAAAAGGTATTTAAGATAAGAATTAATAATATTAGAATAACTTATAAAATGTTATCAGATAATTTATATATAATATTAGGTATTTTTTGTAAGAAAGATAAAAAAGGTTATAATGTTACAAATACAACCATTGATCGTAATAATGAATTAATTGGAAGCGAAAAAGCTATTATAAACGCTAGAAATGTTGAATGTATATGGGATGAGTACTTAAAGATCAATAGTGAGTTTGAAGATGAATTATTAAAACTACTTAAAAGTAAAACAAAAAAATAAGTTGTTTTAAATTTAAATTAATGGTATTATTTATAGTAGAGGTGTTAATATGAATGATAATAATAAAACCTCTTATTCAAATCAAGAGAATAAAAAGGTAAATGAAATTAAATTTGAGGAATTTCCTGGCGATTTAAAAGCTAGAAATAAAAAAAATGAAATTATTAAGTTCAAAAAAGTAATTTATGTTACGATATTAGTTATTATTTTAGCTTTCTTATTTGTTGGTTCTAGTTTTCTAAACCAAAAAATACTTGATAAGAACAATATTTCATATTATAAGTTAGTTAATAAATTTTCAGGTAAATATGCCTTAATTGAACCTAAAGAAAGAAGTATTATTTATAAAGATATTGGTTTTGATGTATCAAAAGAAGAACAAAGAAAACTAAATGATCAGGTTTATAATGCTACTTACGCATATCATAAGAAGGAAAATACAAGTGATGTTTTTGATACGATAAGTGTGTATTATGATCATAAAGATGTAGTATACTACGTAAATGCTAATTTAATTTATGATAAAACGAAATTTAATTTAAGAGATAATAAAAAAAATATTATTAATTTATTAAATAATTTTATGAATGTAAAACTAGATGATAATTATATTTTAAGCTTAGAAAAAAAAGGATTTTATTATTTTGATAAAAGTAGCCCAAAAGTAAGCATTTATCTTAATGAGTCAAAAGATAAAAATTATAATATTATAACTATTACATTAGAAAGATAAAATTCAGAATTTCTGAATTTTTTTGTTATAATACTTATAAGGTGATCTTACATGACTAATGAAGAATTATTAGATATTCTTTTTAAGAATAAAGATGAAAAATATAAAAAATTTAATGATAAAATTATAAATACTAAAATGAAAACAATAGGAGTTAGAACACCTATTTTAAAGAAAATTGCAAAATATATATCTTCCTGTTGCTATGAAGATTTTTTAAAAAACATAAAGCATGAATATTATGAAGAAGTTTTAATAGAAGGATTGGTAATTTCTAATATTAAAGATCCACAAAAAATGATAAGTAAGTTAGATAATTTTCTTTATAACGTTGATAATTGGGCCATTTGTGATATTATTTGTGCATCTTGTAAAAAAATTAGTAATATAAAAGATGAGTGCCTTTTGTTTATAAAGAAAAATATCGTAAGTAAAAATATGTGGAGAGTTAGATTTTCGTTTGTTTTGTTGCTTAATTATTTTGTTTATGAAGAATACTTAGATATGATTTTTGATTTTATTGAAAAAGATAAAAATAATTCTTATTATGTAATGATGGCAAAAGCATGGTTATTAAGTGAATGTTATGTTAAATATAGTAGTAGAACATTTAAATATTTTAAAGAAACAAAAATAGATGCTGTAACATATAATAAAGCAATATCAAAAATTTGTGATTCTTTAAGAGTTTCAAAAAAACAGAAAATTATTTTAAAGAATATGAAAAAAATATCGAAAAATGCATAGGTTATAATAGGGTGATTATCATGAAAGAGGAGTTTAAAGCATTCGTTAGAAAAAAACCAGAATTAGCTAGGTACGTAAATTCTGGTGAAATGACATGGCAAAAATTTTATGAGCAATGGTCTTTATATGGCGAAGATGAGAAAGTTTGGGAAAACTATAAAAGACAAGATGATACTAAAACAAGTTCTAAAGAAAATTCCTTTAATTTTTCAAATATAACGGATATGATTAAAAAAGTTGATATGAATTCTGTTCAAAAAGGAGTTAATAGTCTTCAAAAAATAATTGAATTACTTCAAGGTCTTGTTACTAAAGATGCTTCATCATCGGTTGCTTCTAAAGCTTATGAACCTAGACAATTGTTTAAAAAGTTTGAGGACTAATGGATATAAGAATTAAGCTTTTTCTTGATTCAAACCCAGAATATAAAAGGTATATTAGAAATAATTCATATTGGTATAAAACACTTATAAGAAATCCCGAAATGATTGATGTTTTTATATCAGAAGTAAAAGATAAATATAAGTTAAGAACAACAGATAAAATAAATAATTTAATGGATAAAATTGATATGGTAAGTAAATTTATAGATGTATTAAGGTGATGATAAATGATTAATAAAACATATGAAATAATAGATTACATTGAAAAAAGTGACATAAAAAAAAGATTAGATTACATAAAAGAAAAAATATCTAGCAATGAAGATTCTAAAAAATTAATAAATAAATTTAATGAAGCTAAAGAATTATATGAAAAATATAATTATAAAGATGACTTTATTAAAGCTAAAATTAACATGCTAAAAGACCCATTAATTAAAGAATATATTAATTTACAAAATAAAGTTAATTTACTTACTATTCAAATAAATAACAGAATAAATAACATAACCAAAGGTATTACTAATAAAAAGTAATGCCTTTTTATTTTTCATTTATAAATAAATATGATACAATTTTTATTAGGTGATTTAAGTTGAAAATAATAAGTGGTAAATATAAAGGAAGAACATTAAAAGGTTTTAATATTAATGGTACAAGACCAACTATGGATAGGGTAAAAGAATCCGTTTTTGCAATGATTCAAGATTACATAAAAGACTCTACCGTTTTAGACCTATTTTCTGGTTCTGGTAACTTAGCTATTGAAGCAATATCAAATAATGCTAAAAAAGCATATTTAATAGATAAAAATAAAGATGCTATAAACATAATAAAAGATAACATAAAAATGTTAAACATTGATAATACTATTATTGAAAAGACAGATGCTAAAAATGCGTTAGATAGTTTTATAAAAGATAACGTTACATTTGACATAATTTTCTTAGATCCCCCATATGATACTAATTTACTAGATGATGCACTAACTAAAATAAATCATAATATTAATTTATTATCTAATAATGGAATAATAGTATGTGAAACAACCTTAGATATTAATTATTCTAAATATGATAATTTAATCGTTTTTAAAACAAAAAAATACGGAGAAAAAATAGTAAGCATTCTAAGAAAGATATAATTACATATAAAAGATAGGTTAAAAATACGTAAACCTACTAAAAAATAAATTGTTAAATATTGACTAAATAAATTAATAGTGATAATATTAATACTGATAATAGGAGGAATAAAATATGAAAAAATTAAATAAAAAAGGTTTTACATTAATCGAGTTACTTGCTGTTATCGTAGTACTTGCAATAATAATGGTAATAGCAACACAACAAGTAAACAAAACAATATCAAAGGCAAGATCAAATTCATTTATAGAATCATATCAAATGGTTGTAAAACAAGTTAAAACTTTTATAGCAAGTGATGAAGATGCAAAGTGTTCTGGTGCTGCTTGTTTAACAAAATATGAGTTATCTGACGATTATGATGCTGATTCCACTTATGTTAATACAGATGGAGAAGGAAAATATGTAATAAAGTTAGCAGCAAAAAGTGACGATGGTAAGTTTAAAACTTTAAATTTAATAAAATATGGAAATGCATCAAATGCAGGTAAATGTGACCCTGCTAAAATAGGCTTTGGAGCAACTGGTTGTGATGCAAAATATATTACTGGTGAAGTTGAGTTTTAAAAGAACGATAAGTTCTTTTTTCTTTGCGTTAATTTATCTTATTTAGTATAATAAAAATAGAAGTAAGAGGTGTTATATGTTATTAATAGGTTCTCATGTATCTTTTACAAGTAAAGAGCAGTTAGTTATAAGTGTAAAAGAAGCAATAAGTTATGGTGCTAACTCGTTTATGTTTTATACTGGTGCACCACAAAATACTAAAAGGTGTAAGATTGATTATGATTTAACTTTAAAAGCAAGAAATTTATTGTATGATAATAATATTGAGTTAAAAAACATAGTAGTTCATGCACCATATATTATTAATTTAGCTAATAATGAGAAAGAAGATAATTATAGGTTTGCAATAAAATTTTTAAAAGAAGAAATAAACAGAGTATCTATGTTGGGAATAGAAAAGTTAGTTTTACATCCAGGTAGTTATGTTAATCTTGATCTAGAAACGGGCATTAATAACGTAATTAATGCTTTAAATGAGGTTATAGCTCCTAATCAAAGTGTAAAAATATGTTTAGAGACGATGGCTGGTAAGGGTAGTGAAATTTGTTTTGATATTAACCATATTAAAAGAATAATTGATAAAGTAAAGTATAGTGATAAATTAATGGTATGTTTAGATACTTGTCATTTAAATGATGCTGGGTATGACATGTCAAAATTTGATGAATTTTTGGATGAATTTGATAAGTTAATTGGAATAGATAAAATAGGCTGTGTTCATGTTAATGATTCTAAAAATATAATTGGTTCTCATAAAGATAGGCACGAAAACATTGGATATGGTACAATTGGTTTTGATGCTCTTTTAAATGTTATTTATAATAAAAGATTGGATAATATTCCTATGATATTAGAAACGCCTTACGTAAGTGATGAAGACGGAAATAAAAGGGTATATCCTCCTTATAAGTTTGAAATTGATATGATAAAAGATAAAAAGTTTAATAAGAATTTATATGATGATATTACAAAGTACTATGAAAGATTAAAGTGAAAACTTTAATTTTTTAATGCTTAATTTTAAAAATAAGATGCATCTATTTATCAGTAATATTAAATATTATACTAATTATTATTTAACTTATTAGCATTTATTTATTATTGTTTTCATAAATATATATTATCGTAATTTACACATCTTGTAAAAAAATAAAAAAGATAGTATAATTACTTTTGCGGTGGTGATTACTATGAAGATAGATTTAACTAAACTTATAAATTATAATTTATATAAGATACCTGTTGAAGGTGAGGTAATCATACCAGATGAATTACTTAATAATACTGACATCAGAAGAATATCACCAGTAAAGGTAATTGGATTTATATCTAATAATGAACAAGAGTATGAATTAAATATTAAAATAACTGGAACGATGATACTTGCTTGTGCTAGAACTTTAAAGGATGTTGAGTATCCTTTTGACATTGATATTGATGAAATAATTGGTGAAAATGAAGATAATTCTTTAGAAATTATTCAAAATAGACTTGATATTTTGCCAATTATATGGCAATATATATTAGTAAATGTTCCTTTAAGAGTTCTTGCGCCTGATGCTAAAGAAGAATCTGTCTTAGGTGATGGGTGGCGTCTTATTACGGAAGATAGTAAAAAGGAAGTAATTGATCCAAGACTTGAAAAGTTAAAAGATTACATTAAAGAGTAAGGAAGGAGTGAGAATATGTTAAAGTTGGATATCCAATTATTTGCAGTTCCATTCAGAAAGGTAAGTAAGACAAGAAAAAGAATGCGTCGTACTCACTATAAAATTGAAGCTAACGGAACAGTAAAATGTCCTAAATGTGGTGAAATGATAAGACCACATAGAGTATGTCCTGAATGTGGTAACTATAAAGGAAAAGAAGTAATTAAAAAAGAAGCTGAGTAATCAGTTTTTTTTATTTTTTGCTTACTATTATGATATAATTTTAATATAGGAAGTAGGAGTAATATGAAAAGAAAAAATAAAAATATACTTAAGTTAATAGTAGGAGTTGTAATTTTTATTTATGTATTTATTTCATCTGGGGCTATTAAACAGATAAAGGATGCATCAGCTTTAGCATTTAAAGATGATGATACAAAACAAAAAGTAGTTCAAAACGGGAATTTATCAGTTTATTTTATAGATGTTGGACAAGCTGATTGCATATTAATTAGTACTGATAATCATAATATGCTTATTGATGCTGGTAATAATGAGGATGGTAAATTATTAGTTTCATATTTAAAAACTTTGAATGTTGATAAAATAGATTATCTTGTTGGAACTCATCCTCATGAAGATCATATTGGTGGTATGGACGATATTATTAATAATTTTAAGATTGATAAATATTTTATGCCAGATGAAATATCTACTACCAAAACATTTGAGGATGTATTAGATGCTTTAGAAAAAAATAATCTTACTTATACTACTCCTAAGGATGGTGAATCATATAATTTAGGTGATGCCACTATAAAGGTTATACATGTTAAAGAAAATGCAGCTGATTTAAATGAATCATCGATAGTTTTAAGATTAACTTATGGCAATAATTCGTTTTTATTTACTGGTGATGCAACTAAAAAGGTAGAGCAAGAAATATTAAGTAGTAATGTTGAGATAAAAAGTGATGTTTTAAAGGTTGCTCATCATGGCTCTAATTATAGTTCTAACGAAGATTTTTTAAGAGCTGTAAGTCCAAAATATGCTGTTATATCGGTTGGAAAAGATAATATTTATAATCATCCTAACTCATCTACGTTAAGTAAGTTAAACAAATTAAATATTACTGTTTATAGAACTGATGAGGTTGGTACTGTTATATTTAAAAGTGATGGTAATAACATATTAGTTGAAACCATTAAAACTAATACTAATGGATAGGTGATAAAATGAAATATGCGGTTGATAGAATTGAAAATGATATAGTAATATTACAAAATTTAAGTGATAATACTATGCTTGAGGTTGAAAAAAAATATTTTAATTATGAAGTTAATGAAAAAGATGTTGTTATAAAAAAAGGCTACATTTATGTGTTGGATTTGAATTCAAAGGAGGATCGTTTGTCTTTAATACGACAAAAAATGGAAAGATTAAAGGAAAAGAAATAGATTTTTAAATATTTTTAAATATCTATTTCTTTTAGTATGTTTTGATTAATATCTTTTATAGTTATTTTGTTATTATCAAAAATCATGTATGATTTTTTTGTTCCGTATCTTGCAGAACCTACACTGCCTGGATTTGCATATATCATATCAAATTCTTTTGTAATAGAATAAACGTGTGTATGACCACTTATAAATATATCACCATGATAACTTGGTAAAAAACCTTTAGAGTATTTATCTCCATGGGTAAACGTTACTAAATGATTATTAAAAGGAAGTGTTATAACATCATATTTTTGGAGCATATAAGCTTCATAATTAATTAAAGAGTCACAATTTCCTTTTATTAAAATAAGTTTATTTTTATATTTTTGTAAAAGTTCTATTATTTTATTTTTATTATCATTAAAATCATAAGAAAATAAATCTCCTAAGATAGCAATTTGATCGAAAGTTTCTTTTTTAATTATATTATATAAATCATAATAATCACCATGAATATCAGACATAATAAGTATTCTCATTTGTATCACCAAATATATTATACAACATTATTTTTAAATATTAATTGTAATATTTAAGTTATTTTGTTATAATTAGAACTGATAGTAGGGGTGGCTATGGAAGATGAGAAATAAAAAAGGTCAAGCACTTGTTGAATTTGTTATAATACTTCCAATATTTATATTGCTTGTTTTTTGTTTGATTGATTTTGGAAGAATTATTTCAATAAAAAATGATTTAGAAAATAAAATATCAGATGTTGTTACATTTTATCAAAATGGAAATTCTAAAGATGAAATAATTCAGTTAATTAATAAAAATTCTAAAGATAAAATTAATATTGAATTTGTAACAGAAGGTGAATATGTTACTATTAATTTGGTTAAAAAAATAAATCCAATTACCCCTGGAATAACATATATAAAAAAGGATTTGTTTGATGTGTCCGTATCTAGGGTGATAAAAAATGAATAGATTATCAAACCGTGGACAAAGTCTTGTTATATTTATTGTTTTTATTCCTCTTATGATAATGATAGGTACTTTAATTATTGATGTTGGTTATGCTGAATATAATAAAATTAAACTTAATGAATTAACAAAAATGATAATAAATTACGGAATGCGTCACATTAATGAGGATCCTTATGATCAAATGGTTACATTGATTAATAAAAATGACAATGAAATAGATGATTATGATATTAAAATTGATAATGATAATAAAACGATAAATGTTAGTATTAACAAAACTACTAAAGGATTTTTTGGGAGTATAATAGGAAAAGAATTTTATAAGGAAAAATGTTCGTATACTGCAATATTACAAGATGAAAAAATAATTATAATGGAGGATAAAAAATGAAAAAAGATGCTGCTAAAATAATAACTGTCTTTTCTTGTAAAGGTGGGGTTGGTAAAACTACTACTACCATTAATTTGGCAGGAATATATAGTTTAATGGATAAAAAAGTTTTAATAATGGATTTAGACTTAGATGGTGGCGGTATTGCACTTAGTTTAAATGTTAATGTTAATAAAACAATTTTTAATGCGGTAGATGATATAAGTAATAATAGGTTTGAAAGCATATTGAATTATGTATGTAAGTATAATGATAAAATAGATGTTTTATCTGCTCCTAAAGACCCTAGAAATGCTTTTAAAATTGATTCTAAATACGTTGATTTATTAATTACATCTTGTATATATAAGTATGATGTTATTTTAATTGATACTGCGCATAATTTAAATCCTATTTCTTTATCCGCTTTAGATAAAAGTGATAATACGGTATTTCTTATTACTAATGATCCAGTTGATTTAAAAAATGCAAGAAGTATGATTGCTATATTTGAAGATACTGAAAAAAGTAATTATAAAATCGTATTTAATTCGTCAAAAGATACTGGTAAGGATTATTTTTCTTTGTTTGATGTTAAAAATATAATTAAGCATAATATTGATTATACGATAGATAGATCTTTTTACATAAAAGATATTGATAAATATGTTATTGAAGGAGAAATATTAACTCTTAATAAAAAAATAAGATCTTCTAAAAAAAGTGATATTATGAAACTTACTAAACTTGCTTCGGCTTTAATAGATACTAAAACCAAGGCTGAGAAAGGCAAATAAATATGGCTATGAAAAAATTAATTGATGAATTTAAAATAAAAGAGGAAAAAGTTGTAACTAAACCAGTTGCAGATTATGAAATTTTTAAAGATAAAGAGTTATTAGATAACCTAAGAAATACCATAATATCAAATTTAATTGATGATAAAATACCTAATAATAAGTTATTACATGAATATATAAATGATGAGATTGATAAAGCTTTATTAGGTTATGATTTGACTAATTTAGAACGTAATCACATTTTTAACCTTATAGATAATGAAATAAACGGATATGGACCAATAACAGAGTTACTTGAGGATCCAAATATTACCGAAATAATGGTTAATGGTAAAAATGAGGTTTATGTTGAAATTGATGGACAAATAAGTAAAGATGATTCCATATCATTTATAAATGATGAGCATATTATAAGAACAATTCAAAAAATTGTTCAGCCGTTAGGTAGAACGATTGATACTGCAAATCCAATGGTTGATGCAAGATTAGAAGATGGCTCTAGGTTAAATGCTGTAATTCCACCATTATCTTTAAAAGGACCAGTAGTTACGATAAGAAAATTCAGACGTGATATGCAATCAAT
This sequence comes from uncultured Bacilli bacterium, assembly GCA_947628435.1. Lineage (GTDB taxonomy): Bacteria > Bacillota_I > Bacilli_A > RF39 > UBA660 > Aphodocola. The sequence goes on along the minus strand of CANQZW010000001.1, from coordinate 55,798 downwards.
TGATGATTTTTTAAGAACTGGTGCATTAACTCCTTATATGGCAAGATTTTTAGATGCATCTATTCGTGCAAAATTAAACATAATCATCTGTGGTGGTACAGGAAGTGGTAAAACAACCCTTTTAAATGCATTATCATCGTTTATAGGAGATCATGAACGTATTATAACCATTGAGGATGCAGCGGAGTTAAGACTTAAACAATCCCACGTTATAGGTCTTGAAACAAGGCTTGTTAATTATGAGGGAACAGGGGAAATAACAATACGTGATTTAGTTATAAATTCCCTACGTATGAGACCAGATAGAATTATTGTTGGTGAGGTGCGTGGAAAAGAAGCATTTGATATGTTACAAGCTATGAATACAGGTCACGATGGGTCTTTAACAACAATGCATGCTAACAGTCCATATGATGCTTTAAACAGACTAGAAACTTTAGTTTTAATGGCAGGAATGGATATTCCAATTAAAGCAATTCGTGAGTATATAGAAAATGCAATTGATTTGGTTGTTAACGTATCAAGACTATCAGATGGTAGAAGAAAAGTAACTAGCATATGTGAGGTAGATGGTTTTAAAGATGATGTAATAGAACTTAAGGAAATCTTTAGTTTTAAGCAAACAGGGTTAACTCAAGATGGAGAGGTAGATGGTGCTTTTGAACTTAAAAAAAGAGTACCAAACGTTTATAAAAAAATTAAAAATAAGGGTATTGATGATATAGAAGATATATTTAAATTTAAAAAGTGATGAAAGAAGGTGAATTTTTATGAATGTTTTTATTATTCAAACATTAATTATGATATTTCTTGCTTTTATAATTTTTTATTTAATTAGTTATAATAAAGCACTTAATATAGAGCGAAGAATATCAAAGTATAGTATAGAATCAATAAAAAATAATGATGTTTCACTCTTTGATTTACTTTATAATAAGTATTTAAAGTTATTATTTAAAATAAGTAAAATATTAAAAAAATCTGATATTATGGTTAAATATTCATATAAATATAATAAATATATTTCATATGAAAATAAAAATAATATGATATCAATGGATTTTGTTAGTAATAAGTTTTTAATAAGTATATTTTTCATATTTATTGTATCATTTGCAAGAATAATAGAAGGAGTAATACCAACTATTTTGGATATATTACTTCCAGGATTACTTGGCTTTTTCCTTCTTGATATATATTTTAAAATTAATGATTATATAAAGAAAAAACAAGTAGAACAAGAATTATTAAACGCAATAATAATAATGAATAATGCATTTAGATCTGGAAGAAGTACAATGCAAGCAATAGAAATTGTTGCTCAAGAACTAAAAGGTCCAATTAAACAAGAATTTAAAAAGATGCACTTAGAAATAAGCTATGGCTTATCTTTAGATGTCGTTTTTGAACGTTTTAGTAAGAGAGTAGAATCTGAAGAAGTAAATTATATTACCTCATCTTTAAGTATATTAAATAAAACTGGTGGTAATATTATAAAAGTATTTTCTTCGATTGAAAAAATGCTTTTTAATAAAAGAAAGTTAAAACAAGAAATGAAATCTCTTACCTCTAGTTCGACTATGATATGTAAAATATTACTTTTTAGTCCTTTTGTTTTTGTTATATTTATTACCTTTTTAAAACCTGATTATTTTATGCCTCTTATAAATACAACATTAGGTAATTTTATACTATTTATAATAATAGTTATATACTTGCTATATGCTTATTTTGTTAATCGCATAATGAAGGTGAGGTTATAATATGAAAGAAAAAAGATCATTTATATACCGTATATACCGTGAAAAAGATATAAAAAAAACAGAAGCTAAAATAAATTTATTCGGGGTTAGTAAAAAATTCGATACCAATTACTTTATGAATTTTAGATTTTATACTTCAATAGTAGTTTTTGTAATAGTATTTTTATTTGTGGATTCAGGAGCTGTTTTAGCACCAATAATAACCGTTTTATGGTATTTTCTTGTTAATTATTTAATGATTGATAAACCACTTAAAAAAAGAGAGGCTAAATTAAATAATGAGGCATATTATTATTTTGAAGTATTAACTTTAGCCCTAGAATCGGGTAGAAACTTAGAAAACGCCATAAAAATGGCTTGTAAATACATAGATTCTGAAATATCAGATGAATTTAAAGAAACACTAAAACAAGTTAATTTTGGTAAATCATTAACAGAAGCTTTATCTTTAATGAGTCTTAGAATACCTAGTTTAACGATAAATAATATTATTTTAAATATGGAACAATCTAATTTATTTGGTAATAGTATTATAGAAACTATGTATAATCAGTTAGATTTTCTAAAAGATAAACAAATAATGGATATAAAGGCTCAAATAAATAAAATTCCAAATAAAATAAGTATATTTTCTGTTCTATTTTTTATACCTCTTATTTTACTTATTATATTAGGCCCTGTTTTAATAGAATTTATGGTTGGTTAAAATCTTATTTAATAAGCTTTTTTTCTTGAAAAAAACATAAAATATGTGTAATAAGTAAAAAGAAGAAAAAATAGATATGATATATCAAAACGCTGTTAAATACGTTGATAACGATGAGTCTAAAGAAATTCCTGAAGAAATATTAACTTATCATAAAACACCTTTAAAAAAATAGGTGTTTTTTTTATGTAAAACTGGTTTACAAAACGTATATATTCATATTTACTGGGAATATTTTTAATGATAAGATTTTAATAGATAATAGTAATAAATGGATGTGATTATAATGAAAAAGGAGAAAATTGAATACTTAGATTTTGATGATGATATTAAAAGAAAAGTAGGAAGGCCAAAATTAGCTGATAAAAAGACAAAAAGAAAATCATTGATTATTGCAAGTTTATCTTTTTTTGCGGTTATTATTTTATTAATATTTGGTTATGGTAGTTTATTTGGATTTAGAAACATTAATTTAAGAGGTATGGTAAATACGCCTTATAGTGGTAATGAAAAAGTTTTAGTAACTGATTTAACTCCTATAAATAAGGATATAACATTAAAAGAGAAAACTGCAAGAAAACTTTATTTGACGGTATTGCCTGCAAGTGCTAGTGATAAAACTATTATGTATGAAAGTTCGGATAATGAAGTGGCTGAGGTTGATAGTAATGGAGTAGTTACCGGACTAAAACAAGGAACTGCTAAGATAAAAGCAACAACCACTGATGGTTCGTTTAAAACTGCGTACTTTAATGTTACCGTTATCAAAAATGCTGATGGTAAGTGTAGCTTTTCTTCTGTTGATAAACGTAATGATGGAATTAGTTATGATCTTACTTGTTCTAATGCTAAAATAAAAGAAATTCAGTATAAAATTGGTGATGGAGATTATGAAAAATTACTTACTAAAAAGTTAAGTGATACGATTAAATTTTCTGAAAATCAAATGAAGAAGAAAATTACTTTAAAGGTAGTTTATTATCCAAATAATAGTAAGGTTACAAAATATTCTACAAGAACGATTAATAATATTTCAACTACTAAAAAAACAAATGGTAGTTGCATTTTAACGATTAAAGAAGTAAAATTAAATAGTGCTAAGTATGATATCACCTGTAATAACGCTACGGTTTCTAAAATAGCATATAAAATAGGTAATGGTAGTTACGTTGGAATTGATTCAAGTAGTTTGGCAGATACAATTTTATTTGAGGAAAGTGATGTTACTAGGGTTTTATATTTTAATGTTGAGTATAGCGTTGATGGAAGTGATAGACTTAAAACCATAACAAAAAGTAGTATTATTGGAAGAAGAAATTCCAATATTGATTAAAAGGAAGGTGTTAAAATGAAAAAAAATGAAGAAAAAGCTAAAGTAGGAAGACCAAAATTAGCAGATGAAAAAACTAAAAAGGAATCAATAATTATGTGTTTATTTGTATTTGTTGTTGTAGCAATAATAGCAGTTATAGGTTATAACGTATTAACTATTGATTTTAATCCTAAATATACGGTTGGTACCGTATATAATAATCACATAAATTCATGTGTATTAAGTAAAAATACGATTGATTGTGGTTCTAATGTTATTTATGTTGAATATAAAACAGATAACTCTGATAAAATAAGTGTTAATAAAGAAGATAAAAGTATAGAAATAAACGTTGATGATTATAAGAAAATTAATGTTTGTTATAAAACAAATACAAGTGATTTAAAGTGTATTAAAAAGTAAGTGTAAAAGTTCCTTTGGAACTTTTTTTGTATAATATTTTATTAAAAGATAAACATATAAATGGGTGAGTTTATATGTTAAATGATATTTTAAATACAAATTGGTATGAAGTTTGGGTTGTATCCTGTCGTGCTTTGTTTTGTTTAGCTACTTTATTTTTTATAACTAAAATAATTGGTAAAAAACAAGTATCAGAGCTTAGTTTGTTTGACTATGTTATAAGTATTTCAATAGGTAATTTTGCTGCCGAAATTTCAATGAATTTGGATGTTCAAATTATGAATGGTTTTATAGCGGTTATAATATTTGGACTTATTGCTACGTTAGTATCTATATTTACTATGAAAAGTATTTTATTAAGAAGATTTTTAATTGGTAGTCCAACTCTTATAATAGAAGATGGTAAGTTTATATATAAGAATTTAAAAAGATTAAAATTAGATATTAATGATTTTTTAGAAACAGCTAGAATAGCAGGATATTTTGATATTAGCGAAATAAAATATGCATTAATGGAGGCTAATGGAAAGGTTAGTTTCCTACTTAAAGATGAAAATAATCCTGTTACCGTAAAGGATATGAATTTAAAGCCTTCAAAAAAAGGATTATGTGCAAATGTTATTATAGATGAAAAAATAATTCCTAAAAATTTACAAAAGATTGGAAAAGATGAACAGTGGTTAAAAAAAGCTTTAAAAATAAAAGGATATAAATCATATGATAACATTTTGTTAGCTACTGTCGATATAAATGATAAGCTATGTGTATATGAGAAAAATAATATAAATAACATTAAAAACGTATTAGAGTAATAAAAGTAATTGCTTATAATTATATTTTTATGTTATCATTTACATGGTGATAATATGAAAAAAAAGTTTTTAGATGTTATTAAAAAAAATAAATGGATATTATTAACTTTTATTTTATCAACATTTTCAATGATAGTTATCTATACTCTTCAAAAAATATCTCCTTTTGGAAATAATTCAATGTTAGACGTAGATTTTTATCATCAGTATGGCCCTTTATTAAATGAGTTATATGATCGGTTAAAACATGGACAAGGTATTTTATACTCATTTAATACTGGTGGTGGTATTGCTTTTTATCGTAATTTTGCAAATTATTTATCTAGTCCTTTTAATATTGTAATGTTTTTATTTAAAAAAGAAAACATTGTTGTTTCATTTTCGATAATTATAGCTTTAAAAGTTATTTTTGGTTCTGTAACGATGTGTTATTATTTAAAAAATACTTTTAAAAATAATAATTTTCTTTTATGCGTTTTTTCAATTTTATACGCTTTTTCAGGATACTTTTGCGCTTATTATTGGAACATAATGTGGCTTGATGGAATGGTTTTTTTACCTCTTATCATGCTCGGTATAAATAAAATAGTAGATGAAAAAAAACCTGTTTTTTATACCATAGCATTAGCAATAATGTTATTTTCTAATTATTTTATTGGATATATGATATGTATTTTTAGCGTATTTTATTTCTTAGGTTATTTTTGGTATAGGGGTAATTTTAAAATAAAAAATATAATTTCAAAGTTTTTAATGTTTTTTTGTTTTTCTATTTTAGCAGCAGGTCTTGTTTCTTTTTTGCTATTACCACTTTTTTATTCACTTCAAAGTATTTCTGCAACAAAAGATTCTTTTCCTCAATTAAGTACGAATTTTAAAATACTAGATTATTTATTTAATCATATATCATCTAGTAATAGAACTGTTTTTTCAAGTGATGTATTACCTTTGCCTAACGTATATTGTGGGTTAATAACACTTTTAATGTTGCTAGTTTTATTTATAAATAAAAAAATAAATAAAAAAGTAAAATTATTAGCTATATTATTTTTTGTATTTTTTTACTTGTCATTTAATTTAAATACAATAGATTTTATTTGGCATGCTTTTCATGTTCCAAATGATTTGCCATGGCGTTATTCTTTTATATATGTATTTGGCTTAGTATCATTAGCGTATTATTCATGTATTAATATAAATAAAACAAATAAGTTATTAGTTAGCATTTGTTTTATGATAATATTTTTATTTATTATGTTGGCATCTAAATTATCATTTAAAAATTTAAGTGATGATAGAATAATAATATGTCTTATAATTGTTGCTTGCTATTACATTATATATTTGTTATCCTTTAATAAAAAAATTCCATCAAAAATAATAAGTATTCTAATGATTTTAGTTACATGTTTTGAATGCGTTTATTCAATTAATGTTAATTGGAAAATAGATCATGATATTAAAACCTTTATGTCTGATAAAAAACCATATTATAATTTGATATTAACTGCTAAAAACATTGATAATAATCTTTATCGAATGGAAAAAACAGATTACTTAACTTTAAATGATGGAGCATGGTATAACTACAAAGGAATTTCTACATTTTCATCAATGGCTTATTATGATGTTGCAAAATTTCAAAGAATGATTGGTATTGCTGGTAATGACATAAATAGTTATTATTATAACTATTTAAATACTCCAGTTTATAATACGATGTTTAATATAAAATACATAATGGGTGATTATATAGATAATAAAAATTATAAATACATAACCTCTAGTAATTCTTATAATTTAAGTGAATATAAATATCCATCGTCTATTATATACATGGTAAATAAAGATATTAAAAATTGGAGTTTAACGTCAAATGATCCATTTTTAAATCAAAGAAATTTTGTATCTTTGGCAACTGGTAATGATAATATTTTTATACCAATTAAAGTATTAAACGTAACAGGTGCTACAATTAATGAGCAATCATTTAAAAATAATACGAATGGATCTTTTACATATAAACTAAATTCAGCGGAAAATAGTTTTAATATTACTTTAGATAGTTCTATTAATGATGATATATACTTATATATCGCAGGAAGTAAAATTAATAGTTTTGAAGTTAATGGTAAGTATTATTCAATAACGTCTGATGAATATTACATAGCAAGTACTACAAATAAAGAAAGTAATAATCTTGATATTAAAATTAATTTAAATGATAACGCAGATGCGGATTTAAGGTTTTATGCATATAAAATAAATGATAAGGTATTTAAAAACTTTTATAATGACATAAGAGATGGTGAATTAAAGGTACAAAAATATAGTGATTCTTTAATCAAAGGAACAATAAAAGCTAAAAATGATCAATGTGCGTTTACAACAATTGCTTATGATAAGGGCTGGAGTGTTTATGTTGATGGAAAAAAGACAAACACATACAAAATAGCAAATTCATATTTAGGATTTGATGTTGATTCTAAAGAGCATGAAATTAAACTTGTTTTTTATCCTGTTAAACTTAAAGAAGGCCTTATAATTACTTGTGTTTCGGCAGTTTTAATGTTGTTATATATTTTATTAAATAATAACAAAAAAACTAAAAAAGATTAAAAAGATAAATTTATTGTTTAAATTTATCTTTTTTTGTGATAGAATGTTTATAGTTAGAATATGTGAAGATAGTAATTTGCTTTGCGTATTTGTAAGGGGAAGGTTATTTTTGTAAGGAGGCTAGTTATGATTGGCGTAATTGAAAGGGTCAAGAATGCAGTTTTATTAAAGTGTAGCACTTTAAATAATGATATTATTTCTAAAACCTTAATTAACGTTATAGATGAGAGTATTTATCATTTTGCTGAAGAATTATCAAGTATGATAAATGATATGCAATTTAATTTATCTGAGGAAGATATAAGAAATAATACGAGTGATATTATTAAAGTTCCAATTATAAAAAAGATTAAAAGGAAGCTTTTTATTGATTCACTTGCACTTCAAATAACAAATGATTCATACGTTGAGGAGTACTTTAATAATCAAATTACAATTGATAAATTAAAAACTAATTATGTTAAAGAACTTAATGTTAATAAAAGTTCAAATCAGTTAAATATGACTGAGGATCTTAATCTTTATAGTATTTTACAAGAACTTCGTTTGTACGTAGATGAAAACATCATAAATTTAATAAAAGAAAACACGTTTTTAGCAAGTGCTATAAGTTCTTTAATAGATAATACCAAAGAAGAATTAGAAAACAACTTAAAAAAGATGATTGATGATGCGGATTTAAAATATTTAGATATTTTAATAAATGAGTTAAGAGAAAATGATAAAGAATTAAATAAAGAAAATAAAGGGGATGAAAAAGTGATGGAAAACGAAAGCTTATTAAACACTAATACTAAAGAAGAAAAAAATGATAAAGACATAAATAAATTTGATAAATATGATGATATGACATTATTTAATAAAATGATTTTAAGCCTTAATACTAAAGAAGAAAAATTATCTAGAAAAGAAAGTGAATTAGAAAAAAGAAAAAAAGACATTGATGAGCGTTTAAGTATGACTAATAAAAATATTGAGTCTAATATAGAAAGAGAAAATAGTTTGTCAAAAAGAAAATTAGAATTAAATTCTAAGGAAGTCGAGTTAAATTCTAAATTATCTGAAGCAGAGGTTATTTTCCTTAATATGAAGCCTCTTATAAATGGTTTAAATAAAATTAAGGAATCTGATATGAAAGGTGGTAATGATGGTGAGTAAAATGTTAGGCGATGTTTTAACTAAAGTTAGCGAAGATAATAACGCTTATCGTGTTAAACTAAGAAATTTAAATAAAACCATCGATGAGAAAACTACTGCTTTAGTAGGAGATATTGTTACACTTTCTAATTATACAATTGACTTTTCAAGTACGCTTGTATCTTCAAAAGAAAAAATAGTTGAACCTATTTCAAAAGTTATCGAGTCATATGTTATTAAGGATTTAAGAAGCGTTGAGACAGTAAACGAACAATTTGTTGATAAAATAAATTATAAGATTAGTCAGTCTAATATAAACTCTGTTGAAGAAAAAAATAATTTTATTGAAAATTTAAGAGCTTTATTAAATGATAAATATTTACAGATAGTAAATATTAAAAGAGTTAGTTTCTTAAACGAAAATAATTTAAATGATGATATTGAAAATAGTATTAATGATTTTTTATCTAATTTAAAAATAGAACAAAGTGTTAAGAATAACTTGGATGATTTAATTGTTTCGTATAAAAATAGTTTATATGATAACATATCTTTAGTTTTAAATGAAATTAGTAATCTTTATTTAAAAAACTTTCTTGATGCTATAATGGATTCTGCAAATAATAGCATTGATGTTAATGATAATATGAATACTGATTCATTTAAACCATACATGCCAGAAATTAATCCTAATTTAAATGTTGAAATTCCAAATATTCCAGAAGTACCTTTAACACCTGATGAGCTAGAGCCTTCTTCTTATAATTTAAATGAGGAAAACAAAGATGCTATACCAGTTATTCCAGACGTTCCAGAAATCCCTGCTATACCTGATGTTATAAACGTACCAGAGGTTCCAATTATTTCTGATGAAAAAACTGATGATGCGTCATCTTTAATGGATATTCCTAGTATTTCTCCAATAGAAGTGGATGAACCAAAAAAAGAAGAAGCTATAAAAAAGACGTATGATGTTGATGAAATTCTTAAAATCGCTAAATCACCAGTAGTTACTATGCCTACTGAAGAAAAAAATAGCGAAAATGAATATTTAAATGTTTCTCAAATAGCACCTTCCTTAGAAACTGAATCATTTAACTCAGAATTTGATGAAAAAGAAATTGTAGAAGAAATGATTTCTAGGTTAAATAAACGTTTAGCAATTATAAACGAAAGAACTGAAAAATATAATGAAGAAAAACGAAAGTTAAAGGAAGATGAAACTTTTGTTAATGATTTGATCGAAAGTTCAAATAATAAACATGAACAATTAGATAAGTTTGAAGAAGAATTAAATGCAAAGGAAAAAGAAATTGGTGAAAAACAAAAAGAATTAGATAAGAAAATAAATGATGTTTTACCTTTTGCAGATGCGATAATGAAAACGGATAAAAAAGAAGATTAATTACTTCTTTTTTTTTATTCATTTTTTTAAAAGTTTAACATATAGTTAATTAGAAAGATTTGGAGGATAATATGATTAATAAACAAAAATTATGGTTTTTAACTTTATTTAGTTTAATATTAGTTTTAAGCGTGTATTATATTACGATGCCTAGTGAACTTTTAACTACAACAAAAAATACTACAAATACTCGAGAAAATAAAACAACTACAAAAGTAAGTGTAGAACAGTCTGATGTTTTAACTGCTCTTCAAGTCGAATCAGATGAAGAAAGAGCAGCACTTGCAGCGGAGTATAATGAAATATTAACTAATAAAGGAGCGTCAACTGAAGAAAAAAATAATGCTTATAACGGTCTTAAAGAAATAGATGATGTAAAAGCAAAAGAAGAAGAATTAAAGAAAAAAATAAAAAAACAATTAAAGCTAGATTCATTTATTAAAATAGATTCAAATAACATTAGTGTAACAATAAAGAAAAAAGATCATGATTATTCTCTTGCTAATAATGTAATGAGACTTATTCAAGAAGAGTATCAAAATAAGATGTACATTTCTGTTAAATTTCAAAATTAAGTACCTTTTTATGCCTTAACTCATAAAATAATATAGAAAAAATATTAAAATACCTCTTATGATAAGAAAGTGGGGAAAATATGGGAAAGGCAATACTAACTAAAAGGGAAAAAGAAATCTTTGATTATCTTATAACGAATAAAACAACAAAAGAAATAGCACAAAAACTTGGAATAAGTGAAAAAACTGTTAGGAATCACATATCTAACGTAATGCAAAAACTTGGTGTTAAAGGAAGAGCTTGTGCGGTAATTGAACTTATAAAACTAAATGAGATTACTTTATAAAATCGCATATTAAATGCGATTTTTTCATATAATGTAAAGGAGGTAGTTATGCTAAGAAAATTTGCGTATAATAAAATATTTAGAACAACAGGTATGCTTTTATTACTTTTATTACTTCTTTTATTTCCAGCCTCAAAGGAATATTCACTTGAAGATGATCAAGTTGTAAAGACAATATCTACCATAAAGAAAAACGAGGTTTTTTTACTAGATAAAAATGGATATATAGCAAGATGCAAAATAGATATTAGTGCAGCAACAAAAGAAGAATATGCAAAGAAATTAATTGAATTATTAGTTATTGATGGTAAATACGAGCAAAAAATTCCTAATGGTTTTAGAGCTATATTACCAACTGATCTTAAAGTAAATAGTGTAAGTATAAAAGATTCTGACATTACTATTGATTTATCTGAAGAGTTTTATAATTTACCTAAAAATCAAGAACAAAAAGCAATAGAGGCTTTAACGTTTAATTTGACATCAATAAAGGGTGTATCTAATCTTTATATTAACATTAATGGTGATCCACTTAAAACTTTATCAAAATCTTTAAAAAACGTTTTACAACCCTTTAAGAGGCAAGATGGTATAAATACTATTTTTGATGCAACTGATTATAAAAAGGTGAATGCTGTTACAATATATTATGTTAGTGAAAACAATAATAATTATTATTATGTTCCAGTAACAAAAATGACTAACGATGATAGGGATAAGATAAAAATTATAATTGATGAACTAACATCATCACATATATATGAAACTAATTTAATGAGTTTTTTAAATTATAATACTAAGTTATTAGATTATGATTTAAAAGATGATGTATTAACCCTTAATTTCAATGATTTTTTATTTGATGATAGTAGTACTAAAAATATATTAGAAGAGGTAATATATTCTATTTCATTATCGGTAAGAGAAAATTATGATGTTAATGAAATAGTGTTTAACGTTGATGGTAAGGGAATTACAAAAAGTGTTATAAAAAATATTGAATAATAATTTATTTTTTGTTATAATTGATTTGTTCTTCAAGAACTAATCAATGTCCTGCTAGCTCAGCTGGATAGAGCAACGGCCTTCTAAGCCGTGGGTCAAAGGTTCGAATCCTTTGCAGGACGCCACTTAAAAATAACAAGTTATCTTTGGATAACTTTTTTTATTTAAAAAAATTAAAAAAATTTATCAAATCCGAGGGTTTTAATAATTAATGTATAACAATATAACTGAGGAGATGATAAAAATAAAAGAAAATTGCTTTGTAAATCAAACATCATATAATGACTGTGGATTAGCTTGTTTAACAATGATATTAAAAAATTTAGGTGTAAAAACATCGTTAGAAGAATTAAAAAAAGATTTTAATTATAATGGTGATGATGAATTAAGTGTTTATGATATTGTTAAACTTTCAAAGAAAAAAGGTATTGAAGCACAAGGATATAAAAAGGTATTAATACAAGATATTCCCTGTTCTTCTATTGCACACATAATAGAAAATGAAAGGCAACATTTTGTTGTTGTTATTAAAGTTTTAAAAAATAAAGTTTTAGTAGCTGATCCAGCAAGAAGGATAATGTATTATGATAAAACTGATTTTTTAAAAAAATATACTGGAGTAATAATTAAATTTGAGCCTAAAAAAAATCCTATTAAATTAATATTTAAAAACAAGAAAATAATAATTAAGTCTGTTTTCCTTTCTTTTATGCTTACACTACTTAATATTTTATTTTCATGCTTTTTTCCATTAATAATAAATTTTATAAGTACTAATAAGAGTAATTTAGTTATTATTTTAGCTATCGTAATATTTTTTATAATAGGGATATTAAAGGACTTCTTTACCTATATTAAATCTTCTTTTTCGGTTAAGTTTCAGTTATTTATTGATAAGTTTATTACAATTCCAACAATTAATAAAATTATCAGTCTTCCTCACATGTTTTACCATAAAAATGGTTCTGGTGAGTTAATTTCTAAAATTAATGATTTATCTTATATTAAAGATGCAATATTTAGTTTCGTTGAAATAGTTATTTTAAACATATTATTAGTATTATTTAGTTTGTTTATAATAACTTATATTAATTGGATAATTGCAATTATATGTATTATATTTATTTTTATAAGTTATTTAATAAACGATTTTTATTATAATAAAAACATTAGTAAGTCATATGATTTGCAGTATTTAAATGAGAAGTTTAATAATAAACTTACGGATACTTTTAATTTTATTTTAACTATTAAGAATTTATCTAAAGAAAATTATTTTAAAGATAAAATAGATAAAATGTATAATAATATTTTATTAAAATATAAAGAATTTGTAACATCACATCAAAAAAAGGATTTATTAATTAATACTCTTACTACTTTCTTTTACATCCTAAATCTTATTTTGTTGTTATTAAAAAAAGAATCCTTAACTCATATATTATTGTTGTTTTCATTACAATCTTCGTTAATAAATTCAGTATTAGAAGTTTATAAATTATTACCACTTTATATTGATTTTAAGAACGTCTATTATAGGATAAATGAGGTTATGAAAAATAATGAGATTAAAGAAACTAAAGATAATATTTTAATAAATAATATAAGTATTAAAAATTTAAAATATAACTATAATGATAAAGAAATTTTAAAAGATGTTTCCTTAGAAATTAATAAAGGCGATTGGATCATGATTAATGGACCATCTGGTAGTGGAAAAACAACTCTTTTTAAATTACTTACTAAGCAAATAAGATATGATGGTAATGGTATTTATATTAATAAAAAAAACTTATGTCAGATAGATGAATCAACGCTTAGAAACTCAATTATATATGTAGACCAAAAAATAAGACTTATCAACGAAAGTATTAAGGATAATATATTTTTAGGTGAACCTTTTGATAATAAGGTTGTTAAAACCGCATGTGTTAATGAGGTTTTAAGGAAAAATAATATTAATTATGATTATATAATAGATAATACAAATTCAAATTTATCTACCGGACAAATAGGGAAAATCGCTATTGCACAAGCTATAAATACTAAATGTGATTTTATAATATTTGATGAAACTACAAGTAGTTTAGATGTTTTAGATGAAAAAATGATATTAGAAAATATTAAGAAAAATTATAAAGATAAAACAATTATATTAATAACTCACAGAAAATCAAACGTTAATTTTTTTAATAAGATTATGACGTTTAAAAATGGTAAAATAATATCATCATAAGGGGGATATATGCAAAAGTTATCATATGAAGAATCTTTAACGATAAAAGCTGGTGCGTCTGTGGGATTAATAGCAGCAGGTATAATAACAGGAATCACTTTTTTGGTAGGAATATTAGATGGCTTTACAAGACCATTTAAATGCAGATAGAAAGGAGAATTACATGAAATTATCAAAAAATGAGGCTAAAAGTATAAAAGCAGGTGCTAGTTTATCAGCGTCATTAATTAACTCTTTAATAAAAGGTTTTAATTCATTTTTAGATATTGGAAGATATCTTGGAAGCGGGTTAAGAAGATTAATTAGTGGTAGATCCTGCCCAATTGGTTAATAAATGGTATTAAAGTAAACTATTTATTTGCTGATTTTAATAAAAAAATAGCATTTTTTGTTAAAAATATGCTATTTTTTGTTATAAATAAACAAAAATATATTGTCATATTTTAAAACGGGTGTTATAATTACTTTAGTAAAAAGGAGAGGGGGGAAAAGAAAAATGATAACCGTACAAGTTAAGAACGGAAACGTTGATGCAGCGTTAAAGAGATTTAAGCAAAAAGTTGCAAAAAGTGGTCTCCCTTCAGAAGTTAAGAAAAAGCAAGCTTTTGATAAACCTGGAGTTGAAAGAAGAAACGCAAAAAAAGAAGCAATAAAAAACAGTCGTAAGGCTGCAAAACGTGAAAAAAATGCCGCATAGTTTTTCTTTACTCATATTTATAAGTTGCTATTTTACATAGTAACTTTTTTTTTGCATAAAATTAACTGGTGATAAATGTGAATATCAAAAAGATTTTTGGTGATTACGTAGAGTGTGGCGAGTTTGAAATAAAAATTATAGGTGGAAAAGTAAAAGTATATTACCATGATAAAATTGATCATTTTTCAAATGATAAAATAATAATTTCTAAAAAGAATAATAAGTATCTTATTGAAGGAAAAAATTTAGCCATTGAAACTATGTTTAAAGAATTTATTATTATATCTGGTCAAATAAAGAAAATATCATTAGGTTATGATAATGAATAATAGCTATGTAAAAATATGTATCACCGGAAAAAATCCTATGCTTTTTATGAATCGTTATGTAGTAAATAAAATAAAGTTTGATATGTATAAACAAATAAACCATAATAAAATAGTGCTAAGAATTTCTTATGATGATTATCTTTTATTAGCATCGAAAACAAGCATTTATGATATAAGTATTATTAAATATTATGGCATTGTTAAGTATGTTAATTTTATTAAAAATAATTTTTCTTTTATAATTTGTTTTATCATATCAATTATATTTTTGTTTATAATATCTAACGTATGTTTTACTCTAGAAATAGTACATAATGATAGCAAAATAAGAAATTTAGTAATAAAACAGTTAAACGCTTATAATATAAAACAATATTATTTTATTCCAAGTTTTAAAAAAAGAAGAAATATTATAAACAAAATTATAAAAAATAATAAAAATAAGATAGAATGGCTTGAAATAGAAAAATTGGGTGGTAAATTAATAGTAAAGGTAACAGAAAGAAAAATAAATCCTAAAAAAATAGAAGAGGAAAATAGGCATATTGTTGCAAAAAAAAGTGGAATAATAAAAAAAATTGAAGCGTCTACCGGAGTTATAGTAAAAAAGAAAAATGATTATGTACAAAAAGGTGATATTATAGTTTCTGGGGATATAATAAAAGATGATACAGTAAAAGGACAAGTATGTAGCAAAGGATTAGTTTATGCTGAAACATGGTATAATGTTAAGATAGAATATCCATTATATTATAAAGAAACTAAATATTTAAACGAAATAAAAAATAATTATATAATTAAGTTTATGAATAAAAATATTGCGCTTAAAAAGAATTATACTGATTCTTATTTAGAAAAAAAGAAAATATTAATAAGCGAAAAAATTTTCCCATTTGAAATAAGTTTACAAAAGCAAAGAAAAATAAAAGTTAAAAAACAAATTTTAACTTCTAACGAGGCCATAAAAAAGGCTATGGTAGTTGCGGAAAATAAAATTAAAACTAAACTTGATAGTGATGAGTACATAATAAGTAAAAAAACTTTGAATTTTTCTACTACTAATAGTAAAATAAAAATGGATGTTTTTTTTAAGGTATATGAAAATATAACAGATTACAAAAAAGCAGATCCAAATATAATAAATACACCAATAAACGAATAAGAGGATATTATGTTAAAAATGTTTTTGAAAGTTGCTCATGAAGTATGGCCAATGATTTTTATTTTTACAGTAATAATAGTTACAATTAGAATAACTTATCTTATATTAAATAGACAAAAATTAGTATTATATAAGGAATTAACTACCTTTTGTTTTATAATTTATATATTATTACTTTATTACATAGTAACTTTTCAAGATAATAATTATGGTGTTAATAATTTTATACCATTTAAAGAAATTTTTAGATATAAAATTAATTCTAGTTTGTTTTTTAAAAACGTAGTTGGAAACATTTTTTTGTTCATTCCGTTTGGTATTTTTGTAACTAATTATGTTAAAAATAAAACGATATTACCAACTTTATTTATCTCTTGTTTGATATCTTGTTCAATAGAATTTGCTCAAAGTGCTATTGGTAGAACGTTGGATATTGATGATGTTATATTAAATACCATAGGAGGCATTATAGGATATTTAATTTATAAATTTGTTGCTAAATCAGCGGTACATTTACCAAAGTTTATGAAACAGCAAATATTTTTGGACATATTGTCATTAATACTTATTTTAGTTATAATATACTTAGCATTTAAATATGAGTTTTGGAGGATTATCTTGTGAATTATATAGAAATTATAAATAATTTAGATCAGCAAATAAAAGAACAAAAAAAATTAAAAGAATTTATAAATTACTGTGCAGACAAATTAAAATTGAAAAATGTCATGTTTAATGTTATAATAATAGATAATGAACAGATTCATTTTTTAAATAAGAAATATCGTAATATTGATAGGCCAACTGATGTTATAAGCTTTGCACTTGAAGATAATAAAGATGATTTAGCGTTAAACATTAGAGTTCTTGGAGATATTTATATTTCATACGATATGGTAAAAAAACAAGCCTTAGAATATGCTCATAGCACCGAAAGAGAAATATGCTTTTTAGCAGTTCATGGTTTACTTCATTTGTTAGGCTATGATCATATGAATAAGGAAGATGAAGATGAAATGTTTAGTTTACAAAAGGAGTTGTTAAATACTTATGGCATCAAAAAATAAAGTTAAGGTTGAAATTTCAAGAGGGAAATATGTTGAATCTTTAAATTTGAAAAAATTAGGTTTTAAAAGAATTTTAAAAAGTTTTAAGTTTTCTTTTGATGGGTTAAAGTATGCTTATTTACATGAGCAAAGCTTATTACTACACGTTATTGTTATGAGTATAATTATCATATGTGGTATAGGCTTTAAAATAACTCCTATGCAATGGGTAATAACCCTTGTTATGGGAGCATTAATATTAGTTGCTGAATTATTTAATACGTCTATTGAGGCTGTTGTTGATATGGTAACTGGTGAGTATCATCCTCTTGCTAAGGTTGCAAAAGATACCGCATCAGCTGCTTGTTTTATAGCAGATATTACCGCTACTGGTATGTGGCTTGTGGTATTCGTACCTAAGATAATCTCATTGTTTAGATAATATGTTTAATAAAATTAAAAGTTTTTTTAACCGAGAACAAAATCTTTTAATTCATATAACAGCAGCAATATTAGTTATAATTTTTGGAATTTATTTTAATTTATCAATTAGTGAATGGATATTAGTATTTTTTGCAATCTCGCTAGTATTAATATCAGAGTTAATAAATTCGTCAATAGAACTTGCGGTAGACTTATATACAACAAAATTTAACTCTCTTGCTATGGTAGCAAAAGATACCGCTGCAGCGGCAGTAGTTATCTCGGCTTTTACAGCAGCTTTTATAGGTTTGTATGTATTTTTACCAAAAGTATTAAACCTACTAAATTAGAATTCATTTCTAATTTTTTTAATTAAAGAAAAATAATTAATTAAGTTATGATATAATAAATTTGATAGGAGACGTTTTTATGAAATCTGGGTTTGTTAGTTTAACTGGAAGACCAAATGTAGGTAAATCTACTTTAATAAATACTTTAGTAGGATATAAAATAGCAATTACATCTGATAAAGCTCAAACAACTAGAAATAATATACAAGGAATTTATAATGATGATGATTGTCAAATTGTATTTGTTGATACTCCTGGTATCCATAAACCAAAACATAAATTAGGACAAAGACTAAATGATGAGGCTTATTATTCGGTTAATGATGTTGATATTGTTTTATTTTTAGTTGATGTAACTGAAAAAATTGGAGCAGGAGATAAATATATAATTAATAAGTTTAAAGAGCTTGATAAACCAGTTTTTCTATTACTAAATAAAATAGATAAAATAAAAAAAGAAAAATTATTTGAAATAATACTATCATACAATAAACTTTACGAATTTAAAGAGGTAATTCCAATATCAGCTCTTAAAAATGATGGTATTGACCAGTTAATTAAAACTTTGAAAAAATATTTAAAAGATAATGTTAAATATTTTCCAGATGAGGACTTAACTAATACTACTAAAGAGTTTAGAGTTTCTGAATTAATTAGAGAAAAAGTATTAAGATTAACAAATGATGAGGTTCCACATACGGTTACGTGTGTTGTTGATGAATATATTGAAAAAAAAGAAAAAGTAATTATTAATGCCACAATAATTGTAGAAAGAGATTCTGTAAAAAGTATAATAATTGGAAAACAAGGTTCAATGTTAAAACAAATTGGCACTAAAGCAAGGATTGATATTGAAAAAATGCTTGATAAAAAAGTATATCTAAGTTTATTTGTTAAAACCATAAAAAATTGGAGAGATAAAGAAAAATATTTAAAGGAACTAGGTTTTTATGACATTGATGATAATTAGTATGATAAATATAAAATTATAGATATTGTATAAATAAATAAATTAATAACCACCATATTAATGGAAGGTGATTAATATGACTAAAGATGATGTTTGGAATTTATTTAAATTAACTGGTAAAGTTGAGTATTTTATTAAGTATCAACAAATGCTTGAAAGGAAGATTGATACACTTGCAGATAAAGACAATTGATGGAATTATAATAGGTGAAAAATCGTTTGGGGAAACAAGTAAGATATTAAACATTATAACTAAAGAATATGGTGTAATTGGAGTATTATCAAAGGGGTCTAAAAGATTAAAAAATACTTTAAGAAGCGTTAGCCAAATGTTTACTTATGCCTCTTTTTGTATTAGTTATAAGGAAGATAAGCTATCAACTTTATTATCTGCAGACGTTATAAATCCGCTAAATAACATTAAAAAGGACATTGAAAAAATATCTTATATTAATTATATATCTGAATTAACAATGCAAGTATTAAAACAATCTAAAAGTAAGAGTATTTATGATTCTTTTGTTTCATGCGTACTAAAAATAGAAAACGGATATGATCCTATGAGCATAACTAATATATTAGAACTTAAGTATCTTGATTTTTTAGGTGTAAATCCCGAGTTAAATGGATGCGTTGTTTGTGGTAGTAAAAACGTAGTTACTCTATCAGCAGACAAGGGTGGTTTTTTATGTAAAAATCATGTATCAGGAGAATATATTATTAGTGATAAGACAATAAAAATTATTAGAATGTTAAAGTTTGTTGATATATCTAAGATAAGTAAGTTAGATATATCAGACGTAGTTAAAAAAGAAATTAATGATTTTATTGATGAGTATTATGAAAGATATACTGGTCTTTATCTTAAAAGTAAAAAGTTTTTAAAAAACGTTGTTAAATTAAAATAATTTATGTTATAATATTACTCGATATATGGATGCGAAAACGAGGATTGGAAACCTTATCAGCAATGTATTAAAAGTGATTCTTCTAGAATAAAAAGGGTGGAACCGCGGGTTATCTCGTCCCTTTGATATCTAGGAATTTTTTTGTTTTATGGGAGGTAATTATGATAAATAACAAAAACGAAAAAGAAAACACTAAATATTTATATAGGATAATAAAAAATCATGATAAAAATTATTTTTCTGTTGAGTATCAAGAGGTAAGTAATATTTCTAATATAGGTGGTATTATAGGAGAATTTTTAAAGAATAACTTTATAACAGGTATGTTAATGAATTCTCGCTTTTCTTATCAAACATGGAATAAGGATATGATTATATTAACCTCATTTGATTGTTCTTTAGAAATTCAAAGACCTATTTATGAGTACTATAAAGAAGAAATTGATAATATTTTAGAAAGAAATATGATGAAATCAGCTGAAAAATATATTAATGATGGAGAAACTAAAATTATATGTAATTTTTCAAAAAGAGGATGTAAATATAAACTTAAAGATGAAAATAACAAAGAAAATATTATTGGGTTAGATGAGTTATATCTATCATATACGCAACCATCTGATATTAAACTATTTAGTTCTATATTAAAAAATGTTATTTCAAATGACAAACCAAGTTATGAATTTAATGAAAATAATGATATTTTATTAAAAGCAGGCAAAAGACAAATCACTATTAATAATAAATCATATGATTTAATGATTAACATATTAAGAGAATTAAACATTACAAATAAAAATGGTATTTCTAAATAAAGTGGAGGATAGCAATGAGTAATATTAATATGGATAAAATGGTAAATTTATGTAAACAATATGGTTTTATTTATCAAGGTAGTGAGATTTATGGAGGTCTTGCAAATACTTGGGACTATGGGCCTTTAGGTACAAGACTTAAAAATAACGTAAAAGATTGTTGGAGAAAAAGATTTATACAGCAAAGAAAAAACGCATATGAGTTAGATGCTGATATTTTGATGCATCCAAAAGTTTGGGAAGCATCAGGTCATGTTGGAAGCTTTTCTGATCCTTTAATTGATTGTAAAGAATGTAAAACAAGATATAGAGCAGATAATTTAATAAATGATTATACTAATTCATCTAAGGGTGATTCTTTAACGGAAAAACAAATGGTTGAATTTATAAAATCAAAAAAGGTGCCATGTCCTAAGTGTGGCAAAAGTAATTTTACTGACATAAGACAATTTAATTTAATGTTTGAAACTCAAAGAGGAGTTACTAATGACGGAAAAAATACGGTTTATTTAAGACCTGAAAACGCACAAGGAGAATATGTTAATTTTTTAAATGTTCAAAGAAGTATGCGTAGCAAACTACCTTTTTCTATTGGACAAATTGGTAAAGCTTTTAGAAACGAAATTACGCCAGGTAATTTTACGTTTAGAACAATTGAGTTTGAACAAATGGAATATCAAACTTTTTGTAAAAAGACTGATGATGAAAAACTCTATGAATATTTCAAAGAATACGGAAAAAAATTTTATGTTGATTTAGGTTTATCAAAAGATAAATTAAGATTTCATGATCATGAAAAATTAGCACATTATGCTAAAGCAGCATGTGATATAGAGTATAAATTTCCATTTGGTTGGGGAGAAATAAATGGTACTCATAATAGAACTGATTTTGATCTTTCAAGACATAAAGAGTTTTCAGGTGTATCAACCGAGTATTTAGACCCAGAAACTAATGAAAAATATATTCCATATATAATTGAATCAACTTATGGTTTAGATAGAACTGTTTTAGCTATTTTATTTGATTCTTATGAATGCGAATTATTAGATAATAATGAAGAAAGAGAAGTTATGCATTTTAAACCTTTTTTAGCACCATATAAAGTAGCGGTTTTACCACTTGTAAAAAAATATCATAAAGAAAAAGCAAATGAAATATATGAACTATTTTCAAATGAATTAATGACTACTTATGATGATACAGGATCAATTGGAAAACGATATAGACGTCAAGATATTATTGGTACTCCTTGGTGTGTAACGGTTGATGATCAAAGTATTGAAAATAATACGGTAACACTAAGAAATAGAGATACTATGCAGCAGATAACTTTACCAGTTAATGAGGTAATTGATTATATAAAAGAAAGAATAGTATTTTAAGGAAGTTATATTATGAAAAAATCTCTTAACAAGGATAGTAAGTGTTCTTTAAAAAAGTTAAAGTCTGATATAGAATTATATTTTAGTAATAAGGATTATGAAAAAGCAAAAGAATTATGTGATAAAGCAATTGAATTATATCCTAAAGATGCTTATGGTTACATAATGTTTGTGAAAGTAATAACTAATAATTATAATAATTATATTGGACAAGAAAAGGTTAAAGATTTAAAAAATACTTTTGAAAAAGGATATTCATTATCTAGTATTAATGATAAAAAGATTTTAAAACAAGAATTTGATGATTATTTATATGATTTAAAAGAAGTAGAAAATTTAAAAAAGATAAAAAAAGATATTATATCTAAAGAATTTATTAAAAATGTATATAATGATACTTTATCTTTCATAAACCAAAATATTCCAATTGTATTGTCTTATGGAAAAAATGGTACTAAGATTAAGAATAAATATGATTTAATAAATGGTATTTTTCTTTTTTGTTTATTAATATACAACGTTATAAATCCAAATTATCTACTTATTTTAACTATTCCGTTTGGTATATTTGGACTAATAACAATTTATAGTTTTATTGAAATGAATTTTTTTAATGAGGGTAAATATAAATTAGAAAAAGAAACTTATCAAAAGATAATTAATGAGGCTAAAGAAAAGGTAAATAGTATAAAGCAAGAACTAAGTAAGATAAATGAAGAATTAGAATTTTTAAAAAGTCAAAAAATTTCTTCTATTGGTAAAGTTCCTGAACTTTTTTTGCAAGAGCATGATGAATTGAAAATTAATGATGAAGATAAAATAGCAAATGAAATTTCACAAGCTTTTTTATCGGGTGATGTAATTAAATTTTCTATGCTATTAGAAAATAATACTAATTTAAATACCGAGGAAATTACTAATCATATTAAACAAGAATTAGAAAATAAAAATAACGAATTAAGTGATTATATAAACGAAAAATCAAATGAGAAAAAAAGTATACAAAGTCAAGCAATATTAATGAAAAAGGTTAATAAACTTGATATTATTACGTTAGTTATTATGCTTATTATTAGTATAATTAGTATTATTGTTTTATTTAATAAAAAAATTTGTTTTATAGCTTTTTTTCTAGCATTAGTAGCAGGTTTTATATCAATGTTTATTTATAATATTAATACTGGTAAACATTTTAAGTTTTTAGACACTTTTAAAGATAACTTATTGTCATCTGTTTTTAAAGCATCACTATTATTTGATTTAGTATATTATAAAATAAATGGTAGTTTACCAATTATTTATGGATTTATAAAAATTCCTATTATATTTATATTGGTATTAGCTGGATTTGTTATGTTAGCATCTTTAATGAAGTACCAGTACTTATTAAAAAAAATACGAAGTTAAAATTATGAATAAATGTGAGGTGGATATGAAATACGTTGATGATATAGAAAATACTTTTTATGAATTTAATTTTATAATTCATAATAATATTGAATTTTTAAACTCTTTAGGAAATAATGATAAAGAATTATATTCATATGTTAATGACCTTTTAAATACATATATCATTAAGTATGATTATTTTGTTAAAAAAAACAATATTTCAATTGATAAAGTACCTGATGATATTAAAAAATTACTAATTGATATAAAAAAAGCAAAAACGTTGTTAAAATAACAACGTTTTAATATTAAAAAAATAAGACTATTAATAGTCTTATTTGTTATAAAATTCAACAATCATAGATTCTTTAATGTCTGCTTGAAGTTCATTTCTTTCAGGCATACGAACGTAAGTACCTGATAATTTTTTCTTATCAAATTCTACGTATTCAACCGTTTTATTTATTTTTTCTAAAGCTTCTAAAATAGCCTTATGATTCTTTGATGATTCTTTAACTGCAACAACATCTCCAGGTTTTACTTGATATGATGGAATATCAACTTTTTTTCCATTAACGGTTATGTGTCCGTGATTAACTATTTGACGTGCAGCTTTTCTTGTTGTGGCCATACCCATACGATATACTACGTTATCTAATCTGCTTTCAAGTAGTTTAAGGAAATTTTCACCTTGTATACCTTTCATTTTAGCTGCTTTTTCAAAAGTTAATCTAAATTGTTTTTCATTAACTCCATACATTAATCTAACTTTTTGTTTTTCCATTAATTGAAGTTTGTATTCTGATGCTTTTCCACGCCTTTTATCATTTCCGTGTTGACCTGGTTGATAAGGTCTTTTTGTTAATTCTTTACCAGTTTCTAATATTGAAAAACCTAAATGACGACTTTTCTTATATACTGGACCTGTGTATCTTGACATTTTTATTCCTCCTTTATTTTTGTAAACTAAAGGACTTTTGCCATTTAATAGGGAGTTTGTTTTAATGTTTTCAACCTCGCAGCTATAAGGAATACTAACATAACTTATATTGCAACAAACACGTTATTAAATTCAAAAAGTGCTGCTTTTCGTTTACGCGTTATTAATTATAACTAATTATATGAAAATAGTCAATATTTATTGATAAATTGTCATTTTTATAATATCATGCTAAGAAAATTATAAAGTATTATGCTAAATGATATAAAAAAGGTTAATGCTTTTTTATTTTTTCTTTAAATGATGCAATTTGTAGAAAAATATGTTAAAATGTATTATATAGTAGGAGGTAATATAATGGGAAAGGGTTTGTATATTGGCACGATTGTTATACTTTTTATTATAATAACACTAGCATTTTTATTTATATATAAGAATAAAAAGAAAAAAACAATGATTAAAATCATTAATGATTTAGAAAAAGAAAAAAATTTATTAATAAACGTACCCGTACTAAATGAATTTAGCAAAGTAGAAGCATTAGTTAAAAATAATAAATTAGAAGAAAAATATAATATTTGGAAATTAAAATTTGAAGTTATCGAAACAGAAATAATTCCTGAGGTTAGTGATATGCTAATAGAAGCAGATTTTATGGTGGAAAAAAGCAAGGCTTCAGAGGTTTACAAAAAAATTTCTGAGATACAAATAAAATTATATGAAGTTAAAGTAAAAATAAAAACAATAATGTCTGAAATAAAAGAAATTACCTCAAGTGAACAAAGAAATAGAAACACAATAACTAAATTAAAAAGCACTTATCGTAAGTTGAAAAAAAGGTTTGAAGATACAAAGTCTGATTATGAAGAAACTGCAAAAACAATAGAATTACAATTTGAAAATATTGAAAGACGTTTTGAAGAGTTTGAACAAGTCATGGAAAGAAAAGATTATGAAGAGGTTATATACGTAGTTAAAGGACTTACTGAAATGATTGAACATATGACTATTGTTATTAATGAAATACCTGAAATTATGTTAATGGGAAAAAGTCTTATACCTAAAAGGACTGAGGATATTTCAAGTGAATACATAAAATTAACCAGGGAAGATTATCAATTAGATTATTTAAATGTAGAATATAACATCGTAGAAACAGAAAAAAAAGTAAACGCCATATTTGATAGGGTAAGAGTTTTAAATCTAGAAGATGTTAGTTTTGAGTTAAAAACTATATTAGAGTATTTTGATTCATTATTTAATGACTTTGAAACTGAAAAATTAACCAGGAAATATTATGAAGAAGGTTTAAAAGAATTTAAAAAGAAAAATAATCATGTTGCTAAAATATTATCCATGATTAATTTAAAAATACCAGAAATGAAAAATCAGTATAATTTAACTAATGATACAATTGATTCAATAAAATTATTTTCAGATGAATTTAAGAAAATAAATGAAGATTATGAAAAGCTTATGACACTTGATAAAAATCATTCTTTTGCATTTTCAAAACTTAATCAAGAATTAGAAATTATTTCTTTAAAGTTATCAAAATTACATGAAAAACTAAGTAATCTTCTTCAAAAAGTTGGTAATTTAAAAGATGATGAAGAAAGAGCAAGAGGACAACTTGAGGATATTAAAATATTGCTAAAACAATCAAAGTATCAAATTAGAAAAAATAGGCTTCCAATTATCCCTGATAATTATTACGTAGAATTACGTGAAGCAGCAGATGCAATAAAAGAAATACAAAAGGAATTAAATAAAAAGCCTCTTGATGTAGATACTTTAAATATAAGAGTTGATACCGCAAGAGATTTAGTATTTAAGTTACATAATACTACAAGTGATATGATTAGGTTAGCTCTTTTATCGGAATATGCAATTGTTTATGGTAACAGATATAGATCATCTAAACCAAGTATTAATGAGGATTTAATAAAGGCCGAGAAACTATTTTTTGATGGTGAATATAAAAAATCATTAGATCTAAGCATCAGCACGCTTGATACGGTAGAACCAGGAATTCATAAAAAAATATTGGATTATGGTAAATAAAAGGTGCTATTGTGAAAGAAATTATTAAAAATAAAGAAGAAAAAAATAAGGTTGGAAGACCAAGGTTAGCAGATGATACTACCGTAAAAAAATCAATTATATTAGTTAGTGTTTGCATAATAGTTTGTTTTATATTTTGCTTTTGTTTTACGTGTTCTTTAGAAGGTGTAACCCCATCAAAATATCTAAGTAATTTAATAACATCTAAATTGCAAGGTGTAATTGGAAATGAAGATGGTTTTTATGTAAAAGAAAGTTATGATAGTAATAATGATTATATAATAGAAATTAAACCATCTGATACGGTTAAAAGCTATTCTGGAAAATATAAATACGTACTATATGAGTTATCTGGTCAAAAATGGAAGGTGTTTGAAGAAAAAGAATTTGCTTTAAATAATAATTCTATTAAAATAAAAATAAAATCATTAAAAAATAAAAATGTAACTTATAAAATATGTTTATATATATTAAACGGTTCTTTAATAAATAAATCGTTTGCACCACCAAAGTGGAGCTTTAGTGATTCTTCTGTTCAAAACGAAAAACATGCATATAAGGTATTTACTGTTAAAGGATATTATAGTCCAATAAGTATTAAAGAAATCAATGAGACGGATAATAAAAAAGATGTTATTAACGTATCTACATCAAAAAATAATCCTAGAAAATTCATATTAAACGTTCCTAATTATAATTATGATGCTTTAGTTAAATATACCGATGATGATGGAAAAGAAATAACTTTAAGTAATAATCATAATCTTTTTGGACAAAGCATTTATAATATTCCGAGTGTAAATAAAAGTACCAAAGTAACAATTAAGGTGTTTGTAAATAATATAGATAAACAGCAATTAGAAAAGATAAAACTATCTAATTGGAACATAAAAAAAGATAAAACTGGTAATTATTATGTTTTCGCATCATATTTTTTAAAACCAGAAAAAAGTTATTAATTATTTATAACTAACTAAAAAGAACATTGTTCTTTTTTTTTATGCTACACATATCATTTATTAGGTGATTTTATATGTTTAAAAGTGCTATTAAATTAGCGGGATTATTTATGTTGTTAGTGCTTAGTTTTATATATACCGATAGTGTATTTGATAGTGCTAGAAAAAATGATCCTGTAATGAAAGAAATTTTAAATTATAAAACAAAAAATGATACTTTAGGTGTTGAACCAATAATAAAAAATGATGAAATGATAATAGGATATTCTGGAATCGTTGTTAATGAAGATGAATCATATAAAAATATGAAAAATAATAATCATTTTGATGAAAATATGCTTGTTTTTAACGATTCTCTTCCAAAAAAAAGTATTACTAAGACTTATGATTATTATATAAAAAAAGGAAATCCGTCTAAGAAAAACGTAGCATTAATTTTTAAGGTAAAAGATTCATATACAGCAGATACTTTACTTAAGTATGTCGCTAAAAATAATATTAAAATAAACATATTTATTGATGGAGAATTTTTACAACAAAATATTTCTTCGGCATTTTCTATGGTTAATTTAAATTGTGAAATATATAATTTAGGTTTTAATGAAAAATATCAAAAAAATTTTATTGATACAACAAATAATTTAATAGAAAGTATTACTTTAAAAGATGCTAATTTTTGTTTATTTGAAAATAAAAAAGATGAAGAAAAAAAGCTATGTTCTAAAAAGAAGATGTATAGCTTATTACCAAGTGTAATTAATCCTAGTATATCTCAATTGAAAAATAGTTTAGATAAAGGGCAAATGATTGCGTATGATGCATCTTTATACGATTATACAACTTTTAGTTTAATGATAAATACAATAATTAGTAGGGGATATAAAATCGTTGGTTTATCAGATTTAATTAAAGAATAGTATAATGTTTATTTTGTATAATAAGTGATTATTTTATAAAAAGCAACTAAAAATGTTGCTTTTTTAATTAGAAAGTATTTAATAAAAAATATTAAAATGTTATAATAATTAATAACGAAGTAAGGTGATAAAGATGCATGATAAGCTTAAGTTATTTTTAGATAAAATTGGTTTACCTAAAGAGTATTACGATTTTTTTAAAAATGGGAAAATATTAAAACTTAAACTTGATTCATCTAGGAAAAATGGCGTTTTTGAAATAGAAATAGAAAAAATGCTTAGTGATGATGTTTTAGATTTTATTGATGATAATATTTCTAGTGGTTTTCCTGACATGGAATCTATTAAAGCAATATTTATACCTAAAATTATTGATTATAATGATGCCGTTAAATATTTTTATAAGGCAATAGATAATAGTACTTTAACAAAACCAATGAAAGAACTTTTTAAAGAAAAAAAAATAAGTGTTAAAGAAAATAATCTTTTAGTAGACTTAGATAATATTGCAGAACAAACAATTTTTAAAAATCATGAGGAAAGTATATTAAGTTTTTATAATAAACTTGGTTTTAGAAATCTTAAAATAAAGATTAATATTAATGAGGAAGAATCAAAAAGAATAAATGAAGAATTAAAATTAGAAGTTCAAAAAAAGGTAGCTATTGAAACTAAAGAAGAAAGCCCAATAATACTTGGTGATGATGTTAAAGGTAACATTACCAAAATAAAAGATATTATTACTGAAGAATCAAATGTAACAGTAGAGGCATATGTTTTTGGAGTTGAGGAGTTTGAATCAAGCAAAAGTGCCTTTAAAATACTAACCTTTAAAATAAGTGATAATACTGATAGTATATATGCTAAAATTTTTACTAAAGATGCTGACTTATACAAAAATTTATCAAAAAAAATGAAGTCTGGATGGTTTAGGTTAAATGGTTATGTTAAACAAGATGTTTATGCAAAGGACTTGGTTTTAAACCTTAGAAACGTTGTTAAAATACCTTCTAAAGACGTTGTTATAAAAGATGATGCTAAAGAAAAAAGAGTAGAGCTTCATGCTCATACGATGATGAGTCAAATGGACGGACTAACTAAATTGGATTTAGGAAAACACACTTGTGAATTAGTTACTAATGCAATTAATATGGGTTATCGTGGTGTTGCGATAACGGACCATAATGGGTGTCAAGCATTTCCAATAGCATATGGGATTATAAAGGCTCATAACAAACAAATTGAAGATAAAAGCAAGCATTTTAAAGGATTATACGGAACTGAGTTAACGCTTGTTGATGATACTATTGATATTGTAATAAGACCAACTGATGATAGTTTAAAAAAATCAACATACGTTGTATTTGATACTGAAACAACTGGTTTTAATGCTGGTGGTAGTGATCAGATGATTGAAATTGGTGCGGTCAAATTAAAAGATGGTCAAATAATAGATACTTTTGATGAATTAATTGATCCAAAAAGACACATACCAGATAAGATAACAGAGTTAACTTACATAACGGATGAAATGGTAAAAGGTTGTGATGATGAAAAAACCGTAACTAATAAATTTTTAAAGTGGGTTGGTGATTTACCAATGGTTGCCCACAACGCTAAGTTTGATATTTCTTTTCTTACGATGGCAATTAAAAAATATAATTTAGGGGAATTTAATAATACGGTAATAGATACGTTAGAATTATCTAGGGCGCTAGATCAAGGTTATTCAAGGCATAGTTTATCAGCATTAGTTAAAAGGTATAATGTTCCTTGGGATGAGGATTCACATCATAGAGCAGATTACGATGCTAAGGGTACTGCTTTAGTTTTTGATAAAATGTTACAAAAACTTATTTCCCAAAATTATGAAAAAATTAAAGATCTTGATAAATTAGTCTCAAAACAAGAAATATATAAATTTGGAAGAACATATCATTTTAATGCTATCGCGGTAAATAAAACGGGTCTTAAAAATATATTTAAAATGATATCGCTTGCAAATACAAAGTACTTATATAAAACGCCTAGGATATTAAGAAGTGAGGTTCAAAGGTTAAGAGAAGGTGTTTTAATAGGCAGCGGATGTTATGAATCAGAGGTATTTATAGAAGCAAGAAGTAAAGAAAAAGAAGAGCTTTCTAACATAATTAATTTTTATGATTATGTTGAGGTCCAACCACCAGATGAGTATGATCACTTAATTCAACTTGGTGATTTTAAAAATGAAACCGAACTTAAAAAGCATATTACCAAAATAATAGATTCAACTAAGCAAGCAGGTAAAATAATTGTAGCAACCGGCGATGTTCATCATTTTAAAAAAGAAGATAGAATATATCGTGAAATAATTGTTAATCAAAAAGTGCCAGGTGGTGGAAGGCATCCTCTTGCAAAAAAAGACATTAAGAAAATACCATCACAGCACTTTAGAACAACTAATGAAATGTTAGATAATTTTTCGTTTTTAGATAAAGATTTAGCATATGAGATAGTTGTTACAAATACTAATAAAATACTTGATATGACAGATGAAATTGAGGTTATTATTGACACTCATGGAATACCTTTTTCTCCAAGAGTAAAATCAGATGATGGTACGTGTTATCTTGATTGCCCAAGAGTTGTTACTGACTTAGTTTATGAAAAAGCTGCTAAATGGTATGGGAATCCACTACCTCATAATATAGAAGAACGTATTTCAATGGAACTTTATGGTAATATTGTATATAAAGTATGTTATGAAAATGTTAAAAATGATAATCCTAATATGGCTGAAGATGACCTAAAGGATAAAACGTTTACTTATTTACATAACGTTATAATAAAAGGATTTGACTCTGTTAAAAAACTTTTAAAAGAATATTTTGAGAAAAATAATGATAATGAAGAAGAAAAACTTAGTAATGAACAAATAGATGAGAAAGTAAATAAAGAACTAGGAGGAATAATTGGTGGAGGATTTGATCCTATATATTTAATAGCCCAAAGATTGGTTAAGCATTCAAATGATGAGGGCTATTTAGTTGGTTCACGTGGTTCTGTTGGTTCATCTTTTGTTGCAACTATGATGGGAATAACTGAGGTTAATCCTTTACCAGCCCATTACAGGTGCTTAAATTGTCAACATAGTATTTTTACTTTTGATGATAAAACACCATTAGGAAGTGTATATTCTACGGGATTTGATTTACCTGATAAAAAATGTCCAAAATGTAATGAAAACATGTATAAGGATGGTCAAGATATGCCTTTTGCAACCTTCTTAGGTTTTAATGCTGATAAAGTACCTGATATTGATCTTAATTTTAGTGAATTAAATCAAGCATCAGCACATTCTTATACTAAAGTTTTATTTGGTAGTGATAACGTGTATAGAGCAGGTACGATAGGTACTGTGGCAGAAAAAACAGCTTTTGGTTTCGTAAAAGGTTATTTAGAAGATAATGGTATAAACAAACGTGCGGCAGAAGTAGAAAGACTTGCTATGGGTTGTACGGGTGTTAAAAGAACTACTGGTCAGCATCCGGGTGGAATTGTTGTTATTCCTGATTATATGGAAGTTTTTGATTTTACTCCATTTCAGTTTCCAGCAGACGATGAAAAAAGCGTATGGAAAACTACTCACTTTGATTATCATGCGATTGATGAATGTGTTTTGAAATTAGATATATTAGGACATTCAGATCCTACACAATTAAGAATGATTCAAGATTTAACCAAAACCGATATAACAAAAGTGCCATTAGACGATAAGCAAACTATGAGTATTTTTACATCTACTAAAGCACTTGGTGTAACAAACGAACAGATTATGTGTAAAACTGGAACCTTAGGAATACCAGAATTTGGTACGAATTTTACCATTAGTATGGTAGCGGAAACAAAACCAACTACGTTTGCAGAATTAATTAAAATTTCTGGTCTATCGCATGGTACTGATGTTTGGGTCGGTAATGCACAAGATTTAATAAAGAATAATATAGTTCCTTTTAAAGACGTAATAGGCTGTCGTGATGATATAATGGTTTATTTAATGTATAAGGGAGTAGAGCCTATAAAAGCGTTTAAAATAATGGAATTTGTTCGTAAAGGAAGAGCATCAAAAGATCCAGATACTTGGAATGAACATAAAAAGGTTATGATCGAAAAAAATATACCTGATTGGTTTATTTCATCATGCGGAAAAATAAAGTATATGTTTCCAAAAGCTCATGCTGCTGCTTATGTTATTTCCGCATTTAGAATAGCATGGTATAAAGTTCATATGCCAGTATATTTTTATGCATCTTGGTTTTCAACAAAAGCAACAGACGTAGATGTTGATGTAATGATAAAAGGTTATGATGCGATAAAAGCAAAAATATTAGAAATACAAAATAAAGGTTTTGAAGCATCAAATAAGGAAACAGGTCAACTAGAAAGCTTAAGAGTTGCTCTTGAGGCAACTGCAAGAGGAATTAAATTCTTACCAATAGAACTTTATAATAGTAAAGCAACAACATGGAATGTTAAAGATGAAACGTCAATATATCCACCTTTTTCTTCAATTGATGGACTAGGGGATACAGTTGCATATAAAATCGAGCAAGAAAGAAGTAAATCAAACTTTATTAGTATTGAAGATTTTCAGGCTAGAGCTAAGGTATCTCAAACAATTACCGATAAAATGAAAATGATGGGTATTTTAAATGATATGCCTGAGTCTAGTCAGTTATCTTTGTTCTAAGTAAAAAAATATATGGAGATAAATGGTTTTTTATCTCTTTTTTGTGTTAAAATATCACTATGGTGATGTTATGCATATAAAATATAACGAAAAAGAATATCCTGTTTTCATAATTAAGAAAAATAATAAAAATTTGTATATCAAAGTTGATACGGATCTTAATATAAAAATAACTTGTCCATATTTTTACACAAAAAAAATGATTAATAAGGTTATCGAAGATAATATAAATAGTATATATAAAATGATAGATAAACAAAGTAAAAAAAATGAGATTAAAAAACAAGATGATAATAAACTATTATCAAAAAAGATAAATATTATATATAAACCAGTTAAAACTCCTTTTTATGACGGAGATAATTTAATTGTAAAAGATAGTAAAATGCTTTCAAATTGGTATAAAAATATGGCTAAAAATATATTTGCACAATATTTAGATGAATTATATTATTTGTTTGAAGAAAAAATACCTTATCCATCACTTAAAATAAGATTAATGAAAACAAGATGGGGAGTTTGTAACCGTAAAAATAATTGTATTACACTTAACTTAGAATTAATAAGAAAGGATAGTAAGTTTTTAAAGTACGTAATTATTCATGAATTATCTCATTTTGTACATTTTAATCATGGTAAGGATTTTTGGAAATTAGTATCTAAATATTGTAAGGATTATAAAGAAATTAGAAAGGAATTAAAATAATGATTATAACCTCAGTAAACAACGAAAGAATTAAGTATATAAAAAAGCTTAAAAACGCTAAGTTTTCGCAGGAGCAAAAACTATTTATAATAGAAGGTGATCATCTTGTTAAAGAAGCTAAAAAAGCAGGTTTATTATATCTTACTTTATCTTTAAATGATGAAGATTATGGTGTTGAAAATATTGTTGTAACTAATAATGTATTAAAAAGTATAACAAATCTTTGCAATACTCCAAATATAATAGGTCTTTGTAGGTATGTAAAAGAAAACAATGAATTAGGTAATAAAGTAATAATCTTAGATGGAATACAAGATCCAGGTAATTTAGGAACAATAATAAGAAGTTCTGTTGCTTTTGGGTTTACAAGCGTTGTTTTAAGTTCGTCTTGTGTAAAAAAATATAATGAAAAAGTAATAAGAGCAACTCAAGGAATGCTTTTTAAAACAAATGTTGTAACTAAAGATTTAACTAACCTTATTAAATCTTTAAAAAATGATGGTTATAAAATATACGGAACAGATGTATCTAATGGAATAGATGTTAAAAATGTTCATGATGATAAAAAAATTGCAGTAATAATGGGTAGTGAAGGAAATGGAATTTCAGCTGAAATAAAAAATTGCATTTCAAAAAACATATACATACCAATAAATGATGAATGTGAAAGTTTGAATGTTGCGGTTGCAGCCTCGATAATAATGCATGAATTAAAGTAAAATTGTTATGTATTAATTTTATATGATGTTATAATAAGATAGGTGATGTATTTATGGAGTTTTTTTATATAGGTAAATTAGTCAATACTCATGGAATAAAAGGTGAGGTAAGATTACTTAGCAACTTTAGGTATAAAAATAAAATATTTATTCCAGGATTTAAAATATATATTGGAAAAGATAAAAAAGAATATGTTATAGAATCTTATAGAAAACATAAAAATTTTGATATGTTAGTATTTAAAGGATATTATGATATTAATCAGGTTGAACATTTAAAAGGATGCTATGTATATATAAATAAACAAGATTTAATATTAGATAAAAATACTTTTTTAGCGGTTGATTTAATTGGATTTAATGTTATAATAAATGATAAATTAATTGGTGTTGTTAAAGATGTTTTAACAACGCCTGCAAATGAAGTATTAGTATTAGATAATAAAGTTATGATACCTTATGTTAAAGCTTTTATTAATAAGATTGATACTAATAAAAAGAAGATAATTGTGAATGATGTGAAAGGGCTATTATCATGAAAATAGATATATTAACTTTATTTCCGAATATGTTTAATGGATTTAAGAACGAATCAATTATAAAAAGGGCAATAGAAGATAAAAAAGTATCTATAAATACTATTAATTTTAGAAATTTTTCAAAAAACAAACATAAAAAAGTAGATGATACACCGTACGGTGGTGGTAGTGGTATGGTACTTATGTGTCAACCTATCTTTGATGCTGTAAATAGTATTAAAAAGAAAAATTCTAAAGTTATATTACTAACTCCACAAGGAAAAAAATTTAATCAAAAAAAGGCATATGAATTATCAAAGGAAGAACATTTAATATTAATTTGTGGTCATTATGAGGGATTTGATGAACGAATAAGAAGTATATGTGATGAGGAAATATCAATTGGAGATTATGTTTTAACTGGTGGTGAATTACCTGCAATGGTAATTACTGATTCGGTCGTTAGATTAATTGATGGAGTAATTAATACAGAATCTTCTAAAAATGAATCATTCAATGATAATCTTCTTGATTATCCAACATATACTAAACCTAGAAATTATAATGGTATGAAAGTACCTGAAGTATTATTAAATGGAAATCATTTACAAATAGATAAATGGCGTAAAGAAAAAAGATTAAAGGTAACTAATGAAAAAAGACCAGATTTATTAAAAAATAAGATTATAATTGAAAAAAATGGTGTTAATGAAAAAAAGAATAAGATTTATGTTGATGATATTAAAAATATAAAGGTTACTAAGGTTAAAGAAAAAGAAAAAACTAACGTATATAAATTATCCAAAAATTCTGATATTAAAGCAATTACTCTTTTTATGCCAAATCTAATTAAAGGATATAAATTAAAAGGTAAAAACAAAGATAAAAAAGTTAATAAAATTCTTATTGTTAAAGATGAATTTATAAAGAAAATAGCCATGAAAAATGTTATGAAAAAAATAGACATACTTAATTATAGGTTTAATTTAGCTCTTTCTAGTGATGATGAAGACGGAACATCTAGAGTTTTGGGAGAGGCTGAGATGCTAAAACAGATGATAATTAATATGTATGCAAATTATTTAGGAAATGAAAATCTAGATAAAATAATAAAGAATATAAATTATTTAGTTAATGAATTTGTAAAGGCAAAAACACTTCAAAGTTCGTTTGTTAACAAGGAAATAAATAATCAAAGAAAAATGTAACTTATAAAATATGTTATTAAAAGCAAGAATTAATTACCACTTGCATAAAAATAGATTATATGATAAAATCTTATTGTTTAAAAAAGGCAATCCGCCGCATACTTTTTGCATGATTGCTGGTTATATATAAAGAAAGGAAAACTATGATGAATAAAATTGAAAAAATAACTAACAAACAATTAAATCCTTCTGTGCCAGAATTTAGAGTAGGAGATACTGTAAACGTTGGCGTTAGAATTATTGAGGGTAAAAAAGAAAGAATACAAGCTTATGAAGGTATTGTAATATCTCGTAAGGGTACTGGAGTTTCTGAGACTTTTACGGTACGTAAAATATCTGGTGGTATAGGTGTTGAAAGAACATTCCCTGTTCATTCTCCAAAACTTGATTCAATTACCGTTGTAAGAAAAGGTAAGGCAAGACGTGCTAAGTTATATTATGCTAGGGATGTAATTGGTCAATTTAAACTTAAAGAAAGAAATTAATAAGGTTATTGTACCTTATTTTTTATTAGGTGAGCTTATGAATAAAGAAAAAATAGAAAAATTAGTAAAGAATTTATTACCATATATAATAATTGTAATATTAGTTGTATTGGTTAGAAGTTTTATTGTTACTCCTGCAATAGTTGATGGAAGTTCTATGCTTCCTAATCTTCAAAATAATAACGTTATTATATTAAATAAATTAGATTATAAATTAAATAATATTAAAAGATTTGACGTAGTAGTTATAGATTATAATGGAGAAAAGCTAATTAAAAGAATAATAGGCTTACCAGGGGAACATATAGAATATAAAGAAAATAATTTATATGTTAATGGTTTTATTACTAATGAAATTTTTGATCATAAAAAAACAAATGATTTTAAACTTGAAATGCTAGGTTATTTAACTATTCCTGGTGATAAGTATTTTGTACTTGGTGATAATAGATTAAATTCTACTGATTCAAGGGTAATTGGATTAATTGATAAAAAAGATATTTTAGGAAGTGTATCTTATAGGATATTTCCAATAACAAAAATAAGTAAAGTAAAATAAGTAATATTTAGAAATTATACAAAGTATAATTTTTTCTTTATGTTAGTATAGCTTGATAAAAAGATAATGACAATACTAATTTATAAATAAAAGTAAGTAATAGATTCTTATATATTTAAATTGTGTGGAAGATTAGTTAAAACTATACAAGATTACCTAGCTATAAATTTAATTAATTATATAAGTATTTTACGGAGAGTGTATTATGATAAATATAAAATATAAAAAGATATATGATAAATTTACCGAATACTATAAAAATACGCACGTTAACCCATGGCATGAGATAAGTGAACAACAATTAAAGCAAATATATAATAATTTAATTGATTCTATGGATGTTGATAATGAATACAATTTTAAATATTTTATGGATTATATTATAAAAAGATTAAGTGGTAAAACAGATGCACATACCAGATATGAAGCAGTATCTTTAATTCCTATGAATTTTAGGATATTTGATAACGAAGTATTAGTTAATTATCCAGATAATTTAAGAAATAGTAAATTATTATCTATCAATAATGTACGTATAGATATAATCATAAGTGAAATAGAAGAAATTATTACTTATGGAACTTACGGTAAAAGAAAATATGAACTAGAAAAAGCACATTTTAATAGGTATATATTATTTAGTCTTCCACATTTTAGAAATTCTGATGAATTAATTTTTGAAATAGAAAAAGTTGATGGTCAAAAAATAATAAAAAAATTCAATAAAAGTAAAAATTATTCTAAAGAAGAACTGTTCGATTACAATAATTACTGCTACGGGGATAATACAACATACAGAATTATCGATAATTGTCTGATTTATAACCATAGTTCTGTTCAATCTATATTTAAAGAAAAAATAATGCAGGCTATTGATAATTAAAAAAAAGAGGATTTATCTGATATAGATACAATTATTATTGATATTAGAGGTAATACGGGTGGTAATTCTGCTTTAAATAAAATATTAATGGACTTTATTGAAGAACATAAAGATAAAAAATTAATATGCTTAACTGATTATAGGGTTTTTTCAGGCGGAAGATATGCTTTAAGAGATTTAATTAATTTAGGTGCAACTACGATTGGTGAAGAAATAAGTACTCCAATAAACTGTTATGGAAATAGTAATTGGATTGACATAGATGGACATTATTTTTCAGTATCAGAATGTTATTTTCATCCGTTTTTAGGGTGGGGTGTTTCTTCAAAAGAAAAATTTCAAAAAGAAGCAACCAATGAATTACTTTTGCCATATATATTTAGTCCTGATATTTTAATTGAAACCAAAAAAGAGGATTATATAAAAAATATAGATACAATTTTAAATTATTCAATAGATTATAGTAAAAATAAAATAAATAGTAAGTAATTTAAATGGAAAATCAAAAAAATCAGACAAACGTTAACTGATTGATTATGATTTATTTAACCCCTTCACAAAAACTCTTGTAAATAAAGGATTTTTTATGAAAAACGATCTTACATATTTTTATTAAAAAAAGGCTAAAATTATTAAAATTTGATAAAAATACTTTAACTTTCGTTAAATTTTTGTTATGAATTGAAAAAGTGATTACGACATTTAACCCTTAATAAAAAAAGAAAGTAGGTGTTAATTTTGAATAATAAATTAGAAACAATTTCAAATCTTTTTGAAGATAAAGAAATAAGAAGTATTTGGGATAGTGATAAAGAAGAATATTACTTTAGTGTTGTTGATGTTATTGGAGCATTGACAGACAGTAATATTCCAAAAAGATATTGGACAGATTTAAAAAGGAAATTAGAAAAAGAAGGAAGTGAACTGTACGAAAATATCGTACAGTTGAAAATTAAAGCTCAAGATGGAAAAATGAGGGAAACAGATGCCTTAGATACAAAAGGAATTTTAAGATTAATTGAATCTGTTCCAAGCCCTAAAGCAGAGCCATTTAAACTTTGGTTGGCAAAATTAGGAAGTGAAAGAATTGATGAAGTGTTTGATCCTGAAATTGCAGTTAATAGAGCTGTTGAATATTATAGAAATAAAGGATATACGGACGAATGGATAAAAGTTAGATTAAGTGGAATAGTTGATAGATTTAAACTTACTGATGTTTGGAAAGAAGGCGGAATTATTAAACCAGTGGAATTTGCACTTTTAACAAATGAAATATATAAAGGCTGGTCTGGAATGAAAGCTAGTGAATATAAGGAACTAAAAGGACTTAGAAAAGAATCTTTAAGAGATAATATGACTGACATTGAAGTTGCTCTAACAAATATTGGTGAAATAGCAACAAGGGATATTGCAAGAGAAGAACATCCACAAGGATTAAAAGAAAATTTAAATGTAGCGAAGCGTGGTGGAGGAGTTGCCAGGGGAGCAAAAGACTTATATGAAAAAGAAACTAAAAAATCAGCTATATCAAAAAGCAATAGCTTAAATTATAAATACATAGATAAAAAATAAATAGTTTCAATTCCGTCGAATTCGACGGGTTTAGAAAAGAGTTCAAAAATGAACACTTAAGATTTGAATTTTTTAGTTTTAAAAGATGAAAGCGAAAATATGAACGAAAATAAAAAAACATCAACTGGTTGATTGCGATTTATTTAATCCTTAGTGAAATTTTTATAAATAAAGAGTTTTAGTAAAAAAGATCTTACATATTTTTATTAAAAAAAGGCTAAAATACTAAAAATTGATAAAAATACTTTAATTTTCGTTAAAATTATGTGAGGAATTGAAAAGGTGATTCCGAAATTTAAGAACATAGTAAAAGGAGATGAGAAAATGAAAAAATTAGAAGAACAAAATAATTTATTAATATATAAAAATAAAGATGGTAATATAGTTGTTGATACAATCTATAAAGATGAAACTCTATGGCTTACCAAAAAAGGAATGTCTAAAGTTTTTGATTGTTCTACTGATAATATATCATTGCATTTAAAAAATATATTTAAAGATAACTGATTCAGATGGTAAAAATTATAAAACAAAAATATATAATCTTGATGCTATAATTGCAGTTGGTTATCGAGTTAATTCTAAAAAAGCAACTGAATTTAGAATATGGGCAACTAAAATACTGAAAGAATATATGATAAAAGGTTTTGCTTTAAATGATGAGAGATTTATAAGTGGAAATAGATTTAGCACACAATATTTTAATGAATTATTAGAAAGAATTAAAACTATTAGAGTAAGCGAAAGAATGTCTTATCAAAAGATTACTGATTTATTCATTGCGACATCATCCGATTATAATCCAAAAGCTGAAGAAGCATACACATTTTTTAAAGTTGTGCAAAACAAATTGCATTATGCGATAAGTGGTCATACTGCTGCTGAATTAATTTATACTGATTTTGTTAGAAGAAATTATATAGAAGGATAAATTTGCAAATTTTTATGATAAAAAAATTTATGAAAGGAAGTGATTTTATGGTGAATAAAAAAGAAAATAAAATAGTGAATAAAGGTATAAATAACCAATATACTGATAGTATTTTTGAAATTATAAAACATTTAGATGAATATGGAAATGAATATTGGTATGCGCGTGAATTACAAAAGGCATTAGACTATAAAGATTGGAGAAATTTTAAAAAAGTAATAGATAAAGCCATCGTATCAGCAAAAAATAGTATTTCAAATAGGGAAGATTGGGTTGTTGAAGTCAACAAGCCAATAAAAACTGGTAAAGGAAAAGAAGAAATTATTAAAGATTACAAATTGTCTAGATATATATGTTATCTTATAGTGCAAAATGCTGATCCAAATAAAAAAGTTGTTGCTTTAGGGCAAACTTACTTTGCTATTCAAACAAGAAAGCAGGAAATTACAGAGCAAGAATATGAATCTTTATCAGATGATGAAAAAAGGTTTTATCAAAGAAAGTTAACTAGGCAAGGTAATTATACGCTTCAAAAAGTTGCTTCATCTGCTGGTGTTAAAAATATGGCAGAATTTCATAATGCAGGATATAAGGGATTATATAATGGGGAAACAGCTGATGATATTTTTAAAAGAAAGAAATTGCGTTATAGAGAAGATATACTAGATAATATGAATGAAGATGAATTAATTGCAAATCTATTTAGAATAAATCAAACGAAACAAAGATTAATTAAAGATAATGTACAAGGTGAAAATAATGCCAAGGCTGTTCATTACGAAGTTGGTAAAAAAGTACGAAAAGCTATTCAAGATATTGGAGGAATGATGCCTGAAGAAATGCCAACACCTAAAAAAAGTTTAAAAGAACTTGAAAGAGAAAAGAAACAATTGGAAAATATGGAACAAGAAAAACTTGAAGAAGTTAAATAGTTTATGGAAGTGATAAATATGAATGAAAATAAAACAAATATAAATTGGTTGATTACGATTTATTTAACCCACTAGTGAAACCTTATAAATAAAGGGTTTTCGTGAAAAACGATCTTACACGTTTTATTAAAAAATGTCTAAATTACTTAAATTTGATAAAAATACTTTAAATTTATGTGATGAATTGAAAAGATGATTACGACATTTAACCCTTATAAAATTATGTATTTGAGATTTATTATGTTTAAATGGAAGAAAAATAAAATAAAAGTAAAAAAATATGCAAATAGAAGATGTAATTTTAGTTGACGTATTGAAAGGAAAAACATAAAATGAAAAAAGATTTAATGAAAACCAATGTTTATGATACTCAAAATATAATGGTAATTGTAGGAAGTTGCTTGGAAAAAATGCAACCTAAAGCATACAATGCACTAACTAAATATTCAGATATAATTTATGATGTTTGTTTAGAAGAAACTCATATAAATATGGTAATAACTAAAATTATAGGAATGATTTGTAGGACAAATATTGATAAAATAGTATTTGCTTCTGTAGACAAATCTCCTCATTGTGTACAATTACACTACATAGAAAATGAAATAAGAAAAGCTATGGATATAAACAATATAAAAATAATTCACTATGTTGCTGTTGATAATAATTTAATTGAGATATCAAACGAAACTATAAAAAAATCGAAAGCATTAAGTGAATTAGAAAAAATGAAATAATATTAATTTAGTTAGGAAGTGATTTAAATGGACAATCGACAAAATCAGGCAAACATCAACTGGTATCCTGGCCATATGGCTAAAACAAGAAGATTAATTAAGGAAAATATAGATAAAGTTGATATTATTTATGAAGTGGTTGATGCAAGAATTCCTTTTTC
Source organism: uncultured Bacilli bacterium (assembly GCA_947628435.1). Classification (GTDB taxonomy): domain Bacteria; phylum Bacillota_I; class Bacilli_A; order RF39; family UBA660; genus Aphodocola. The sequence goes on along the minus strand of CANQZW010000001.1, from coordinate 13,024 downwards.
TTCTAAAATTAAAGATATTGATAATTTAATAGAGAATAAGCCAAGAATAATGATAATGACAAAGTCTGATTTATGTGATGATGAAAAAACTAAAAAATGGGCAAATTATTATGAAAATAAAAATTATCATGTTATTATGGTTGATTTGATTAATAATAAGGGTATTAATAAAATACTTGATGAAACTAATACGTTGTTAAATGATTTAAATGAGAAAAGATACTTAAAAGGACTTAAAAAAAGGGCTTATAGAGCTCTTATAATAGGAATACCAAACGTAGGTAAATCAACTTTAATAAATCGTTTGGTTGGTAAAAAAGCTACCATAACTGGTAATAAACCCGGAGTTACAAAGAAATTATCATGGATTAGAATTAATAAGGACGTTGAACTTTTAGACACTCCTGGTATATTATGGCCTAAAATAGATGATTCAAATCAAGCTTATAATTTAGCTGCATTTTCTGCAATAAAAGAAGAAATATTACCACTTGGTAAAGTTGCTTGCTATATTCTTGATGTTATGTATAGAAAATATAAAAAGAATCTTATAAAAAGATATGATATAGAAAATTTTGATATTAACGATGTTATACCAACTTATGATATAATAGGAAAGAAAAGAGGTTGCTTAATATCTAAAGGTCAAATAGATTATGATAAAGTATCAAATATAATAATTAAAGATTTAACAGAAGGACGTTTAGGTAAAGTAACGTTTGATGAGGTGAAATAATGGATTTAAGTTTAATAGAATATTTGGAAAGTAGAAATTTTGATTCTGAAGAAATAATTTTATTTCAGAAAATTTATGGAAGTGAAAAGATCGATGACAATTTGATAATTAAGAAAATGGAGGCAATATATAGAGTTTTTTCATTTGCTAATTTACCAACTTTAAAAATTAATGAGTTAATTATTAATAATAGAGGTATATTAGGAAAAACAGATCATGAATTAATAAATATAGCATATATTTGGAATCAAACTGGATTACTTTGTGACGCAGTAGATGCTAAAAAAGCACTTGGAATAAGAAACTATTCAAGGATATTTTTAAGATATAATTACTTGATTTCAGGAATTAAAGCTTTGCTTCATAATGTTTCATGTTACTCACTATTAATAAGTGATGATGATTTTATATCTAATTATAAAGGTTTATATAATGGTAAAAGTTTTATCCCATCTTTTGAAAATTTAATTGATCTTTATGGAAAAGGTAATACTTATGAGGAAAAAGTGGAATACATTAATTCGTTAATTAGCTCACTTTCTTTAAGATGGTATTTAGATTGTTTAAAAAAAGAGAAGTTGAATAAAGATGAAAGAAAACCTATATAAGTATGAAAAACAACTATGGCAGTCAAACTATATAAATGTAGCTGGTTGTGATGAGGCTGGGCGTGGGCCTCTTTATGGACCTGTTGTTTGTGCTGCTGTTATATTACCACATGATTTTAAATTAGAAGGATTAAATGATTCTAAAAAATTATCTGAGAAAAAACGAGAAGAGTATTATCCAATAATTATGCAAAATGCATTAGCAGTTGGTATATCAATTGTTTCTGCAAAGGAAATTGATCAAATAAATATCTATGAAGCATCAAGGCAAGGTATGCTTCGTGCAATTGATTCTATGAAAATAAAGCCAGATTATATAATAACTGATGCTATGCCACTTGATGGCTTTACAAATATTAAACATCAGGCGATAATTAAAGGTGATGCAAAAAGTATAACAATTGCTGCTGCTTCTGTTATTGCTAAAGTAACAAGAGATCATATTATGTATGAAGAAGATAAAAAACACCCAAAGTATCTTTTTGCAAAGCACAAGGGATATCCGACAAAAAAACATATTGAATTATTAAATAAGTATGGTATAATTGACGGATATAGGTGCACTTATGGACCTGTTAAGAGGTATATTGAAGAACATAAAAATAAATAATAGGAGGTATAATTATGAGTAAAAACTTAGTTATAGTAGAGTCTCCAACTAAAACAAAGGCAATTGAAAAATATCTTGGTAGTGAATATAAAGTAGTTTCTAGTAAAGGTCACATAAGAGATTTATCTACGTCTGGAAAGTATGGATTTGGAGTTGATTTAGAAAATCATTTTGAACCAAAGTATGAACCAATTAAAGGTAAGAAAAAAGACATTGCAACATTAAAAAAAGAAGCAAAAGCATCAAAAAAAGTTTATTTAGCAACTGACCCAGACCGTGAGGGTGAGGCTATTTCTTGGCATTTAAAAGATGCGTTAGATTTAAAAGATGAAGATTATGAACGTGTTGTTTTTAATGAAATTACCAAAGGTGTTGTTAAAGAAGCTTTTAATCATACTAGGAAAATAGATGAAGATTTAGTTCATAGTCAAGAAACAAGAAGAATATTAGATAGAATAATTGGTTTTAGATTAAGTAAGCTAATGCAATCTAAAACTGGTGGTAAATCTGCTGGAAGGGTTCAATCTGTTGCGCTTAAGTTAATTGTAGATCGGGAACGTGAAATACAAGCGTTTAATGAAGAAGAGTACTGGACTATAACTGCTAAGTTTAAAGAAATATCAGCAGATTTAGATACGATTAATGGTAATAAAGCTGAGTTGAAAACTGAAAAAGATGCTCAAGATGTAATAGATAAATTAGATAAAGAATTTACGATTTCTAATTATGAAACCAAGCCAAAAAAGAAGGCATCAAAGTTTCCTTTTATAACATCTACAATGCAACAAGAAGCAATATCTAAATTAGGTTTTTCATCTAAAAAAACAATGCAAATAGCCCAAAAATTATATGAGGGTATTGATATAGAATCAGATACCGTTGGTTTAATTACTTATATGAGAACTGATTCAATTAGACTTTCAGATGAATTTATAAAATCAGGTTATGCTTTTATTGAAGAAAATTATGGTAAAGATTATGTTGGCTATGTTAAAACATCAAAGAAAAAAGAAAATGTTCAAGATGCTCACGAAGCTATTAGACCATCAAGTATCAATAGAACTCCTGATAGTGTAAAACAATATTTAACCAAAGACGAATTTAAATTATATGAATTAATATACGCAAGAGCATTAGCATCTTTAATGAAAGATGCTAAGGTTAATTCAACCACAATTACTCTTGAAAATAACAACACTACTTTTAAAGCAACAGGTCAAGTATTAGTATTTGATGGGTATTTAAAAGTTTATCAAAAATTTGAATCCAGTGAAGATAAAATCCTTCCAAAATATAAAGCAGGTGATAAATTAGTATCTGATGAAATAATAAAAGAACAACATTTTACTAAACCTCTTGCAAGATATACGGAAGCAAAGTTAATAAAGGCTATGGAAGAACTTGGTATAGGAAGACCATCAACTTATTCATCTACCATAACTACTTTAACTCAAAGAGGTTATGTAAATATAAGTGAAAAAAAATTAGTACCTACTGAAATTGGAATTACAACAACTGATAAATTACAAGAATTTTTTAGTAATTTGATTAATGTTAAGTATACAGCTAAAATGGAAGAAGATTTAGATAAAATTGCGGAAGGAAAGAAAGTCTGGTATAAAATTTTAGAAAGTTTTTATAAAGATTTTGAACCAGAAGTTAAAAATGCATTTGATAATATGGAAAAGAAACAAGATGAATTAACCGGAGAAGTCTGTCCTAATTGTGGTAAACCTATGGTTATTAAAAATGGAAAATATGGTAAATTTGAGGCTTGTTCTGGTTATCCTGATTGCAAATATATTAAACCAAAACAAAAATCTGCAACGGTTGAGGTTTGTAAATGCCCTAAATGTGGTGGTATGATAGTTGAAAGAAAGACAAAAAAAGGGAAGATATTTTATGGGTGCGGTAATTTTCCAAAATGTAAGGTTGCTGTATGGGATAAACCAAACGGGGAATTATGTCCACAATGTCATAGTTTATTAGTAGAAAAAGATGATGTTATAAAGTGTTCGTCATGTTATTATGTAAAACAATAGTAAAAAATAATATAATTTCATTAATAATTTTTTTAATCCGCACAATTGTATGCTTTACTTTTTTTAATATATATGTTATTCTTAATAAGGTTTTTTTGATAAAAGATGCAAATTAAATATATTAAAATAAATTAAAAGAATATAATATTATCGAACAAAGAGGTTGATTGAGTTGGATTTAATGAATAAAATATATAAAGATAAACAATTTATGAGTATAGCATCACCAATACTTTTACATAAAGAATTTTCAAAAACAAAATCAATTGTTCACCATGGTGGAACAAGATTTAATCATTCTGTTAAAGTATCATATTTATCATATAAAATATCTAAGTTATTAGGTTGTGATGTTAAAGCTGCAATTAGAGCGGGAGTATTACATGATTTTTTCTTAGAAAGAGACGATAAGAATATTGTAACTGAAACAAAAATGTTTATAAAACATCCAAGTATTGCTAAGGAAAATGCTATTAATTATTTTGGTGTAAATGAAAAAGAACAAAATATTATAGAATCTCATATGTTCCCAATTTCAAACGTTGCCCCTAAGTATAAAGAAGCTTGGATCGTAACGTTTTGTGATAAGATAGTAGCTATGATGGAAGGTGCTAAAGTTGCTAAAGCTCAAGTATCTATTTGGTTTTTATTTTTAATTAATTTTATAAGATAAGCTTTTAAAAAGCTTTTTTTATTTACTTAATTATGATAAAATGTCTTTAGTGTCCTCGTAGCTCAGTAGGATAGAGCACTCGCCTCCTAAGCGAGGGGTCGTGCGTTCGAATCGCACCGGGGACGCCATTTTAAAAAAATAATGTGTTGAAACATGGTTTTCAATACATTTTTTTTGAACATAAAATATTAAAATATATACGTTTTATGTTATAATTTTTAATATTAAAAATAATTTATATTACAGGTGATGTTATGCAAAGATTTAAAAGTGTTAAAATTGTAAGTATTTTAGGTATTATAGGAAATTTATTTTTACTTATCATAAAAAGTGTTATAGGATTCATAACCTTTTCACAGGCTATGATAGCGGATGCTTTTAATAGTGCTGGTGATATTTTTTCTTCTTTAATGACTTTTATAGGTAATAAAATATCTAGCAGGCCTAAGGATGATGACCATAATTTAGGACATGGTAAGGCTGAGTACATATATTCTATGTTAATTAGTATTGCAATGTTTTTAATGTCATTTAAGGTTTTGAATGATTCTTTATTCGCAATAATTAATAATAAAAAGTATAATTTTTCAATTTGGTTAATTGTTGTTTGTTTAATAACTATCTTAATTAAATTTACTTTATACATTTATACAAAATTACTTTATAATAAGCATAATAATTTACTTTTAAAAGCAAATTCTGTTGATCATCGTAATGATTGTGTTTTGACGCTTTTAAATTTAGTATCGTGTGTACTTGCTTATTATGGAGTGTACTTTTTAGACGGAATAGTAGGTATATTAATAGCAATATGGATATTTATAACATCCTGTAAAATTTTTAAGGAAAGTTATGATGTTTTAATGGATAAATCTATTTCTGATGAAACTAAAAAAAGAGTACTTGATATTATAAAATTACATGATGAAATAAAATGTGTAAATCATTTTAATTCGACACCAATAGGTTATAAATACCAGATTTCATTTACTATATATGTTGATGGTAATTTATCAACTTTTGATAGTCATGATATTGCAAATAATCTTGAAAAAGAAATCAATTCTAAGATAAGTGAAATATACTTAACCGTTATACACGTTAATCCAATAGTACTATTAGATGATGAAAATAATTAATTTTATTATCTAAAAATATGTTAATATATTAGTATAGTTATTTTAAAATAGTTTTATAAGAGGTAAGTTATGAAAACAGCAATAGTATTATCTGGTGGCGGGGGTAAAGGTGGATATCAAATTGGTTTTTGGAAGGCAATAAGAGAACTTGGAATTAATTATGATATTGTAACAGGAACGTCAATTGGTGCTTTAAATGGAGCTTTTATGGTTCAAGGAAATTATAGTGATGCGTTTAAACTATGGTATTTTATGGATTATACTAAAATTATTGATTCTGATTTTAAAGCAAGCTATTATGTACCTAAAGGAAGAAAAAAAGTTATTTTAAAGTATGCTAAAGCTGCCATTAAAGGAGGACTTTCAACACCTGGTTTAGAAAAGGTAGTATCTGATAATTTAAGGCCTGATTTATTTTATTCATCAAATATTGATTATGGTTTAGTAACGGTTAAATTATCATCTTTAAAGCCTGTTATGTTAACTAAAGATAAAATTCCACGCGAATTATTAAAGGATTATCTTTTAGCTTCTGCATCTTGTTTTCCGGCGTTTAAAATGAAACAAATAAATAAAGAATCATATATAGATGGTGGATATTATGATAATATGCCAATAAATTTAGCTATAAAAATGGGAGCAGAACGGATAATAGGAGTTGATTTACATTCACCAGGTAAAAAAAGAAATATTAAAAGTAAGAATATTCCTACTATAATTATTAGTTCCAAAAATAAAATTGGTAATTTTTTAGTTCTAGAAAAATATCAGGCTAGAAGAGATATGAAATTAGGTTATAATGATACGATGAAGGCTTTTAATAAATTAGAAGGCAATTATTTTACATTTAAATTAGGATCGTTACATAGAAACTTTTATAGATTAAACAAAAGGTTTTATGATAATCTTAACAAATACCTAAAAAATGATAAGAATAAAGAAAAGTATAAAAAGATATTTAAAAATAATGATGAAGACTTTTTTAATCATATCTTAGAAAATTTGATGAAATCTTTTTCTTTTAATGATGAAAAAATATATAGAGCATCTTACGTTAATGTTGTCTTAAAAAGAAAATATAAACGTGAAAATAATAATTATAGTTTATTAAAAAAAGTCATTAATACAAATAAGTTAAATAAAACTTTCATTAATAAAGAATTAATTTGTTATATTTATGAAGAACTTAATAAGAAAAAAATATCTTGGAAAATATTAAATAAAATAATTAATTTTTTACCTGATAGTTTTTTATGTGCCGTTTATTTAAAAACTATATTAGATTAATTTAATTTTATTTGAAGCATATAAGGAGTCTAAAATGAAAAATAAAATAGATAATGATAAAATAAAAATGTTTGAAAAGGAAATTGAATATATTAAAAATGAAAGATATAAAGATAATGTTAAAATTTTAATAAGTTTATTACCAGATTATTTTTTTATAGTACCAGCATCATCTACTGGTAAGTATCACCCGTCATTTGCTCTTGGAAATAAAGGCTTATTAAGACATACTAAAGTTGCGGTTAGAATTGCAAAAGAATTATTTAATGATGAGAGTGTATCTGGTGCATACACCAATAATGAAAAAGATCTTATGATAATAGCATTAATAATGCATGATGGTTTAAAGTCTGGTTTAGAAAAATCGGAATATACCAAGTTTGAACACCCAATACTTGCTTGTGAATATATAAAAGAAAATAAAAGCAAACTAGAATTTTCCGATAAGGAACTAGAATTTATTTGTCATGTAATATCATCTCATATGGGTCCTTGGAACACTAATAATTATAGTGATGTTATTTTGCCAAAACCAGAATCTAGGTTTCAAAGATTTGTTCATATGTGTGATTATTTAGCAAGCCGTAAGTTTTTAGATGTTAAGTTTGATGAAAATGATAACATACAAGAGTAGTTATAAAATAGCTTTTAAAAGAGCTATTTTTTATTGACTTTAGTAATGTATTTGCATATAATATTAATATATGAACATATATTCATATAGAAAGGATATAAAAATGAATTTGTTAGATGAAGATAAAATAATTGATTTATCAGAGTTATTTAAAATTTTTGGTGATTCAACTAGGGTTAAGATAATAAACGTACTTTTAAATAACGAATTATGTGTAAATGATATTTCTGAAAAAATAAAGGTAAGTCAGTCAGCTGTCTCTCACCAACTTAGAATTTTAAAAGATTCAAAACTGGTAAAGTATAGAAAGGATAAAAATTTAACATATTACTTTTTAGCAGATGACCATGTAGAAAAAATATTTAAGATGGGATGTGAACATATAAATGAGATATAAATATAAGTTAAGTAATTTAGATTGCCCTAATTGTGCTTTAAGAATTGAAGAAAAATTAAAAAGTGATAAAAATATAAGATATGCAAACGTAAACTTTCCCAAACTTACATTAACTGTTGATACTGATACTAAAGATGCTAAAAAATACGTATCGCAAATAGTTAAAAGTGTTGAACCAAGCGTAAAAGTTTTAAATTTAAATGATAACGCAAATAATAAAAAATCTCTTATTTTTCACACTATAAGATTAATTGTTGGTCTTTTAATATCACTACTTGGAATGTTTTTATTTAAGAATAATATATCAAAGATATTAATTATTATTGGTTATTTAATTTTACTTTTAAGAACTATTACTAATTCAGTAAAGTTATTATTTAAATCTAAAACAATTAACGAAAATTTATTAGTTACTATATCCTGCATAGGAGCTTATTTAACAAATAACATTCATGAGGGTTTAATGGTAATTGTTTTATATGAAATAGGTAAAATACTAGAAGAATTAGCGGTTAATAATTCTCGTAAATCAATAAGTGATTTGATGGATATAAAGCCTGAATATGCCAATTTAAAAATAAATAAAGAAGTTGTTAAAACAGATCCTTTAATGGTTAAAATAGGTGATGTAATAGTAATAAAACAAGGTGAAAAAGTACCTTTAGATGGTATTGTTATAAAAGGTGATGCAAAACTTAATACTTCAGCCTTAACCGGTGAATCTAAATTAAGAAGCGTAAGCGTTAATGATAATGTTTTATCAGGCAGTGTAAATGAAGGCGGGTTAATAGAACTTAAGGTGACTAATGCTTATGAAGATAGTACGGTAAGTAAAATACTTAATTTGGTAGAAGAAGCATCTGATAGAAAAGCTAAAACCGAAAACTTTGTATCAAAGGCCGCTAAAGTATATACCCCAATAGTACTTATTTTAGCAATATTAGTTACGATTATTTTACCATTATTATTTAATGTTAAATTAGAAGATGCAATATATAGAGCATTAGTATTTTTGGTAATATCATGCCCATGCGCCATTGTAATATCTGTTCCGCTTAGTTATTTTACTGGTATCGGAAGATCGTCTAAAGAAGGAGTTTTAGTAAAGGGAAGTGACTTTTTAGATTCACTTGGTAAAATTAAACAAATCGTATTTGATAAAACTGGTACCATTACAACGGGCAAATTTAGTAGTTATAAATTAGATGTTTTAGATAATAATTATAAAAAAGATGATGTAATTAAAATGTATGTTAAAGCTGAAATGTTGTCTAATCATCCGATAGCAAAGGGAATAGTTGAAGTATTTAACATTAAGCCAAAGACTAATGATATTAAAAACTTTAAAGAAACATCTGGTAAAGGTGTATCATGTGAAATAAAAAATAGAAAAATAAAGGTAGGATCTAGTAGCTTTTGTAAAGCAAAAGAAAAGTCTAATGCAATATATTTAAGTGTAGATGAAAAAGTAGTTGCTAAATTAGAATTAATAGATGGCGTTAAAAAAGATGCTAAAAAAACTATTAGTAATTTAAAAAAATTAGGAATAACACCATATATGTTTACTGGAGATAACAAAGATATTGCTCTTGATATAGCTAAAAAAGTTGGAATAGATAATGTTAATTATGAATTACTTCCAAACGATAAATATGAATTATTAAAAGAAAAAATTAATGATGATAATGGGGTTGTAGCCTTTGTAGGTGATGGAATAAATGATGCACCATCACTTGCATTAGCAAATATTGGTATATCAATGGGATCTTTAGGAAGTGCATCAGCCATAGAAGCATCAGACGTTGTTATAATGACTGATGAATTAGAAAAAATAGTAAAAGCAATTAAAATATCTAAGTACACAAATAAAATAATAAAACAAAATTTAATATTTGCAATAGGTGTTAAAGTGTTAGTATTATTACTTAGTTCACTTGGTTTAGCATCAATGTGGCAAGCTGTATTTGCAGATACAGGTGTAACATTACTAACCATTATTAACACCACTAGAATACTTAAAAAATAGTAATTAAATACATTCTATTACTTGTATATATAAATATATTATGATAGAATGTATTTAAATCGCCTCCTTAGTTAAGTGGTATAACGCAGCCATGGTAAGGCTGAATTGTAAGTTCGATTCTTACAGGAGGCACCAGATTGATAGGAAACTCGGAAAAACACGAGTAAAGATAAAAAACGCACTTGATAAAAGTGCGTTTTTATGTTATGATGTATTTGTCAAGGAAACTTGAATAAAATAAAAAAGGAACATTCAATATGCTAGTGTTGAGTGTTGCCAAAAGATTGGTTTCACCTAATTCAAAGCAGTTGAGTTAGGTGATTTTCTTTTATATTAAAACTATAAATAGTAATAATACTAATAGGAAGATAAGAATGATTAAAGATAGAATTAAAAAATCCTTCTTATTCATACTATCGCCTCCCTTCTTCATGAAGTTTGGCAATCACCCAACTATTAAATGTTCCAAATTAATTATACCAAACATTTGTTCTTGAAACAATGCTTTTATATTAAATTTTTAAAATTTAGAAAACATACTTGCATATTGACGAACCAATATGAGTTTTATTTTTTTATAAGGAGATGACTAACTATAAAAAGTCAACTCATTTTTCTCAAAAATCTTAAAAAGATTTTTGTTCCACGCCAAAAAGATTTTAAAAATATTAATTTTTAAAATTTTATGTCGCGATATATATAATATAAATTAAACACCAATTAATTTATATTTGAATTAAAAGTTATATTTTCAGATTCTAATTTATAAATAATTCTGATAAGTTTTTTAGCAACATGTGTTAAAGCTACTCTATGAGTTTTACCTTCAGAACGCTTTTTATAATAGAATTCTGTGAATATAGGTTCATGCATAAAAACATAGTCTGCAGCATTCATAAGAAAATATCTTAAATGACCAGATCCATGTTTAACCATGTGACCAGTGTGAGTTTCAGTTCCAGACTCTGATATACTAGGCTCAATACCAGCAAAAGCAACACAAGCATCGGCTGATTTAAATCTAGATAAATCACCAAATTCGGAAATGATACCAGCACAAGAAATAATACCAATTCCTTTAATAGAAAGAGTTGGTGGATTAAGTTCTTTGATAATAGATTCAATTTTATCCTCAAGTTTATTTATTTCAACCTCAATTTGTGAGTGAAGATTTAGTAATGATTCCAATTCAGTTTCAAATATATCGTTTGAAATACCAATAGAATTCTTAGCAAGTTCTTTAAGCTTAATAAAATTAGCAGAAGTAAATTTACCACGAGATAATTTTCTAATAGAATCAAAATCTTTCATATTTTTGATCTTATCAGGAGTTTTATATTTATTTAGAATATATAAACTGGTTTTAGAAAAATCATTATTAAAGAAAGGCTTATATTCAGGGAAAATAATATCTAACACATTAGTAATTTGAACTTCATAATAAGAACGTTGTTTAACTAACTTTTCTCTCATTCTAGATAGAGACTTTAATGAATATTTATGATAAAATTGTTTCGGATGGGGTTTGTAATCCACAGATATAAGATACTTAGTGATTAACAAGGCATCTTTCTTATCTGTTTTAGTTCTTCTGAGAGTTTGAGTTGAAATAAATCTTTTAACAAGAACAGGATTAAATTCCATAAAAGAATAATTATTCTTTTCAAGGAATAGCTTAAGGTTCATCCCATAATGACCAGTAGCTTCAAATCCTATCCTTATTTCTTGATTATTATCTAAAGATTTTAATAAATTAAGTAATTGAATAAATCCTTCATTGGTGTTTGTGAAAGATAAATTTTCTTCAATTACTTCACCCGTTTCAGAACAAATGAAACAATCATGTTTGTATTTTGAAATATCAATACCAACAAAATACATAAAAAAACACCTCCAATTAGTTTTTGATGCACTGTATGTTTTACACAAGACTTCTATTTATGTATTCACGTAAGATATAAAACGTCAAAGCGTTAACTAACTAATTACCAATAAAAATAAAAGCCTGTGGTAGTTGTCATCTCCAACCAGTCAAAGCCGTAAAAATATAGGAACAAATCCACAGTGCTTAAATATTATATCTCATTTCAGATGTAATAAAAAATATCATAGAAAGGAGAATCTAATATAGTGATTAATAAAAAATCACATAATTAGATTATACGTGATAGTTATGAATCCTATAATTAGAAAAAGAAAAATAGAAGATTCAACTGAATTAGCACATTCTATTGCACTTGTATGGAATACAACATATAAAGGAATTGTTGATGATGATTTTTTAAAGGGATTATTAGATCATCAAAAGGAAAGTGCTGAAAGATTAAAAAATAATATAACTGATCAACCGAATTATTACGTTTTAACTTTACAAGACAAAATAATTGGTTGGATTTATTATACTTTAGATAGTGATAAGGTTGAAAAAAATAATGACAAAATAGGCATGAAAAAAAGATTTTGAGAAAAATCGCAAAATTTCAAGTTTATAATAATAAAAATAAAATATTGTTGTAGGCATTGACTGAAAATTCTCAAACTAGAAAACAAGAAATGATTTTCACATAGATAAGGTTCCGTGCTCAATAAAGGCAACACTCATTTGTACACCGAGAATAATCGACACATATAAAAATACGGGTTTAAGATAAGATTCTTAACACCACTCACCTCGCCGTGCTCTGTAGTGTACCTGCAACAAGTAGTTATTATAAACAAAAAAGTTTAAAAGTCAATTTTTCAATTCAATTTGTGCCTTTCAGAGGACTGAAAGGACGATAGAAAGGAATGTTAGTTAAATATGAAAATGCCGCAGAAATACATTCTTTATATATTTTAAAAGAATATCAGGGAAATGGTTATGGCAAAATGT